>NZ_JBNCAQ010000037.1:0-95001 GCF_049808595.1 Streptomyces aurantiaciflavus | reverse complement strand
GCCGGGCGCCGCCGTTGTGCCCGAGCGGCCCTCCACCGCCGTTCGACCTGGCGAAGTCGGATGAACGCGCAGGTCACAGCCGGGTGGCCGGGGCGTCGCAATTGTGAAGATGACCCTTGTGCGGGCCCGGAAAACGATGGAGAGGCCGTCGCGAGACGCCCTACGAGAAACGGAGCCCCGCATGACACACGGCGTGCCGAACAAGCGGTTGCTGATGGTGATGCCCTACAGCCAGTTCGTCCGCAAGGCCGTCCAGGCGGGCTTCGAGGTGTGGGCGATCTGGGACCCGTCCCTGCGGGAGCAGGCCTACCTCGACTCGGTCGCCGAGCACGCCCGGGAGCTGCTGCCGGCCGACTTCTCCGACGAACCGGCGCTGCGCGCCCTGATCGCCTCCACCGTCCGGGCCCACGACATCGGCACCGTTGTGCACCTGGGAGCGGAAAGCAGCATGGGCCCGGCCGTCGCCGAGGCGGAGGCGCTCGGACTGTCGCCCAATCCGGCTACGGCCGTGCACCGCCTCAACGACAAGGCGGCCCTGCGCGCCCTGCTGGGCGAGCACGGGATCTCCCCCGTGCGCAGCGAACTCGCGCCCACCGTCGAGGCGGTCGCGGCCGCCGTCGGGCGTCTGCCGCTGCCCGTCGTCGTCAAACCCACCCGCCTGTCCGGAAGCCGCGGCATCGCCCTGATCCGGGACGCCGCCGACCTCGACGAATGGACGGGGCGCGTCGCAGCGGCCGGACACGTCGGCCCGTATCTGGTCGAGGAGTACCTGCAGGGGCCGGAGTTCAGCGTCGAGACCCTCTCGGCGAACGGGACGCACCACGTCATCGGCATCACCGCCAAGCGCACCACCGGCGCCCCGCTGTTCGTCGAGACCTCCCACGTCCACCCGGCCGCCGTCGCCCCCGCCGACAGCGCCGCGATCCGCACCCTGGTGATCCGGCTGCTCGACGCCGCCGGCCTCGTCTTCGGGCCCGCGCACACCGAGGTGATCCTCACCGAACGCGGCCCGCGCATCGTGGAGTCCCAGACCCGGCTGGGCGGGGACCGCATCCCCCAGCTCATCGAGACCGCCACCGGTTACGACATCGAAGCGGAGATCTTCCACGCCCTCGCGGGAGCCGACATCGAGCCCCCCACGGCCCTGCACACCGCGTCCGTCGGCTTCTTCCTGCTGCCGCCCGGCCGCCTGGAGTCGGTCCGCGGCCTGGACGCCATCCGGTCGCTGCCCTACGTCCACACGCTGCACTTCCCCTTCGTCCCCGGGGACGAACTGCCACCCACCACCGACTCCGCCACCCGCCACGGCTACGTCGTCGTCGACGCCCAGTCGCCCGCCGAGGCCGACGAGCGCATCGCACGCGTGCGCTCCCTGCTGGTCACCGAGGTGCGCGAAGCCACCGCCCCGAAGGGAATCCTGCGTTGAGCCCTGCCCCGACCGTGCTGCTCGTCGGCGGCGTCGACGCCCACCTGGAGCGCTTCGACGCGCTCGGCGCGAGAGTCGTCCTGATCCAGCACCCCGACAAGATCACGCCCTACCAGACCCGCACCGCCCACGCGCTGCTGATGGTGGACTACACCGACTGGGAGACCGTACGGCCCTTCGCCGAGGCCGCCCGCGCGGTCTACGGCGTCGACGCGGTGGTCTCCCTGACCGAACCCGGCCTCGTCCCCGCCGGGCGTCTGTCCGACCTGTTCGGGCTGAGCGACGGCAGGCGCCACGAGGTCAGCCGCCGGATGCGCGACAAGTACCTGATGCGCCGTCACCTCGCGGAGCGCGGCCTGCCCGTGCCCGAGCACGGCCTCGTCGACGGCCGCGGCTCCCTGGAGGACTTCGGCGCGAAGGCCGGCTACCCCTTCATCGTCAAGCCCGTCTCCACGACGGCCGGATTCGGCCTGCTGCGGGTGACGGGCCCGCACGACATCGATGCCGCCTGGGCGCGGATCCGGCAGTTGCAGGGCGGGCGCACCGACCGCGGCTCCACCATGTTCACCGTCGACGGCTTCCTGATGGAGGCCTACATCGACGGCCCCGAGTTCAGCGTCGAGTCCCTCAGCTTCGCCGGCCGCCACGTCGTCGTCGCCGTCACCGAGAAACTCACCGACGACGCCCACTTCGCCGAGCTCGGCCACGCCGTGCCCGCCCGCCTGTCCGAGACCGACCAAACGCGCCTGACCACCGCGGTCGAGGAGTTCCTCACCGCCATGGACGTCACCGACGGACCGAGCCACACCGAGATCCGGCTCTCCGCACGCGGCCCGGTGATCATCGAGTCGCACAACCGGTGCGGCGGCGGCCACATCACCGAACTCGTCCACGCCGCGTACGGCATCGACCTGATGGCCTACGGGGCGGCCTGGCCGCTGGGCCTGACCGAACCGCTGGCCGCTCCGCCCGAGCCGGAGGCCGCCGCCGTCACCCGCTTCGTGCTGCGCAGCCCCGGCACCGTCACCGCCGTCCACGGCGTCGAGGAGGTCGCCGCCCGGCCCGAGGTCCTGCTCGCCCAGGTCTCGGTCCGGCCGGGCGACACCGTCCGTCCGCTGCGCGACAACTGGGACCGGCTCGGCAGCGTCGCGGTGACGGCCGCCGACACCGACAGCGCCGTCCGGCTGTGCGAGCGCCTGGTCCGCGAGGAGATCCGCATCGACGTCGAACCAGCCGCCCGGGAAGAGCGCCGGGTCGCCTGAGCCGCCTGCGCACCGCAGCCGAACAGGAGGAGTTGACCACATGTCCGAACGACGAGGACTGCTGCCCACCCTGCGCGAGGACCTCGGCGTCGTCGTCGAACGGGACCCGTCCCTCGGCAGCCGCTGGGAGGCCCTGGGCCACACCGGACTGTCCGCCCTGTGGGCCCACCGCATCGCGCACCGGCTCTACCGGGGACGCGCGCGCTGGGCCGCGCGGACCCTCGCCCGCATCGCGCGCCGCCGTACCGGAGTCGAGATCCACCCCGGCGCGTCGCTGGGCCGCAGGGTCTTCATCGACCACGGCGCGGCCGTGGTGATCGGGCAGACGGCCGTGGTCGGCGACGACGTGACGATCTACCAGCAGGTCACCCTGGGAGCCGTGGGCTGGTGGGCCGACAACGCCCGGCCGCCGGGCGCCCGCCGCCATCCGGTGATCGGCGACCGGGTCGTCCTCGGAGCCAACGCCACCGTGCTCGGGCCCGTCACGGTCGGCGAGGACTGCCTGATCGGGGCCATGGCCACGGTCACGGACGACCTTTTGCCCGGCACTCGCGTCTACGCCGCCCGCTCCATCGCCCGCCCCGCACCTGCCCCGGCCGGCCCGCACGCGTCCACGGCGCACCCGGCCGACCCCGCACCGCCCGCCCTCGACGCCGTCCGTCTGCTCGCCTCGGCCGGCTCGTGGTGAGCGGTACCGGGGCGCACCCACGCCCACCCGGCCGCCGCCCGGCCCCGCTCGCCTCCTGGAGACTGCCGTGACCACTGTCGTCCGCGCCGAACGCAAGGTCGCCGCCGGGCTCGAAGAGCTCATCGGCCACACCCCCCTGGTCCGCCTCGCCGTCGCACACGCCGCGCCCGGCGCCGAGGTGCTCGCCAAACTGGAATCCGCCAACCCCTTCGCCAGCAGCAAGGACCGGGCCGCCCTGGCGATGCTGCGCGGCGCGGAGCAGCGCGGCGACCTCGTTCCCGGCGCCACCGTGGTGGAGTCCACCTCGGGCAACACCGGTATCGCCCTGGCGGCCATGGCCGCCAGGCGCGGCTACCGCTGCATCGTCGTCCTGCCCGACAGCGCCACCCCCGAGCGGATCGGACTGCTGACCGCGCTGGGTGCCGAAGTCGTCCGGACGCCCAGCGCGGAGGGGTTCGCGGGAGCCATCGCCAAGGCGGAGGAGATCCAGGCCGCGATCCCCGGGTCCTGGTACGTGCGCCAGCACGAGAACCCCGACAACGTCCGCGCCCACTACGAGAGCACCGGCCCGGAGATCTGGGCCGACACCGGCGGCCGCGTCGACGTGCTCGTCGCGGGCGTCGGCACCGGCGGCACCCTCACCGGTGCCGGACGCTACCTGCGCGAACGCAACCCCGCCCTGGAGATCGTCGCCGTCGAGCCCGAGAACTCCCCGGTCCTGTCCCGCGGTTACGCCGGCACCCACCGCATCCCCGGCCTCAACGGCGGCTTCGTGTCGCCCACCACCGACGTCGACCTCATCGACCAGGTCATCACCTGCCCGGACGAGGCCGCCCTGGAGACCGCCCTCGCCCTGGTGCGCGAGCAGGGCCTGTTCGCGGGAGTCTCCTCCGGCGCCGCCGTGCACGCGGCGACCCTCCTGGCCCGGCAGCCGTCGTACGCGGACAGGTCCATCGTCACGATCCTGCCCGACACCGGGGAGCGATACGTCAGCATCTTCACCGAAGGGATCCCCTCATGACGACGCTCGTGCTGCACCGCGGCTCCCTGCGGGCCACCCCCTACGAGCGCTGGCTCGCCGACCGCGGGGAGAAGCTCGTCCTGCTGTGCTCCGCCGAGCAGCTCGCCCTGTACGGCGAGGAACTTCCCACCACCGCGCCCTACCTGCACGCCGAGGCGCTGCCCGACTACGACCACAACCCCCGCGTCGCCGAACGCGCCGCCGAACTCCTCGAGGAGCACGGCGTCACCGACATCGTGGCCTGCCACGAGGTCGACATCCTGCGCGCGGCCGAACTGCGCGAGCGCTACGGCCTGCCCGGGCAGCGCCCGGACACCGCGCTGGTCTACCGCGACAAGTGGGAGATGAAGCAGGCCGCCCTGCGGGCCGGCATCAAGGTCGCCGACCACGCCCTGCTGCACACGGCCGCCGACCTGGAGGACTTCGCCGACCACCACGGACTGCCGGTCGTGGTGAAACCCCGCAGCGGCGCCGGCTCCATCGGCCTGGCCGTCCTGCGCACCCGCGAAGAGCTGGCCGCATGGCTGGGAACCGGCCACCTGACCGGCCCCGACGGCCGGGGCGAGTGGCTGGCGGAGGCCTTCGTCGAAGGCTCCATGTGCCACATCGACGGCACCGTCCTGGACGGGCGGATCGCCACCCTGTGGCCCTCGCAGTACCAGTACGCGCTGGCGAACTTCCGCGACCGCGCCGGCCGGGTCGACATCGCCCTCGACGCCGCCGACCCGCTCACCCGCAGGCTCGCCGAGTTCGGCGAGAGGATCCTGGCCGCCTTCGGCGGACCCGAGCACTTCGCCTTCCACATCGAGGTGTTCCACACCACCGACGACGAACTCGTCCTGTGCGAGGCGGCGTCGCGGGCGGGCGGGGCGGGCGTGCGCGACGTCCAGCAGGCCCTGTTCGGCTTCGACCCGATGGAGTACCCGGTGCGCCGCCAGTTCGGCCTGCCCGCCGCCTTCGAGGGACGGGGAGCGCCCGGACGCATCGCGGGGCAGCTGCTGTTCACCAAACGGCCGGGCGTCCTGCGCGCCCTGCCCGACCCGGCGACGCTGCCGCCGGGCGTACTGAAGTACACGACATACGCCGAGGTGGGGCAGCGGGTGCCGGAGGCCTCGCACTCCGGGGACTTCCTCGCCGCCTTCGTGATCAGCGGCGCGGACCGCGCCGAGTGCGAGGCACGCATCCGCGGGGCCGAGGCCTGGTTCACCGCCGGGCTCGACATCGGCTGAGCGGCCGACCTGACCAAGTACGCGCGGGGTACGCGCGGGCGCGGGGCGCGGCAATCCAGGAGATGCCGCGCCCCGCGCCGCTGTGTGACCGTTCCGGGCAGAACCGGGGGCACGGGTGAGGTCCGCCGCCGGGGAGGGCCGATCGGATTGGACAACGCCTTGGTCACATCGATTCAGCAGCGCTTCGCCGCGCAGGTGGGTTCGACGCCGGACGCGGTGGCCGTGTCGGCGCCCCGGGAGGGCACCGCCCTGACGTACCGGCAACTGGACGAGCGGGCCAACCGGCTCGCGCACCGGCTGCTCTCCCTCGGCGTGCGCCCCGGCGACCCGGTCGCCGTCCTGATGGAACGCTCGCCCGACCTCATCGTCGCCCTGCTGGCCACGGTGAAGGCCGGTGCCGCCTGCCTGCCCCTGCACAGCGCCTACCCGCAGGCACGCATGCAGCAGATCACCGACCGGGCCGGCGCCTGCGTCCTGCTGACCGACGCCGTGCTGCGCGAGCGCGGACTGCCGCGGACCGAGGCCGTCGTCGAGCCGGCCTCCGACGCCGCGGTGGCCGCCTCGCCCGCCACCGACCCGGCTGTGGCGTGCGGCCCCGACGCGGTCGCGTACGTCATCCACACCTCGGGCTCCACCGGCGAGCCCAAGGGCGTGGAGGTCACCCACCGCGGCGTCCTCGCCTTCACCGCCGACTCCTCCTGGCGGGCGTCCCATCAGCGGGTCCTGTCGCTGGCCCCCTACGCCTTCGGAGTCTGCGCCTACGAGATATGGATGCCGCTGCTCAACGGCGGTCGCGTCGTCCTGGCCCCGCCGGGTGAGCCCGGCGTCGCCACCGTCCGCCGGCTGATCGCGCAGGAGGGCATCACCGCCCTGCACGTGACGGCCGGCCTCTTCCGCGTCTTCGCCCAGGCGGCCCCCGAGATGTTCGCCCCGGTCGAGGAGGTCCTCACCGGCGGCGACGTCATCGCCCCGACGGCCGTGCGACGCGTTCTGGAGGCCTGCCCGGACACCACCGTGCGCGCCATGTACGGCGCCACCGAGCTCACCGCCTTCGCCGCGCACGCCACGATGACCGCTTCCTGCCCGCCGACCGGCCGGGTCCCGGTGGGACGGCCCATGGACGGTGTCGAGGTCCGGCTGCTGGGACCCGACCTCGCGCCCGTCGCCGAGGGGGAGACCGGCGAGCTGTACGTCGCGGGCGACCGGCTGGCCCGCGGCTACCACGACAACGCCGCCCTGACCGCCGAACGCTTCGTCGCCGATCCCTACGGCCCGCCCGGCGCGCGCATGTACCGCACCGGGGACCTGATGCGGCGCACCCCCGACGGGCTGCTGGAGTTCGCCGGACGCCTCGGCGACCAGGTCAAGATCCGCGGCTTCCTGGTGGAGCCCGGCGAGGTGGAGCACGTACTGGCCCGTCAGGACGGCGTGGCGCATGCCGCCGTCGTCGTCCGGGACGACGGCGCCGCCGAAGGCAAGCGGCTCGTCGCCTACATCGTGCCCGGCGCCGCCGGTGTCTGCCTGGACGACCTGCGCCGCGCGGTCGCCGCCCTGCTGCCCGGCTACATGGTGCCCGCCGCCTTCGTCACGCTCGACGCCCTGCCCCTGACCCCCAACGGCAAGCTGGACCGAGCCGCGCTGCCCGCGCCCGAGCGGCCTGTTCCCACCCTGCCGAGCGAGGAACTCACGCCCGCCCGGCAGCTGCTGTGCGGCCTGTTCGCACGCGCCCTCGGCCTCGACGCGGTCGGCGCCCACGACAGCTTCTTCGAACTGGGCGGCGAGTCCCTGCAGGCGGTACGGCTCGCCAGCCGCCTCGAGGCGGAACTCGGCGTCGAGGTGTCCGTCGCGGACATCCTCAGCCACCCGACCGTCGCCGAACTCGAAATCCGGCTGCGGGATCTGACGCCCGCCCCCCTCTAGACCCACCCGGCCACAACGCGGTCGCCCCGACCGGGAAAAGGAATGGTCACCTTGAGCATCACTGCCGCAGCGCCGGACACGGACGGACGCGCCCAGCGGATCCCGCTGTCGTACAACCAGCAGTTCCTGCGCGCCTTCGACAAGGGGGAGACCGACGGCGCCTTCGGTCACCGGCACACCCTCGTGTGCGGCTGGCGCGTCACGGGCGCCGTCGACACCGTTGCCCTCCAGCGCGCCCTCGACGACGTGGCCGCACGCCACGAGGTGCTGCGCACCGCCGTGGTCGGCGACGACGAGGGCGGCCACCAGATCGTGCACCCGCCCTCGCCGGTCGCCCTGGAGATCACCGACCTGCCCGAGACCGAAGGCTCCCGCGAGGTGCGCGCCGAGGAGTTCCTCAACGACATCGACGCCGCCCCGTTCCCGGTACGCGAACTGCCCCACCTGCGGGCCTTCCTGGGCCGCTTCGACGCCACCGACGCCGTCCTCGTCCTCGCCACCCACCACACGTCCACCGACGCCTGGTCCCTGCAGGTCCTGATGCGCGACCTGGTGGCCGCCTACCGGGCCCGCGCGGCGGGCGGCACGGCCGACCTCGGCGAGGTGCGTCAGTACCAGGAGTTCGCCCGCTTCCAGCAGGAGAGCGCGGACACCAGCCGCACCGACCAGGCCCGCGCCTACTGGCGCGAGCGTCTCGCCGGGGCCGAGATCACCGGCATCACCTCCGACCGGCCGCGCCAGGAGGACCGGCCGAGCGCGTACGGCGTGCACCGCTTCGTCTTCGACGCCGAACTGTCCCGGGCCGTGGTGGAGTTCGCCAGGGCCGAACGCTGCACCCCCTTCATGGTGCTGGCCGCCGCCTACAGCGTGCTGCTGCGGCGGCGTACCGGCACCACCGACGTCGTCTTCCCGACCTTCTCCTCGGGCCGCTACGAGGAGCGCTTCACGGACTCCGTCGGCCCGTTCTTCAACTTCGTGCCCATCCGCGTCGACACCAGCGGCTGCACCACCCTTCGTGACGTGCTGGAACAGGCACGCGCCGCGTGCGTGGGCGCCTACCGCCACGAGATCCCCTTCGCCCGGATCGCCGAGGACAGCCCGGCGCTGCTCGCACCGTTCGCCGACGGTTTCCTGGCCGTCGTCGCCTTCGAGGTGCTGCAGTCGCCGTTCCCGCTCGACGGCGAGGACGGCGCCGAGCCCCGGTTCCACGAGATCCGCCGCCGCACCCTGTCGCAGCAGGTCAGCTCGGCCATCCCGGACGGCGGCCTGTGGGCCATGGACGTTCTTCCCGGCGGTGAGCTCGCGGGCAGCCTGAAGTTCGACCACAACCGCTTCGACGAGAGCACGGCCCTCGCCCTGGTGGCCGAGTTCCGCCGCCTGCTCACAGCCCTGAGCAGCGCCCCGCAGACGCCGCTCGCGCACGTGTGACCTCGGCGCCCACCAGGCGACCCCTTCGACGCAAGAGGACCGATCCACGATGACTTCCACCCTGCCCGAGACGCCCGCGCCCTGCGCGGCGGTGCCGGAGCCGGACCTCACCCCGGACGAGATCGTCGCCCGCGCGCAGGAGCTGGCGGCGACCCTGACCGGCCGGCAGGCCGAGACGGAGCAGCGCGGCCACTACGCCGAGGACACCCACGAGGCGTTCCGCCGCGCCGGGTTCTACCGCATCCTGGTCCCGCGCCGGTACGGCGGCTACGAGTTCGGCCCCCAGACGTTCATGCGGGTCGCCACGGCCCTGGCGCGCGGCTGCCCGTCGACCGGCTGGATGTACCTGTTCGGCGCCGCCCACGCCCTGGTCGCCGCCACCCTGTTCGACGAGCGCACCCAGGCGGAGCTGTTCGCCGGCGGCGACTTCGTCTGCCCGGCCACGGTCGCTCCCGCCGGCAACGCGCGGCGCACCGAGGACGGCGCATGGCTGCTGGACGGCACCTGGAACTACTGCTCGGGCGCCCCCTACGCCACCCACTTCATCGGCCACACCCTGGTCTTCGACGACCCCGACCAGCCGCCCGCACCGATGCTGTTCGTCGCCGAACGCGCGCAGTTCGAACGCCTGGACGACTGGGGGGATCAGCTCGGCCTCCGGGGCAGCGGCTCGCACAGCATCCGCATCCGGGGCGCCCGCATCCCCGCCCACCGCACCCTTGTCGGCCACCTCAGCCAGATCCCCGTCACCGACCGGCTGCCGGGGCGCACCCTGCACGGGCCCGAGTACGGCGGCGGACCGCTCAGCTTCATGCTGCTCGAACTCGGCGCGCTGGCCGTCGGCATGGCCAGGGGCGCCCTGGACGCGTACGAGGAGCTGATGGCCACCCGCACCACCACGTTCTTCCCCATCGTCCCGCGCACCGAGGACCCCGACTTCCAGTTCCGCTTCGGAGAGGCCACCGGCATGATCGCCACCGCCGAGGCGGCGATGACCGAGGCCGTGCGCCAGTGGGAGCAGCTCTGCCGCGAGGAGGCCGCGGCCTTCACCCGCGAGGAGGAACTGCGGCTGGCCACCATCAGCCGTGAAGTGGTCCGCCTGTGCTGGCGGGCCGTCGAGGGCCAGCTGTTCCCGACGGCGGGCTCCAGCTCCGTGCGTGCGGGGGAGCGCATCGAACGGGTCTGGCGCGATCTGTCGATGCTGCACAGCCACGCGGGCAACGGCATCTTCCTCGCCACGCACGCCAACCGGGAACTGGCCCGCGCCCACTTCGGAACCGGGCAGTGACCGCCCCCGCCCCGACCCCACCCGACCTCACCTCAGACAGGAACCGTTCCATGGAGAAAGGCTGCCCCTTCGCCCTCGACACGACAGGGCGGGACCTCCACGGCGAGGCCGCCGTCCTGCGGGCCAAGGGCCCCGCGACCCGGGTGGAACTGCCCGGCGGAGTCCTCGCCTGGTCGCTCAACGGCCACGACGTCATCAAGAAGGTGCTCGGCGACCCCCGGGTGACCAAGAGCGCCCGCAACCACTGGCCCGCCTTCCGCAACGGCGAGATACCGCCCGACTGGGAGCTGATCAGCTGGGTCGCCATGGACAACATGGTCACCGCGTACGGCAAGGACCACGTCCGGCTGCGCAAGCTGACCGGCAAGGCGTTCAGCCCCCGGCGCACGGAGGCCTTCCGCCCGCGCGTGGAGGAACTCACCGACCAGCTGCTGGACGCCCTGGCCCAGGCCGGGCCGGGCGAGGTGGTGGACCTGCGCGAGCGGTTCGCCTACCCGCTGCCCGCGCGTCTGGTCGCCGACCTGATCGGCATGCCCGAAGAGGCCCGCGCCAAGACCGCCAAGGTCATCGACGCCATGGTGGACACCACCATCACCCCCGAGCAGGCCCAGGCCGTGCTCGCCGGCTGGCGCGGCGCGATGGCGGACCTGATCGCCGACAAGCGCCGCGAGCCCGGCGAGGACATCACCAGCGACCTGGTGGCCGCCCGCGACGAGGACGGCTCGCGGCTGTCCGAGGAGGAGCTGACCGACACGATCTTCGCGATCCTCGGCGCCGGCTCCGAGACCACCATCAACTTCTTCGACAACGCCATCACCGCGCTGCTGTCCGACCCGGCGCAGCTGGAGCTCGTCCGTTCCGGACAGGCCACCTGGGACGACGTGATCGACGAGACGCTGCGCGTGGAGTCGCCCCTGGCCCACCTGCCGCTGCGTTACGCGGCCGAGGACATCGAGCTCGACGGGGTCACCATCCCCCGGGGCGACCCGATCCTGGTCAACTACAGCGCGGTGGGCCGCGATCCGCGGCTGCACCCGGACAGCCCCGACACCTTCGACGTCGCCCGCGCCGACAAGGAGCACCTGTCCTTCGGTTTCGGCCCCCACTACTGCCTCGGTGTGGGCGTGGCCCGCCTGGTGGCCCGCACGGGGCTGTCCCGTCTGTTCGAGCGCTTCCCGGACCTGTCGCTGGCCGTGCCCCGGGAGGAACTGCAGCCGCTGCCGACGTTCATCATGAACGGCCACCGCAGCCTCCCGGTCCGTCTGACCGTGCCGGCGCTGGCCACCGCCGGCTGATCCGTGGCGGCCGTTCGGGGGCCGTCCCGCCCTGTGCGGGGCGGCCCCCGTCCTCTGCGCCGCGGAGAGCCGCCCAGCACGGCATCGAGATCCAGAGGACAGCCCCGGGGGCGCGCGGCCCGGCACGACGAGACCGCCGCACGGCACGTGCCGTGCGGCGGTCTCCTCGTGTGACGCCGGCTCAGGCGGCCAGCGGCTGCGAGCGCAGGAAGCCCTGCTCGACGCGCTCTTGCATCTCGGGACTCATCAGCGCCGCGGGCGAATCGACGAGCCCGGCCACCCGCATGAACGTGGCCGTCACCTCCCCGTCCACCACGGCGGCCGCGTGCAGCTTGGCCATGTACATCCCGGACTGCTCCCACTCGGCGGTCCGTACGCCCTCCACCTCCGGGTAGCCCAGGTCCGCGCCGGCGGAGAACTGCCACGGCACCTCGATGACCTGGGCGATGTCCCGCAGGAAGGCGAGCGGGTCCACCGCGCCCCGGGCCAGGTGGTCGCGCAGGACCAGGGCCTCCAGCGCGGAGACCGTCATGCCCTGACCGTAGACCGGGTTGAAGCTGCAGGCGGCGTCGCCGAGCACGAGGTAGCGGCCCGGGAAACGGGACAGCTTCTCGAACCGGCGCCGCACGCTGGCCGGATAGCGGAAGACCGTGCCGTCGCCGACCGGTTCGGCGTCGTGGATCACGTCGTGGACGTCCGTCACCGGCAGGGTCCGCGTCCACTCCAGGAAGCCGTCGAGGTCGGCGGGCGCGCTGTCGCCCAGCACTCCGGTGAGGGAGACCACGACCAGTCCGTCCTCGATCCGGGACAGGAACGCCCCGCGCCGGTGGCTCGGCGAGGTGACCGGGTTGATCGACAGGTCGCCGCCCAGGACGGACGGGTCGCGCAGCCGGAAGAGACGGGTCGTGTAGCTCAGGTCGATCCGGATGCGCTCCTCCTCGGGGCGCTCGTAGCCCAGCTCCTCGAGCCACACGGGGGTGCGGGAGGCGCGGCCGGTGGCGTCGACGACGAGGTCCGCCGCGATCGTGCGCTGCGGCGTGCCCTCGCCGCGGTCCTGCACCCGCACCCCGGTCACGTTCGCGCCGTCCTCGTCGGCGACCAGGCCGACGATGTCGTGGCGCTCCAGGAACGTGACGTTCGCCAGCCGGGCCACCCGCGAGCGCACCCGGCTCTCCAGCAGCGGCCGGGTGGCCGAGACACAGACCAGGCCGGTGGTGCCCGGGCTGAGCCGCCGGCCGTTGAAGAACCAGCGCAGTTCGCCCAGGTCGCCGGTCGGGACGCCCGCGGCGACGGCGTCGTCGGTGAAGCCCGGGAAGAGCTCGTCGAGGATCTGCTGTCCGCGGGCGAGCAGCCCGTGGACGTGGCGGCCCTGCGGCACACCCTTGCGTGCGGTGGTGGTCCGCCCGATGTCGTCGCGCTCGACGACCAGGACCTCGCCGTAGGTGTCGGCGAGCACCCGCGCGGCCAGGAGCCCCGCCATGCTGCCGCCGAGCACCACCGCGCGGTCACCGTATGAACCGGCCATCGGTCTCACCCCTTTCCGTGGAGTCGTCCGCCGCGCTCAGGCGGCGTGGCGCGGGCTGTTCTGGTAGGCGGCCAGGAACCACTGGCCGTCCCGCTTGACGACGACCCAGGACCCGTGGACGGCACGCTCCGGCGCCGGCTCGGTCTCGCCCGGGGCCAGGATGCCGCCGCGCGTGATCAGAACCCCCGCCCCCTCGTTGGCGAAGCGCAGGTCGACCGGGGTGCCGGTGACACGGGTGCCCCGGTAGGGGCCGGCGAAGGCGGCGGCGGCGAAGGCGCGGATCGCGTCGCGGCCCTTCTCGAAGAAGCCGGGCAGAACGAGGGTCCCGTCCGGGGTGAACACCTCGGCGAAGGCGTCGGCGTCGTGGGCGGCCCAGGCCTCGGCCAGGCGCTGGGGCACGGCGGCGACGGCGGCCTTGTCCTCGTCGGAGACGGCGATGCCGGAGGAGCCGGGAGAAACGGTCTGGGTGGTCATGGATGCACTCCGTGGGATGGCGTCGGGAGGGGAGGGACTCAGATGTAGAGGGTGTTGGGCTGCTGGCCGCACAGGACGCGGCCGTACAGCTCGGCGTTGGTGTTCGGGTTCATCAGGGCGTGCAGGCTGATGGCCTGGATGTCGCGGGTGATCCGCTGGATCGGCACGTCCCGGTAGATGGAGGAACCGCCCGAGGCGGAGGCGAAGACGTCGACCGCCTCCTTGGCCAGCCGCACCACGGCGCCCAGGTCGGCGCGGGCGCGGGCCCGCTCCTGCACCGTCCACTCCTCGCCCGAGGCGCCCTTGGAGTCGACCAGGTCGGCCAGGCGGTGCGCGTGGAACTCCGCCTGGTCGGTCTTGAGCACCGCCTCGGACACCTGGAGGTGGGTCAGCGCCGCCTCGGACTGCTTGGTGTACCAGGTGTAGGTCAGGGTGCGTTCCGGCAGCCGCTCGAAGAAGACGTCCCGGGCGGCGCGGGCCAGGCCCACCGCGGTGCCGACGGACGAGGCGGAGGCGACCGGCAGCAGCGGGGCGCGGTAGACGGGCGAGTCGGCGTTGAGCTGCGAGGCGTACTGGCCCGTCAGGACGGCGGGCAGGGGGAGCACGCGCTCCTGGGGGATGAAGACGTCCCGGGCGACGGTGGAGACGCTGCCGGTGCCGCGCAGACCGGAGGTGTCCCAGTCGTCGATGATCTCCAGCTGGTCCATCGGCACCAGCGCCATGAGGGGCAGATGCTGTCCGTGCGGCATCTCCTGGGCGGCGATGATCTCCTGCCAGTGGGCGTGCCGGGCGCCGCTGACGAAGCTCCACTTGCCGTTGACGACGATGCCGCCCTCGACGGGCACGGCCTGCGCGGACGGGCTGAGCGTGCCGCACACGCGCACGTCGGGGGTGGCGAAGACCTCGTCCTGGACGCTGTCGGGGAACAGGCACGCCATGAACGTGGGAATCCAGTACACCGACGCGGTCCAGGCGGCGGCCCCGTCGCCGCGGCCCAGCTCGGTGGCCACGTCGACCAGGGTGCGGGTGTCGGCCTCGTAGCCGCCGTACCGCTTCGGAACGCGCAGCTTGAAGACGCCGGCCTGCGCCAGCGCCTCGATCGTCTCGTCCTGAAGTCGCCCGTCCTCCTCGGCCTTCGGCGCGTTCTCGCGCAGCAGCGGTGCCAGTTCGGCCGCGCGCTGCACCAGCTGCGCACGCGTGGGGATGTCGGCGGTGAGCATCGTGAGTCCTCCCAGGACGTGACAGGTCGTGAAACCAGGCCGTGCTGATGCGACCTCACACCGCGCCGGGGTTCTGGGGCACCTTCCGGATTGCGCATCTGCGCCCTGGCCGCGACTTCGGCACCTCGCACGCCGGGCCGGGCCGCAGCCCCGCACGGGGGAAGAAGCCCCGGCGCCCGGTGGCTGTCACGATGAGACGCATGACCGATCAGCACGATGCCGCCGCAGACCAGGCGGGCGGACCGGGGACGCGGCCGCTGACGGGCGAGGAATACGTCGAGAGCCTGCGCGACGACCGCGAGGTCTTCCTCTACGGCGACCGGGTCAAGGACGTCACCAGGCACCCGGCGTTCGCCAACCCGGTACGGATGACGGCCCGCCTCTACGACGCGCTGCACGACCCGGCCCACCGGGACGTCCTGACCACGCGCACCGACAGCGGGGGCACGGGCTACACCCACCGCTTCTACACCACTCCCCGCAGCGCCGACGACCTGGTCGCCGACCAGCAGGCCATCGCGGCCTGGTCCCGGATGAGCTACGGCTGGATGGGCCGCAGCCCGGACTACAAGGCGGCCTTCCTCGGCACCCTGGGCGCCAACGCCGACTTCTACGCGCCGTTCTCCGACAACGCGCGCCGCTGGTACCGCGAGTCGCAGGAGAAGGTCCTGTACTGGAACCACGCGATCGTGCACCCGCCCGTGGACCGCAACCTGCCCCCCGACCGGGTCTCCGACGTGTTCGTGCACGTGGAGAAGGAGACCGACGCCGGCCTGGTGGTCAGCGGGGCCAAGGTGGTCGCCACCGGCTCGGCGCTGACCCACGCCAACTTCATCGCCCATCACGGACTGCCGGTGAAGAAGAAGGAGTTCGCCCTCATCGCCACCGTGCCCACCGGCGCGAAGGGCGTGAAGCTGATCTGCCGGCCCTCCTACACCGCGATGTCCGCGGTCATGGGCAGCCCCTTCGACTACCCGCTGTCCTCCCGGCTCGACGAGAACGACACCATCCTCGTCCTGGACAAGGTCCTCGTCCCCTGGGAGAACGTCTTCGTCTACGGCGACACGGCCAAGATCCAGATGTTCTCGGGCCAGTCCGGCTTCATGGAGCGCTTCACCTTCCACGGCTGCGTCCGCCTGGCGGTGAAGCTGGAGTTCATCGCGGGCCTGCTCGCCAAGGCCCTGGAGATCACCGGCACCCAGGACTTCCGCGGCGTACAGACCCGTCTGGGCGAGGTGCTGGCCTGGCGCAACCTCTTCTGGGGACTGTCGGACGCGGCCGCCCGCAACCCCGTCAAGTGGCGAGGCGGCGCCGTGCTGCCCAACCCGCAGTACGGCATGGCCTACCGGTGGTTCATGCAGATCGGCTACCCGCGCATCAAGGAGATCGTCCAGCAGGACGTGGCCAGCGGGCTGATCTACCTCAACTCCAGCGCCGAGGACTTCAAGAACCCGGCCATCCGCCCCTACCTCGACACCTACCTGCGTGGCTCCGGCGGCGTCGACGCCGTCGAGCGGGTCAAGGTGCTCAAGCTGCTGTGGGACGCGGTGGGCACCGAGTTCGGAGGCCGGCACGAGCTGTACGAGCGCAACTACGCGGGCAACCACGAGGCGACCCGGGCCGAGCTGCTGTTCGCGCAGACCGCCACCGGCCAGCTCGACGACTACAAGGCGTTCGTCGACCAGTGCCTGTCCGAGTACGACCTGAACGGCTGGACCGTCCCGGACCTCACCTCCTTCGACCATCTGCGCGACCTGCGCCCGGGACTGCTCGGCGGCTGAAAATCCCCCGCAGCGCCGAGCCGGCGGCCATGGGTCCCGGCCCGGGACCCGCGGCCGCCACCGCCGTCAGCGGCCCAGCAGATCGGCCAGGAACGGCGCGAGCACCCCACGCGACACCTTGCAGTCGAGCAGCAGCGTGCCCTGGGCACCGTGGGCCGTCCACTGCCGTACGGCATCCAGATCGCCCCGGCCGCGCACGGTGACGGCCCGCGCCCCGAGCGCCCGCGCCACCCCGGCGAAGTCGGTGTCGGCGAAGCGCAGCGTGGCCGCGTCCGCGCCCTGGGGCACGTACATGTGCTCCTCGAAGCCGTAGGACGCGTCGTCGTAGACCACCACCAGCGCCGAACGGCCCGACCGCACCAGCGTGTCCAGCTCGGGCAGACCCATCAGCGCCCCGCCGTCGCCGACGGCGGCCACGGTCGTGCGGTCGGGCCGGCCCACGGCCGCACCGACCGCGCCCGCCAGGCCCAGTCCGATGCTCTGGAAAGCGGCGCCGGTGAACACCAGCCCCGCCGGGTCCGGCACCGGCCAGTACATGGCCGGCCAGCCGATGAAGTGGCCGCCGTCCAGGACGACCGTGCGCTCGGCGGGCAGCAGCAAAGCCAGCTCCCGGGTCAGCGTGCGCGGATCGATGCGGCCGCCGCCCGACGCGTCCCGGTGGGGCAGCGCCGCCCAGCCGCCGCCCGCGCGCTCCAGCGCCCCGCCGACGGCGGCCAGCTCCCGCCACGGGGAACGGGCGACGCCGCGCGCGTCGACCGCGTCCAGCACCTGGGCCGCCACGGCCGCGGCGTCACCGCGGACGGACACGTCCGCCCGGGGCGCGCGGGCGCCCTCGACGGTGATCTGCGCGACGCGGGCGGACGGGTCGAGGATCCGCCCGCCGTGCAGGGTGAAGTCGCCCAGGCTCGCTCCGAACGCGAGCACCGCGTCCGCCTCGCCCATCAGGGCGGCCGCGGCCGGGGAGGCGAACCCTCCGCACAGGCCCAGCGAGTAGGGGCTGGAGGCGAACATCCCGTGGGCCATGACGGTCGTGGCCAGCAGCGCCCCGAGCCGGTCGCCGAGCTCCGTGAGGATCTTTCCCGCGCCCGAACGCCAGGCTCCCAGGCCCGCCAGCAGCAGCGGGCGGCGGGCGCCGGCCAACAGGGCGAGGACGTCGTCGACCTCGGCGGCACGGGCGCCCGGCGACTCCGCCGGACCGGCCGGCGTCACCTGCGTGGGCGTGGGAGCGGCGGGCAGCGGACGGGCGCTCAGGTCGCCGGGCAGGAACAGCGCCACCGGGCACTGGGCGGTGCGTGCGGTGCGTACGGCCCGCACGGTGCGCTCGACCGCCGTGTCCGGATCCGTCAGGCGCACCACGGGCACCCCCAGCGAGGCGGCCAGGGCGCTCTGGTCGATGTCGTGTGCGCGCGCACCCGCCACGGGCGCGTCACCGCACAGCAGGACGACGGCGCTGCGGTTCTTGGCGGCCTCGGCCAGCGCGGTCGCCGTGTTGGCCAGGCCCGGCCCGTGCGTGGTGGTGCACACGGCCGCCTGCCCGGTGGCCCGGAAGTAGGCGTCGGCCATGGCCATCGCGCCACCTTCGTGCCGCGCCGCCGTGTAGTGCACACCGGCCGCTGTCAGCGCGGCGGTGGCCAGGATGTTGCCGCCGCCGACCAGGCCGAAGGCGTGCCCGATGCCGCAGTCGGCAAGGGCCTGGGCGACGGCCGCCGCGAGTGTCGTCATGGCAGGGACTCCCCTCGCGTCAGGCCAGTTCGAAGATGACCTCTCCGACGGTCATCTCGATGCGGTTGGTGCGCACCAGCTCCCAGCCGCCCTCGGCGAAGACGGACTCCCAGTCGGCGACGGTCGGCAGGAACGTGCCCATCAGGTCGTGGCCGAGCTCGAAACCGAGGGTGAAGACGGGCAGTTCGGTGTCGGGCAGATCGGTGCGGGTGGCGTCGCCGATGAGCAGACGGCGGGCGGACGGGAAGGCCTCGCGCAGCCGGCGCAGGGTGCCGATCGCGTTCTCGCGCCTGCCGTCCTGCCAGAAGTCGTGCCCCATCATGAAGCACGTCAGCAGTTCCACGTCGGCGTACTCCGGCCGGGGCCGAAGACGCAGGACGTCGCCGTGCAGGAACTCGGTGCGGTCGGCCAGACCCGCGGCGGCGGCCTCCTCGCGCGCCACCTCGATCGCGGGCAGCGCGATGTCGATGCCCGTCCCGGTGGTGCCGGGGCAGCGGTCGAGGATCTGCAGCAGCCGGGCTCCGCTGCCGCAGCCGAGGTCGGCGACCCGGGTGAAGGGGAAGTCGACCCGGCCCATCGCCGCCCAGAACGCGGGGGCGTAGGTGACCTGGTCGATCTCGCGGCAGGCGTAGGCGATGGCGGCGGCGTCCCGCCGGTAGAAGGAGCCGGTGCGGTTGTCGTTGCGCAGGACGGCCGGGATCTGCTGGAACAGCTCCGCGCTGCCCCGCCCCAGCCAGTGGAAGAACGACTTGTTGCGGTACATCTCGTCGAAGCCGTCCAAGGCGGTGACGACCGTGCCCTCGCGCCGCACCAGGCCCACTGCGGACAGGGCGCGGAACAGGCCCGTGGTCGACAGGGAGTCCAGGTCGTGACGGGCTGCGAAGTCGGCGGTGTCGAGCCTGCGGGCGCGGTGCAGTTCGTCGAGCGCCCCGATCTCCCACGCCGCGGCGATGGCCCAGGCGGCCACGGCCGAGTTGAAGAGCGAGGCAATGCCGCGCGTATTGCTCTGTGCGATGTCCACCGTCACTGCTCAGCACCTCATCCGGGAGAAGGTCCGGGCGCCTTGCCCGCGGCGACCATGCTCGGCGGCGGGGCCGGTCGGCGGCATCTCCGAGGCTGCTGTTGCGCGACGGCGGCGTCTTTGAGGCTGCTGTGCCGCACGCGGTACGCCGTCCGCGGTGCCGGCAGCCCGTTCAGGCGGCCCGGGCGGGCACCCGCTCCCCGTCGGCCGTCCGGCGTTCCTCGCGCAGCTTCAGCAGCGACCGGTACAGCAGGATCGCGGCCAGGCCCGCCGTCCCGTACAGCAGGCTCATGCCCAGGGCCGGGACGAAGGCGCCCAGCGTGACGCACAGGGAGGCGACGAGCAGGCCGACCCGGGCGTTGAGCGTGTAGGCGGCCATGTACTTGGTGCGGGCCGCGGGGTCGACGAGGTCGGCCAGCAGGGCCTGGCGCACCGGGACGGCGGCGATCTCACCGAGGGTGAGCAGCACGGCCGCGGCGATGAGGACGAGGCCGGTGTTGCTGACCGCCCAGATCATGTATCCGGCGGTGAAGACGGTGATGCCGGCGTACAGCCGCGCCCGGTCGCTCAGCCGTGCCAGCAGGTTCTTGGCGAACAGCACCAGCGCCACCACCAGGGCGGCGTTGACCGCCCGCAGGATGCCGAGGATCGACACGCCGTCCACGGTCGGCGCCCACGAGCCGATCCGGGCGAGGACCTGGGTGGGGAACTCGCCGGAGAGACGGACGGCGATGTAGTAGCCGATCTGCATCTCGACGGCGGAGATCAGGGCGGCGGCGGCCAGGACCCGCAGGAAGACCGTGTCGCGGGCGACAGCGAGGTAGCCGCGCAGCATGGCGCCGATGCCGCCGGCGGTGTCCTTGCCGGTGTGCGGCGCGGTCTCGCTGAGCCAGCACACGATCGCGGTCGTGGTCAGCGCGCTCAGCACGGCCGCGCCCGTCAGCAGCCGGACGAAGTGGCCTTCGTAGAAGAAGCCGCCGATGAGCGCACCGACGGTGAAGGCGAGGTTCACCGACCAGTAGTTGATCGTGTAGACGAGCGGCCGGCTCTCGGGCGTGGAGACGTCGACCATCATCGCCTCGGCGGCGGGCGTGGCCAGCTGCGCGCAGCAGGTGTTGAGCAGGAACAGCACGAACGTCGCCCATCCCGAGGACCACCAGGGCGAGTTGGCCAGTGCCAGCAGGGCGAAGCACAGGGTCGCGCCGAGCTCGCCGGCCACCAGCACCGGGCGCCGCCCGTGCACGTCGGCGAGATGGCCGCCGAGGAAGTTCGCGGCGATCCCCGCTCCGGCGACGGCCAGCGTCATCGCACCGGCCGCGGCGGGCCCGTACAGCTCGGCGAGACGGATCACCAGCAGCGGCATCAGCATGACGGCCAGCAGTCGCTGAACGAACCCGACGCCGATGCGCAGCCGGATATTGGGGTGCAGCTCGCCGAATGTCATCGGGGTGCCCTTCTGCGCGGTACTCCGCCCGCTCCAAGGAATTCGGCGGCGGCGCAAGGTGATTCCGGGATGGTGCGAAGCCCAGCACGCCGGCCGCCGGCCGGGCAAGAAGGGCCGCGGCCGCGCCGACGACTTGAACAGGTCGACCTGCCGGGACCGCGGGGACGAGTTGGCCAAGTCGTCGCGCCCGTACGGGCTTTGTTGCCCGGATCCGGGGGCTCCGTGGTTTGCTCGATGCCGTCCTGTCCGGCCGACCTTCCTCTGTGTTGCCGGTGTCGCTCCCGTGGCCGGTTCGCGCCCCTCTTCTTCTGCCGTGGGCGGCGGACCGTGTGTCTCTCCCGGGAGGCGAGGACTTCTGACGAGTTCGGAAGGATTGCTGGTGTCCACGTTTGACATACGCAGGATCGGCGGCCGAATCGGCGCGGAAGTGACGGGCGTCGATCTCTCCACGGACCTGTCGGATCCGGTCTTCGGCCAGATCCATGAAGCGTTCCTGGAACACAAGGTGCTGTTCTTCCGCGACCAGGACATCACCGACGCGCAGCAACTGGCCTTCGCCGGCCGGTTCGGGCCGCTGACGCAGAAGCATCCGATGATGCGGACCGTCGACGGCGCAGCCCAGGTGATACCGGTCGACGGCGAGGACCAGCGCGCCGACCACTGGCACACCGACATCAGCTTCACCACCGCCCCGTCGCTGGGCACCACACTGCGCAGCGTGGTGCTCCCGCCGTACGGGGGCGACACCCTGGTGGCCAACGCGGCCGCCGGATACAAGGACCTGCCCGCCGAGCTGCGGCAGATCGCCGACCGGCTGTGGGCCGTGCACACCAACCACGCCGAGCAGCCGCGCCTGGGCACCGAGCGCGGCGAGGAGGTCCGCAAGGCGTTCCTGGCCCGCCGCTTCGAGACCGCCCACCCCGTGGTCCGCGTCCACCCCGAGTCGGGTGAGCCCGTCCTGTTCCTCGGCGGCTTCGCCCAGTGGCTGGTGGGCCTGCAGCCGCGCGAGTCGCGCCCCCTCCTCGACGTGCTGCAGTCCTACGTGCGGCGCCCGGAGAACACCGCCCGCTGGACCTGGCGGCCCGGTGACGTCCTCATCTTCGACAACCGTGCCACCCAGCACTACGCCGTCAACGACTACGACCGTCACCGACGCGTGCTGCACCGGGTCTCCATCACCGGCGACGTGCCCGTCGGCCTGGACGGCAAGCAGAGCTACGCCATCGAGGAGGGCGCGTGAGCCGGCCCTCCGCCCAGGGCCCCGCGTCCTTCGCCCAGCGCCTGCGCGACCGCGAGCCGCTCGTGGGCTACTGGATCGCCCTGGACGCACCGGCCGCCACCGAGCGCATCGCCGGCCTGGGCTACGACTACCTCGGCGTCGACGGTCAGCACGGGGTCATGCACCAGCCGGGCTGGCAGGCGGCGATGCTCGCCGTCGACGCCCGCAGCCGGTCCGCCGGGATCATCCGGGTGCCCTCGCCCGACCCGGTCGCCATCGGCGTCGCCCTCGACACCGGCGCCCGCGGCGTCGTCGTACCGATGGTCGAGACACCCGAGCAGGCGCGGGCCGTCGTACGGGCCTGCCGCCACCACCCGGGCGGCACCCGCAGTCTGGCCGGGCCCGTGCGCGCGGAGCTGCGGCTGGGATCCGTACCCGCCGAGATCGACGACCAGATCGCGTGCATCGTCATGATCGAGACCGCGGCCGCGCTGGAGAACCTCGAAGCCATCTGCGCCACCGACGGACTCGACGCCGTCTACGTCGGCCCCGCCGACCTGTCCGCCGCCCTCGGCGCCCGCTGGTTCGGCGACCCCCGGGCCGCCGACGCGCTGGAGGCCGCCCTCGTCCGCGTCACCGACACCGCCCGCCGGGCCGGCATCGCCTGCGGCATCCACGTCCTGGACGGCGACAGCGCGGCCAAACGGCTCACCGACGGCTTCACCTTCGCCACCGTCTCCAGCGACATCACCCACCTGCAGCAGGCCGCGGCCCGTCACCTGGCGGCCGCCAGGGCGCACCTCGCCGCCTGAGCCGGGCGCCGCATCCCACGACTTGGGGGAACCATGACGACAGACACCGGCCTCGCGCCCGCCCGATCCGCCGGCCCCGCCCGGTCCGTGGAGGACCTGGTCGGCGACACGCCGCTGCTCCGGGTCGCCCTGCCGGGCCTCGCCGACGGCGTGACCCTGCTCGCCAAACTGGAGATGCTCAACCCGCTCTCCAGCGTCAAGGACCGCGCCGCGCTCGCCATGATGCGCGCCGCCGAACAGTCCGGGCAGCTGCCCGCCACCGGCGGCACCGTCATCGAGTGCTCCTCCGGCAGCACCGGCATCTCCCTGGCCGCCCTGAGCGCCCTGCGCGGGCACCGCTGCATCATCGTCATGCCCGACAACGCCACCCAGGAGCGCCGCCTGCTGCTGCGCGAACTGGGCGCCGAGGTGGTCCTGGTACCGCACCAGGACGGGCTGATGGCCGCCTGGGCGCACGCCGAGGAGCTCCAGCGCTCCCTGCCCGGCTCGTGGCTGCCGCACCAGGACCGCAACCCGGCCAACGCCCGCGCCCACTACGACACCACCGGCCCCGAGATCTGGGCGGCCACCGGCGGCGGCGTCGACGTCCTGGTGTGCGGGGTGGGCACCGGCGGCACCCTCAGCGGCACCGCCCGCTACCTCAAGGAACGCACCCGCGTCCACGTCGTCGCCGTCGAACCGGCCCGCTCCGCGGTCCTGTCGGGCGGCGAGCCGGGCCCGCACGGCATCCCCGGCATCGGCGCCGGCTACGTCTCCGACATCACCGACCTCGCGCTCGTCGACGAAGTCGTCGCCGTGACCGACGAGGCGGCGGCCGCCACCACGCGCGAGGTGGTGCGCGCCACCGGCCTGCCCGTCGGGGTGTCCTCCGGGGCCGCCGCGTGGGCCGCCCGGACCGTCGCCGCGCACCCCCGCTGGGCGGGCGCCACGGTCGTCACCGTCTTCCCCGACAGCGGGGAGCGCTATCTGTCGACGACGCTTCGCTGACCCGTCGTCTCCTCACGGAAAGACAGGCAGACATGTGCCGGATCCACGGCTACTTCAACGCGGTGGCCACACCGCACGAGATGTGCACCGTCGCCGCCCTCCAGCGCCACGGCGGCCCGGACGCCACCGGCATGTCCCGGGCGCCGGGCTGGGGCCTGGGCTACGACCGGCTCGCCGTCGTCGACCTGAGCGGCGGACGGCAGCCGTACGGGCTCGGCGGCCCCGTCCAGGCCGTGTTCAACGGGGAGATCTACAACCACGACGAGCTGCGCCGCCGGCTGCGCGAGCGGGGCCACGTCTTCACCGACCGCTGCGACGGCGGCGTCATCCCGGCCCTGTACCTGGAGTACGGCGAGGACTTCACCGAGCACCTCGACGGCATGTACGCCATCGCGCTGGTCGACCGGCGCGGCGAGGTGCCCCGGCTGCTGCTGGCCACCGATGAGATCGGGATGAAGCCGCTCTACTACCGGTGGGACGCGGCCGCCCGCTCCCTGCACTTCGCCTCCGAGATCCCCGCCCTGCTGGGCTTCGAAGCCGTCGGCGCCCGGATGCGGGAGACGGCTCTGGACGCCTATCTGGCCACCCGTACGCCCTTCGGCGAGCAGACGATGTTCGAGGACGTCGAGGTGCTGGCCCCGGGCACCACGCTCGTGTGCGACCTGGGCGCACCGCCCCGGCGCCGCAGGCGCGTCCCGGCCGCCGCCGAACTGCCGGAGCCGGACCGGGCCGCCGAGCGGGTGCGCGAACGGCTGCGCGAGGAGGTCGGCCGGCTGCTCGTCGCGGACGTCCCCGTCGCCCTGATCACCTCCGGCGGGCTGGACTCCAGCCTGGTCACCGCCCTGGCCGCCGAGCACGGACCGGTGCACTCCTTCAACATCGCCTACCGGGGCCAGTGGCCTTTCGACGAGCGGCACTTCGCCCGCGAGGTCGCCGACCGCGCCGGGGCCCGCCACCACCAGGTCGAGATCGACCCGGCCGACTTCCCCGCCCTGCTGGAGGAGACCGTCGGGCACCTGGGCCAGCCCAACGCCGACCCCATCGCCCTGAGCACCTACGCCCTGTTCAAGGCCGTACGGCAGGAGGGCTTCACGGTCGCGCTGACCGGCGACGCGGCCGACGAGGTGTTCGGCGGCTACGCCCGGATGCGCACCGCGGCCGAGACGGCCGCGGCCGGCGGCGACTGGTCCGCCGCCTACCTCGACGCGCTGTCCGCCGCCCCGCCCGCGGTGCGCGCCGGGCTGTACACCGACGCCTACCGCGACCATCTGCGGCACACCGCCCCCCTGCCCGAGGCCGCCCACCAGGACCTGTTGCACGGGCCCGGCAGCGTCCTGGAGCGCATCACCCGCTTCGAGCTCGGCCACCGCCTGCCCGCCTACCACCTGCGCCGCGTCGACCACCTGAGCATGGCCGGGTCCATCGAGGTACGGCTGCCGTTCTGCCAGCGGTCCGTGGTGGCCCTGGGCCGCGCCCTGCCCGACCCGCTGCGCATCCACGGCGGACAGGTCAAACGCACCCTCTACACGGCCGCCCGGGGGCTGCTGCCCGACAGTGTGCTCACCCGCCCCAAGCAGCCCTTCACCCTGCCGGTCACCGCGATGCTCGCCCCCGGCACGCCCCTGTGGGAGTTCGCGCGCGACCTGCTGCACCCCGCACGCCTGGCCGCCGACGGACGGATCGAACCCGGCGCCGTCGACGCCCTGTTCGACGGGCAGGCCCACCGTCCGGGCGACACCACGGCGCTGACGCTGTGGGCGCTGCTCGTGCACGAGGTGTGGCGGGAGCGGTTCCAGGGCGCCGGGCGCGCCTCCACCACCCGGCCCGCCGCCGCGGCGGTGGCGGCGTGATCGGCCACCTCGCCTACGCCGCCGGCAGTCCCTGCCCGACGTTCGTCCTGGACTCCGCCCGGCTGCCGCGCGAGGACACGGCACTGCTCGGACACCTGACCGAGGCCCGCCGCTACCTGACCTCGGCGGGCGGCGCCCACGTCCTGAAGATCGCCCTCGTGGAGCCGTCCGCGCACCCGATGTTCGACCTCGACTACCGGTTCGTCCAGGCCCTGCCCGGCGCGCCCGACCTGTTCGACCTGCGCGGCTCCTGCGGCCATTCCGTCCTCGCGGCGGTGGTCGCCGCCGCCCGCTGCGGCATGCTGCCGCGGCTCGTGCCCGGCGCCCGCGTGCGGGTGCGGGTGCGCAACAACGGCGACAGCGTGGTGTGCGAGGTCGACCGGGTCGAGCGCGACGCGGTGGGCTTCACCGTCACCTTCGTCCAGCCGCGCCCGGTGCCCTTCACCGACCTGCTGCCCACCGGGCAGGCGCGGACCGTGCTGGAGGCGAACGGGCAGCGCGTGGAGGTGTCGCTGGTCTCCAGCGCCAACACCTACGCCTTCGTCGACGCCCGCTCGCTCCGCGTGAGCGACCAGAGCGCCCTCTTCGCCGCCGACGGGGAACTGCTGCAGCGCCTGGAGGCCCTGCGCGGCGCCGCAGCACGGCGGCTCGGCTGGCCGACCGGCGGAGCCTTCCCCAAGATCGCGGCGGTGCTGCCGGGCGAGGACGGCGGCGTCGCGGCCCGCGCCCTGACCGTGCCCGGCTGGCATCCCACCATCGCGCTGACCGGAGCCGTCTGCCTGGGCACCGCCGCGCGCATCCCCGGCACCGTTCCCTGGCGGATCACACGTGAGGCGGAAGCCGGCGACGGACTCCTGGACATCACCACGCCGGGCGGCCGGGCCGCCGTCACCGCGGTCGTCTCCCTGCCCGGCACCGACGACGGCGACGGAGCCCTGCTGTGGTCCTCCGTCGCCCGCAAGCGCGTCACCTTCCAGGGCTCCTTCGCCCTGGCACCCCTGAGTCACCTGCAATTCGAGGAGGTTGCCCAATGCCTGGCGCTGTCGGGAGCCATATGAGACCGCGGCTCGCGCCCGCGTTGCGCGCGCTGCTGCGCGAGGGCGCCGAACAGGCCGACGCGGCCGGCGAGGTGGACCGGGAGGCCCTCGCGGCCCTGCGCGCGAGCGGCCTGCTCGCCACCGCCGTACCCGCCGCCCACGGCGGCACCGGCCAGGACGCCGCCGCGGTCAACGCGCTGGTCGAGCAGATCGCCGCGGTCAACCCGTCGGTGGCGATCATCGCGTTCCAGCACTTCGCCGTCAGCGCCCGGATCGCCGAATGGGGCACCCCCCGGCAGCAGGAGCGCTGGCTGCCCCGGCTGGCCGACGGCACCTGGCTGGCCGCCTCCGCGTGGAGCGAGAACGGGGCGGGCGCCGACAAGCAGAACCTGTCCACCACGGCGGAGCGCCGCACCGACGGCAGCTGGGTGCTGAACGGTTCCAAGACCTTCACCACCGGTGCCGGCGTCGCCGACGTCTACCTGGTCCTGGTCCGCACGGCCGCGCCCGCCACCGCACCGGCGCCAGGCTACGGAGCGGCCGGGCAGACCTTCTTCCTCGTCGGAGCCGACAACCCCGGCCTGGTTCCCGACCTCGGCCTGGAGCTGGCCGGCATGCGCGGCTCCGCGACCGGGCTGGTCACCCTCGACCGCGCCGTCGTGACGGACGACGACCGGCTCGGCCCCGAAGGGGAGGCCGCCTCGATCATCGCCGGGGTCCGCGAGACCGGGGCCAGCCTCGGCGCGGTGGCCGTCGGCACCGCACAGGCCGCCCTCGACCTGGCCGTCGCGCACGCCCGCGGCCGCGGGCTCATGGACCTGCCGGCCGTACGGCACCGGCTGGCGGACCTGGCGACGCGGCTGGAGGCGGCCCGCGCCGTGGTGGAGCGGGCCGGGGCGCGCACCTCCGCCGACCCGGGCCTGACCACCCTGCACAGCAAGCTGCACGCGACCGAGGCCGCCGAGGAGATCTGCCTCGACGTCGCCCGCATGCTCGGCTCCGCCGGGTACCGCGACGGCGCCCGGATCGGCCGTCTGCTCGCGGACGCGCGCGGTGTCTCCCTCATGGGCCCGACCAACGATCTGTGCCGGGAACTGGTGGCGGCGTCGTGGACCGGCTGACCCCCGCCCCCGAACTCGTCGTCAGCGGCCGCAGACTGGTCACCCCGCAGGGCGTGCGTCCCGGCCATCTGTTCATCTCCGGCGGGCGGATCACGGCCGTCGCGGACACCGACGACGCCCCCGCCTCGGCCGACCGGCTCGACGCGGGCGAGCACTACGTGCTGCCCGGACTCATCGACTCCCACGTCCACTTCCGCACCCCCGGTCTGACCCACAAGGAGGACTGGGAACACGGGAGCAGGGCGGCCGTACGCGGCGGTGTCACGACCGTGATGGACATGCCGAACACGGTGCCGCCCACGCTCGCACCCGAGGCGATCCACGCCAAGGCGTCCCTCGTCGACGGCCGCACCCTGGTGGACTACCGCTTCCACCTGGGGCTCGACCCCGCCCGCCCCGAACTGCTGGCGGACCTCGACGCACAGGTCGCCACCAGCGTGAAGATCTTCATGGCCGGGCACCACACCGCACCGACCGTGGTGCGCGACGCGGACCAGCTGGAGAAGGCGTTCGCGGCGGCTGCCGCGGGCGGCGTCCAGTTGGTCCTGCACGCCGAGGACGACGCTCTGTTCGCGCTCCTGGACGCCTGGTGGGGCGAGCCCGGAAGCTACCTGGAGTACGAGGCGCGCCGCCCGCGCACCGGGGGGATCGTCGCCGTCGCCAAGGTCCTCGAACTGGTGCGCCGCCACGGCACGCGCGCCCACATCCTCCACCTGTCCAGCGCCGAGGAGGCCGACCTGGTGTGCGCGGCCCGGGCGGCGGGGCTTCCCGTCACCTTCGAGGTCACCGGGCACCACCTGTCGTTCACCGACAAGGACACCCGGCGCCTGGGCGCCCGCACCCGCCTGTCGCCCTCCATCCGCGGCGTGCGCGACCAGGACCGGCTGTGGCGGGCGCTGCGGCACGGCGAGGCGGCCACCCTCGGCAGCGACCACGCGCCCCACACCATCGAGGAGAAGACCCGCACCGTGGCCCAGTCGCCCCCCGGACTGCCCGGCGTCCAGGAACTGGCCGTCGCCGTGTGGACGGGCATGCGCAGGCGGTGGCCCCACGAGGAGCCCGACGCGGCCGCCGCGCGTCTCGCGCGTCACCTCTCCACGCAGCCGGCCGAGCTGTTCCGGCTGCCCGGCAAGGGACGGCTGGAGGCGGGAGCCGACGCCGATCTCGTGTTCTTCGCGCCCGACGTGCCCTGGATGCTCTCCGCGCACGACGTGGAGAGCAAGTGCGGCTGGTCGGCGTACGAGGGGTGGACCTTCACCGGCCGCGTCGAGCGCACCCTGCGCGCCGGCCGCACCGTGTGGGACGCGGCGACAGGCTCCTTCGGCAGCTACGACGGCCGACTGCTGGACGCGGCACCCGCCCGCCCCGCACCGCCCGCCCCGCACCCCCCGAACGCCTCGGCCCGACCGGCCGGATCGGAGGTCCCCCACCCATGACGCAACGCCAGACCGTGCTCATCGCCGGCGGCGGCATAGGCGGCCTGGCCGCAGCCGCCGGCCTCGCCGCGCGCGGCTTCGACGTCACCGTGATCGAGCGCGCCACCCGGGTCAGGGAAGGCGGCTCGGGTCTCATGCTCCAGCCCAACGGCCTGCGCGCCGCCGACGCGCTCGGCGAGAGCGTCGGCGCCCGTGTCCGGGCCACCGGGCACGTCACCGCCCCCGACGAGGTACGCGTCCTGATGGACGCCCGGGGGACCGTTCTCGCCGAGGAGCCGGTCGGGGCCGTCGGACAGCGCGCGGGCGCCCCGCAGATCCCCGTCCTGCGCTCCGCCCTGCACCGGGCCCTGCTCGACGAGGCCGTCACCGCGGGCGCCGCCGTACGGATGGCCACCGCCGTCGAGGACTACACCGGCCACGACGACCACGTCACCGTCCGGCTCTCCGACGGCAGCACCGCCACCTGCCAGGCACTCATCGCCGCCGACGGCATCAACTCCGCGGTGCGCCGCCGCCTCCTCGGCGACGGACCACCCACCTACCGGGGCTACACCTCGGTGCGCGGACACACCCGCGGCTCGGCACTGGGACAACGCGGCCACGTCGTCAACGGTCGCGGCATCCAGCTGTTCGTCGCACCGGTCGGCGACGACACCCTCTACTGGACCGCCAAGATCACCGCCCCCGAGGGGATCTGGCCCGCCATGGAACCCGACGACGCCCAGCGCGCCCTGCTCGCCGAGCTGAGGGACTGGTATCCGCCCGTGGTCGACCTGGTGCGCGCCGCCGACCCCGGCGACATCGTCGTCACCGACATCCACGACCGTGATCCCGCCCCCCGCTGGACCGACCACCGGGTCGCGCTGCTCGGCGACGCCGCCCACCCGATGGTCCCCGCCCTCGGTCAGGGCGCCAACATGGCGCTCGAGGACGCCGCCGTGCTCGCCGACTGCCTGAGCGCCTGCGCGCACGTGCCCACCGCGCTCGCCGCCTACGCCCGCGCGCGCATGGACCGCACCGCCGCGGTCGTCCTGTCCTCGCGCCGCCAGGGCGCCCTCGACCAGGGCGCCGACCGGGAAGGGGAGGAACGGCGCAACGCCCGGATGAGGTCGGCCGGGCGCAAGGACCAGGACGCGCTCGACATCGCCGCGTGGCGGCCGGCTCCGGCCCGGGCCGCCTCCCCGGCGCACCCACAGGCCCCACGGAAGGACGCCGGCACCGTGAGCACTCCCCACATCGTTCTGCTCAGCGGCTCCGTGCGGGCCGGCTCGACGTCGGACCGGGTGGCCCAGTGGTGCGCCCAGCGCGTCACCGCGACCGGCGCCACCGCCCGCGTCTTCACCGGCGCGGAGATCGACTTCCCCGCCTACCGGCCCGGTCTGGCGGCCGGTCATCCGGGCGTCGCCGAGTTCCTCGCCGAACTGGGCCGCGCCGACGGCGTGGTGCTGGTCTCTCCGACGTACCACGCCAGTGTCTCCGGGCTGCTCAAGAACGCCCTCGACACGGTCAACGACATCGACGGCCCGCTGCCCTACCTCGACGGGCGGGCCATCGGCACGGTCGCCGTGGGCGCGGGCGCCCAGGGCGCCGCGGCCACCCTCACCACCCTGCGCACCATCGCCCACGCGCTGCGCGGCTGGCCCGCCCCGCTGGGCGTGGCCGTCACCCGGGCGCCCGCGCCTGCGGCGCTGGGCCGGCAACCGGTGCCGCCGGACGAGGAGCGCCTCGACGAGATGGTCCGTCAGGTGCTGTGGCTGGCCGGCGTCCGCGCGGCGACCAAGCCTTCCGGAACCGTCCCCGCCGCGGCCCGGCCCGCCGGGGAGAGCGCCGCGGCCTGACCGCCGCGGGACCGCCGCCCGATCCGCCCCGCGGCCGTCGCGGCCCGATCTGCCGGGGAGACCGCCCGCAGCCCGGCCCGCGGAGAGAGCGCCGCGGCCTGACCGCCGCCCGATCCGTCCCGCGGACCGTCGCGGTCCGGCCCCGCTCCGGGGCCGCCGTGCCGCACCGCCACCCGCAGGCGGCCGTGGCCCGGCACGTCCACCTGCGGACCGTCATGGCCCGAGCCACCCCACGGACCACACCGTCCGGCCCCTCGAGGACACCGTCGCGCACGTCCTTTTGAACCCGCCGCCCACCTCGCAGAGAGGCACCCGTATGACCGGCACCTCCTACCACCGCGCCCCGAGCACGCCCGGTCCCGTCTGGCGTGACGCCAACGTCCGCACCGGTCCCTCGCTGGACAGCCCGGTCGTCGAACTGCTGCTGCCCGACAGCGGCACCTCCCACACCGCCGAGGGCTGGGCCCTCGGGGACGAGGTCGTCGAAGGGGAGAACCCCGTCGGCGAGATCGTCAGCTCCGTCTGGTTCAAGTTCGCGGACAGCCGTTGGTGCAGTGCCGTCAACTTCGATCCCGCGCACCTCAGGTCCGTCCTCGGCGACGACGCCCCTCTGGTGCGGCCGCACACTCCGGCACGCTGAGCACCCGCGGTGCCGCCAACACCGCACTTCAGAAGATGGCAACGGTATCGAGCCACACCCATCCTGAACGAGCCACCGAACAAAGGAGCTCTGCCGAAGTGAATGCCAACGGGGCCGCGGCACAGGCCCAGCAACCAAAACGCGTCGGGCGGCTCGACGGTGTCCGGGCGCTGTGCGCGCTCGGGGTGGCGGCGGTCCACACCTCCTTCGCCGCCGGTGTCATGGGCGCCTACACCGCCAAGCCGGGCAACGAGGTGCTGGCCACGCTGCTGGCGGGCTTGCGACCGCTGGCCCTCGGCCCCTTCTTCGTCCTGTCCGGGATGCTGCTCTACCGCCCGTTCGCCCGGTGGACCCTCACCGGCAGCGAGCGGCCCCGGATCGGGCCGTTCCTGGCCAAGCGCCTGGCCCGGCTGTGGCCGGCGTACATCCTGCTCGCCCTGGTCTGCGTCTTCCTGCTCAACTACGACGCCGTGGACGGCCCCTGGTACGTGCTCAGGCCGATTCTGATGCTGCAGGTCTACGACTACACGTGGATAGCCGGCATGGACCCGGCGTGGACCGTCCCCGCCGAGATGCAGTACTACCTCGCCCTGCCGGTCCTGGCCGTGCTCATGCACTGGCTGGCGGGCCGGGTGAGCGACCCGGTCAAGAAGGCCCGCCGCATGATGATCCCGCCGGCCGTCATCACGGTGGCGTCCGCGGTGTGGACGTACTGGATCCACCGTCCGCAGATGGGCGTCTACCCGCAGGAGTACTGGTGGCCGTTCGCCGTGGGCGGCGCCTTCGCCCTCGGCATGGCGATGGCCGTCGTCCATGTCCTGGCGGAGATCAAGCCGCACGACAAGCCCGCCCTGTACCGCATCGCCGCCCGCCGGCCCCTGCTGCTCTGCGGCGCCGCTCTGGTCATCTACGCCGTCAACTGCACGCAGCCCTTCGGCCGTCCCGGCTACGGCGACTACGAGGGTGTGGGCCTGGCCGTCACGCAGTACTTCCTGCTGCTGGCCTTCTCCTACGTGGTCGTGATGCCGCTGTCGATCCCCGAGGCGAAGTCGAGGGTCATCGACGCGATCGTGGCCAACCCCGTCTCCCGCTACCTCGGCCGCATCTCGTACGGCATCTACCTGTGGCACTTCGCGATCATGTACTTCTGGTTCGAGACGGGCAGCGTCTTCGGCACCCAGCCCGCCCTCATGCAGCAGCTGCGCGGCACCATCTCCTTCCCGGAGCTGATGTCCGCGGTGCTCATCGGCAGCATCGCCGCCGCGACGGTGAGCCACTACCTTCTCGAGCGCCCGATCGTCGCCGCGGTCGGCCGCTGGGCCCGCCGCAAGGAGGCCGCCTCCGCCGCGGCGTCGGCGCCCGCGTCCCCCTCCCGGCAGGACCACGTCCTCACCCGCTGAAGCGGCGGCGCCGCAAGCGCCGGCCCCGGCAACGACGAGCCCCCGCGGGCCTTTCGCCCGCGGGGGCTCGTCGTCGCGTCGCGCCGTGCGCCGCACCGCAGGCGAGACGGAGCAGCCCCGCCGCCGTGCCGCCGACTGTGGCACACGGCATCTTCCGGATTGCGGTGTGCGGGGGCACTTGAACGCAGCAACCTCGAAGATGCGGCGCCCGTCCGCCTCCCGGGACGCTGAGTGCGGCACCACCGTGTGCCTCCCCCCAAGGCCGCTCAGCATCAGGAGAGCAATGAACACCGTCCAGTCCGCCGACGGCACCGCCATCGCCTACGACCGCTCCGGTGAGGGCGAGCCCCTCATCCTGGTCGGCGGCTCGTTCAGCGAGCGCGCGCACCCCACCATGACGCAACTGGCCGAAGAACTGGCCCCCCACTTCACCGTCTACAACTACGACCGTCGCGGGCGAGGGGACAGCGCCGACGCGCCGGAGTACGCGGTCGAGCGGGAGATCGAGGACCTCGCCGCCCTGATCGCCGAGGCGGGTGGTTCGGCGAAGGTGTTCGGTCTGTCCGCGGGCGGCGTCCTGGCGCTCAAGGCCGCCGCCGCCGGCCTGAACATCACTCAGGTCGCCGTCTACGACCCTCCGTTCGTCGTGGACGAGACCGGCCCGAAGCCGCCTGCCGGTTTCACCGAGAAGCTCGCCGAGCTCGCCGCGACCGACCGCCGGGGCGAGGCCGTGGAGTTCTTCATGACCCAGGGCATGGGCGCCCCGGCCGAAGCCGTCGCGGGGATGCGGTTCGCTCCCTTCTGGGCGGGCCTGGAGGCGCTGGCCCACACCCTCCCGTACGACACCACGATCACGGGCGACGACTTCGCCCTGCCCACCGACGAACTCACCGCCGTCAAGGTGCCCGTTCTCGTCGCCCACGGCGGCGACGCCGACCCGTGGCTGCACGCGAGCGCCCGCGCCGTCGCCGACGTGCTGCCCGACTCCCGTCACCACACCTTGGCCGGCCAGGGCATCGCCGTCGAGCCGGCGGTCCTCGCTCCGCAGCTGAGGGACTTCTTCAAGAGCTGAGCCCGCCGCTTTTCGGCAGCGCCCGTGGAGCCGCGGCCCCACGGGCGCTGCTGTGCCCGGGCCGCCCCGTGATCCGGGAAGCCGCCCGTGCGCACGCCGTACGTCCCCACCCAGAAGGAGAACTTCCATGCGAACGTGGCTCGATCGGAGCGTCGCCACGCCCGGCGGCCGACGCGGCAAATGGCTGGCCCTGGCCGCCTGGCTGCTCGCCGTGATGGCCCTCGGAGCACTGGCGGGCAAACTGGGCGAAGTACAGGACACCAGTGCCAACGCCTTCCTGCCCCGCGGTGCCGAGTCCGCCCGGGTCAACACGGAACTGGAGAAGTTCCGCACCCACGACCTGATGGCTGCCGTCGCCGTCTACACCAGCGACGCCCCCCTCACCGACGCCGACCGCGCCAAGGTCGAAGCCGACCGCGCGGCGTTCGCGAAGATCGCCGAGCCGGGCCAGGAGGTGCCGCCCGCGGTCACCTCCAAGGACGGCAGGGCCCTGATGGTCGTCGTCCCGCTGTCCGGCGAGGACCAGGCCGTGCTCGCCGACAAGGTCGCCGAACTGCGCACCGTGGCGGCCGCCCACGCCCCGCCCGGTCTCGACGCCAAGGTCGGCGGACTGGGCGGCGCCACCGCCGACGCCTTCACCGTCTTCGACACCCTCGACGGCACCCTGATGGCGGTCACCGGCCTCATCGTCATCGTCCTGCTGCTGCTCACCTACCGCAGCCCCGTGCTGTGGCTGTTCCCGGTCATCGCGGTCGCCTTCGCCGCCGTCCTGACCCAGGCCTTCACCTACCTGTTCGCCAAGTACGCCGGACTCCAGGTCGATCCGCAGAGCTCCGGTGTCCTCATGGTGCTCGTCTTCGGCATCGGCACCGACTACGCCCTGCTGCTCATCGCTCGCTACCGCGAGGAGCTGCACCGCCACGAAGACCGGCACGAGGCCATGAGGATCGCCCTGCGCCGCTGCTTCCCCGCCGTGCTGGCCTCCGCGGCCACCATCGCCGTCGGCCTGCTCTGCCTCGGGTTCGCCGACATCAACTCCTCCCGCTCGATGGGGCTGGTCGGCGCCATCGGCGTCGTCTTCGGTTTCCTCGCCATGGTGAGCGTGCTGCCGGCCCTGCTCGTCGTCGCCGGACGCTGGGTGTTCTGGCCGCTCGTGCCGCGTCACGGAACCGCCCCGCGCACCGGCGGCGGGTGGCAGCGCGTCGGCGAGGCCGTGGCCGCCCGGCCACGCCGCGCCTGGCTGGTCTCCCTGCTGGTCACCGGCGGCCTCGCGCTGTCCGCCCTCGGCATCGACATGGGGCTGAGCCAGTCCGAGTGGTTCCAGAACAAGCCGGAGTCCGTCGTCGCCCAGGAGAGGCTCTCGGCCCACTTCCCCTCCGGCGCCGGCGACCCGGCGGTCATCATCGCCCGGACCTCCGAGGCACAGGACGTCACGAAGACGGCCGAGAACACCGACGGCGTCCTCGACGTCACCACCGTCGCCACCACCGCCGACGGAAAGCTGACCCAGCTGTCCGCGGTACTGGACGGCACGCCCGACAGCCAGGCAGCGAAGGACGCCGTGAAGGCGCTGCGCGCGAACACCGACGCCCTGGTCGGCGGTACCGCCGCGCAGAGCCTGGACAAGGAGACCGCCACCGCGCGCGACCTGCGGACCGTCGTCCCGGTCGTCCTGCTGGTCATCCTGCTCGTGCTGGTGTGGCTGCTGCGGTCGCTGGTGGCCCCGCTGGTGCTGCTGGCCACCGTCGTCGTCTCGTACTTCTCCGCCCTCGGCGCCTCGAACCTGCTGTTCGAGCACGTCTTCGGCTACTCCGGAACCGACTGGTCGGTGCCGCTGCTCGGCTTCGTCTTCCTGGTGGCCCTCGGCGTCGACTACAACATCTTCCTCATGCACCGGGTCCGGGAGGAGGCACAGCTGCGCGGCCACCGGCGGGGAGTGGTCGCCGGCCTCAGCGGCACCGGCGGCGTGATCACCTCCGCCGGCCTCGTCCTCGCGGCGACCTTCGCGGTGTTCGCCGCGCTGCCGCTGGTCGCCATGGCCCAGATGGGGGTGATCGTCGGCGTCGGCGTGCTGATCGACACCTTCCTGGTGCGGACCGTCCTGGTGCCCGCCCTCGCCCTCGACCTGGGCGAGCGCCGCTTCTGGTGGCCCGCCCGGCCCGCCGTGGCCGGTCCGGCCCCGGCCTCCCGGGACGCCGGGGCCGACACACCCGAACGGGAGCACGTCGTGCTGTGACGCGGCGTCGGGAGGCCATCCGGCGCCCCGCCCCGAGTCTCGGTCCGTCTGACCAGTACACAGACGGCTGCGGCCCCGGACACGGCAGGTGTTCGGGGCCGCAGCCGTTCCGGCGGAGCCGGGGTGAGCGCGGGACATTCAGGTGGGGTTCAGGGGGGTGACACCGGTTCCGGCGTACAGCTCGGGTTCGAGCGAGAGGACGGTGACCGGTTCCCCGGCCTTGGCGGCCTGCCAGGCGATCGCTGCCGGATGCGTCACGGCCCACGGGGCGCCCGCCCAGGCGATGGCGTCCCGGGCGTGATCGGTGGTGAACGGCAGGCGAGGTGCCGGGACCGTTCCTGAAGACTGTCAGGAGACGGACCGCACCTCGCGACGGCGGCGAGCGTCGATCGGCGAGGTCCGGCGCGGCTGGTGGGCGCGCTCATCGGGTTCGACGTCGGGGGCCTGGAGCGCCTCCAGCACGAGCTGGGCCACCTCGGGGTTTTGGGCGAAGAAGAACCGCGGGTTCACCCGGTACTCAGCTCCGTTGCGGCTGATCAGGCGGAGCGCGGTCAGCCGGTTAAGGGCCTCGTAGACCGTGGAGACGGAGACGTGCTGCTTCCGCTGGTACACCTCGCCCGTCGCCTCGTCGACGACGAGCGTCATCCCCCGCCGGGCCCTGCTCGTGGCTGCCATGGATCTCCGTCCAAGCGACCTCCAAGGCACGTTTTTTTCGTGCCTTAGCTCCTGCCTTTGATGCCTTATGGGCATGATCTACGGAGGATCTAAGGCATGTTTTTTCCGGCCGTAAGGCACGAAAAATCGTGCCTTACGGCAGCGTTCGACCAGGTCAGAGCGACCGCCCCTTCTTGTAACAGAACGCGCGCGCGCATTTACCCTCCGCACATGCGCATATCAAGCACCTGGCACACTCCGGCGTGTCATGCCTTGGCAGCGAGGGGAAGCGGGCGCCAGGCCGCCAGGCTCACCCTCCGCCGCAGGCGCCTAGGGTCGGCGAGTCCTCAGGCCCGGGGGGCCTTGCGGGTCCCGACTGATGCCACCTGGTCGCCGCCGGCGGCTGCCGGCAGTCCTCGGCTGGCGACGAGCAGGAGTAAGCGCAGTCCTGCCGGTGGTGGGCCGAGGTACCTCCGTACCGCCGTCGTCGGCGCCCCCGCCGCAGGAGTTGCCTTTCCGTGGCTGAGGTCGATTCCACCGCCGTTTGATCACCCGCACGATGAAAGGCCAGCCGCCGGACGGTGTGTGCAGTAGGTGCTGGACTGCACCTCGGCGCGTCGGCCCCCCGGAGGTGCCAGCCCCCGGGGTGCGCAATGGCGGAGCCCGTAGCCCCGGAGCGCAGCGGAGGGGGCGCTGGTACGAGGCCGCAACGGTGCGCATGAGCACGACAGGGGCCGACCTCCGGAGGGGCGACGCACTGCCGGACCGGGCCGTCAGGCCCGGTGTCCCACGACGGTGGGTCAGCCGCAAAGAGCCGGGCCCGGCCGAAAGGCGTTCATCGTGGCCGCTGAGCGCCCCGCACACGCGCTCTCCCCTCCCCTCCCCTCCCCGCCCGCCCGGGGCGGATACGGCCGCCTACGGGCCGCACAGATCATCGGGGCGTGCTGGAACTTTCGCTGGACCGGTCGGCTCCACAGGCGTGGTCTTTCGTGGAGTCGGAACGCATCCCGCAGGCCGCGCGAGGAGGCCCGCGCCCCGGTACGCGTCGCGCTGGCCTGCTGGAACCTCCAGGACCACGTAGACACCGGGATGCTGCTCGTCAGCGAACTGGCTGCGAACGCCGTCCGCCACGTCAGCGGACCCCGCATCCGTGTCCACGTCGACCGCCCGGCGCCCCCGCTGCTGCTCTTCGCCGTGGTGGACAACGCCCCCGACCGGCGGCCGCATCTGCGTACGCCCGGCCCGGACGACGTATCGGGCCGGGGACTGCTGCTGCTCGCCGAGTTCGCCGACCGGTGGGGACACGACACCGTCTGCGGCCCCGCCTCCCAGCCCGGACCAAACGCGTCTGGGCAGAACTGCGGATCACGCCGTGAAGCGTCGCACCGCCCCGGCCACCTGACCACCCTGCAGGGCCCTGCCCGCCGCAACCGCCGGGCAGGAGCGCAATCCAGGAGATGGCCCGCGCGCGCCGCTCGGCGAGGATGACACCGCGGGCCCGGCTGTGCCCGTCGACGAAGGAGGACACGCCGTGTTGGGCGACGAGGACGGCAGCGCCGCCACGCTGTGGCGGATGGCGAACCTGGGCACGCCGATGGCCGTGCGCGTGGCCGCGACCCTGCGGATCGCGGACCACATCGCGGCCGGCACGCACACGGCGGCCGCCCTGGCCGAGGCGGTCGGCGCCCACCCCGGCGCCCTGGAGCGGCTGTTGCGCTACCTGACCGTGCGGGGCGTGCTCGACCGCGGCGACGACGGCCGCTACACCCTGACCGCGCTGGGCCGGCCGCTGTGCGAGGACCACCCGGCCGGCCTGCGCGCCTGGTTCGACATCCACACCGGAGGCCGCGGCGAACTGTCCTTCGTGGAGCTGCTGCACAGCGTCACCACCGGGGAGGCCGCCTTCCCGGTGCGCTACGGGCGCTCCTACTGGGACGACCTGACCGCCGACCCCGAGCGGGCGGCCGCCTTCAACACCCTCCTCGGCGCCGACGTCGCCGCCCGCGCCCCGGGCATCGTCTCCGCCTTCGACTGGGCCCGCGTCGGCCATGTCGTCGACGTCGGCGGCGGCGACGGCTCCCTGCTGACCGCCCTGCTGACCGCCCACCCCGGCCTGCGCGGCACGGTCGTCGACCTGGAGGAGGCCGTGCACAGCGCCAAGCGGTCCTTCGCCGCCTCCGGCCTGGACGACCGCGCCGACGCCGTCACCGGAAGTTTCTTCGACCCCCTGCCCGCCGGCGCCGGCGGCTACGTGCTCTCGCTGATCCTGCACGACTGGGACGACGCCGCGGCCACCGCGATCCTGCGCCGCTGCGCCGAGGCCGCCGGCTCCACCGGCTCCGTCTTCGTCATCGAGTCGGTCGGCCCCGCCGGCGACGCCCCGCACACCGGCATGGACCTGCGGATGCTGTGCGTCTACGGCGCCGGGGAGCGCGGCGTGGCCGAGTTCGCCGCCCTCGCCGCGGACGCCGGCCTGAAGGTGGCCGCCGTCCACCCCGCGGGCCCCTCGGCGATCATCGAGCTGACCGCGGCCTGACCGTGCCACGCGACCGGGCCGTCCGGCCGCACCGAGTATCCCCGCAGGAGGAGACGCCGGATGGCCGAGCCAGCCCTGTCCCTGACCGAGGCGTTCGCCGCCCTGGGAACGCCCCGAGGACGCCAGGACCCCTACCCGCTGTACGAGGCGATCCGCGCCCACGGCGACCTCGCCTGGCGCGGTCGCGGGCGGCTGGTCGTCACCGGCTACGACGAGTGCGCCCGGGCCCTGCGCGACACCCGCCTGCACGTGCAGGACCGCGCGGCTTACGACGCCGCCTATCCGGCCTGGCGCTCCCACTCCTCCCTGCGCGCCTTCACCAGCTCGATGCTCTACAGCAACGGAGCCGACCACACCCGTCTCAGGTCCCTGGCCGGCTTCGCCTTCACCCCGCCGCGGGTGCGCGAACTCACCGCGGCCGTCGAGGACATGGCCGACCGTCTGCTGGACCGCATGGCCGCGCTCGGCGCCGACGGCACCCCGGTCGACGTCATCGCCGAGTTCGCCTCCCGGCTGCCCGTCGCCGTCGTCAGCGCCGTGCTCGGCTTCCCGGAAGAGGACCAGGTGTGGTTCCGGGACATGGCCTCCGCCATCGCGGTGTCCACCGACGGATTCTCCGACCCGGCCGCCCTGCACCGGGCGGACGCCGCGATGGACGCGCTCGCCGGCTACTTCGACGACCTCGTCGAGCGCCGCCGCCGCAGGCCGGCCGAGGACCTCGTCACCGCCTTGGCCGAAGTGCACCGCGGCGAGCCGGGACGGCTGAGCCACGAGGAGCTGATGGGCAACCTCATGGTGCTGCTCACCGCCGGCTTCGAGACCACCAGTTTCCTCATCGGCCACGGCGTGATGCTCGCCCTGGACCACGCCCCATACGCGCGTCGGCTGCGCGACGACGCGGACTTCGCCGACGCCTACGTCGAGGAGATCCTGCGGTACGAGCCGCCCGTGCACGTCACCAGCCGCTGGGCCGCCGACGACACCGACCTGCTCGGCGCCGCCGTCCCGCGCGGCACCCGGCTCACCCTCGTCCTGGCCGCCGCCAACCGCGACCCGCGCCGCTTCACCGCCCCGGACCGCTTCGTCCCCGGGCGTCGCGCGCCGCAGCCCCTCAGCTTCGGCGCGGGCCCCCACTACTGCCTCGGCGCCCCCCTCGCCCGCCTGGAGGCCCGGATCGCCCTGCCCCGGCTGCTGCGCCGCTTCCCGGACCTGTCCGCGACCGGGCGGCCCGTCTACCGCGACCGGTGGGTCGTACGGGGACTGGACACCTACTCCCTCACGCTCGGCGCCTGACCGGCCATTGCCTCACGCTCGGCGGCTGACCGGCCATTGCCTCACGCTCGGCGGCTGACCGGCCATTGCCTCACGCTCGGCGGCTGACCGGCCATTGCCTCACGCTCGGCGGCTGACCGGCTATTGCCTCGCGCTCGGCGCCTGACCAGGCCGGACCGCGGCCAACCGCGACCCGCGCCGCTTCACCGCCCCGGATCGCTTCGTCCCCGGGCGTCGCGCGCCGCAGCCCCTCAGCTTCGGCGCGGGCCCCCACCACTGCCTCGGCGCCCCCTCGCCCACCCGGAGGCCCGGATCGCCCTGCCCCGCTTCACCCTCGCGCCCGGGACCTGACGGGCCCCAGCCCTCCCTCGGGCCCGGGACCTGACGGGCCCCAGCCCTCCCTCGCGCCCGGGACCTGACGGGCCCCAGCCCTCCCTCGGGCCCGCTTGGCGCCGCTTGTCGCACAGCATTTAGAGAGATGCGTCTTCGCGGCCGCAGACGTGACGATTTCAGTAAGTCGGCAGGCCCCCCACGACGACTTGGCGAAGTCCAGCATCCGCGCCCCCGCGCCCGCGCTGTCCGGCTGCCCATCCGCCGACTGCGCCGGATCCGCCGAACCTTCGAAGGAGTCATCTCGTGACAGCACCACTCAAGATCCTGGCGATCAACGGATCGGAGCGTGACGGCAACACCGCCGACGTCCTGCGGCACGCCGCGGAGGTCGCCGCGCGACGCGGGGTCGAGTTCGAGACGGTCGATCTGCGCAGCATCCGCATGGACCGCTGCGGCCCGTGCGGCGACTGCAACCACCGCACGACTGTCTGTGCGATGAAAGACGACGTCGCCGGTGTGGTGGCCAGGATGATCGAGGCGGACGGCATCGTCTTCGCCGCTCCGGTCCACGGGTTCGGCACCGCCAGCCTCATGCAGACCTTCATCGAGCGGGCCGGCGTGGGCTACCTGCGTTTCGACCGGCCGCTGACCAACAAGGTCGCCGGCGTCATCTCCGTCGCCCGCCGCTACAGCGGCGGCGAGGTGTGGGCACAGCTGACCGTCAACGCCCTGCTCAACAGGATGATCGTGGTGGGCAGCGGGTTTCCGGCCACCGTCCACGCCCTGCACCGGGGCGACGCCCTGAAGGACGAGGAAGGCCTGACCAACGTCTCCCGGCTCGTGGAGCGGATGACGGACATGATGGAGCTGCTGGACGAGCACCGCAGGCTCACCGGCCACGACGGCCCGCTCAGCTCCCACGAGGTCAACGAACGCGTCGGACTGGCCCTGAACGCCGCCGAGTTCGACGACGGGCCCGAGCCCGCCCTCGCCCTGCAGGGCCGGCCGTGACCGCCGCCGACACGGATGCCTTCCTCGCCGCCCACCGCCGTGTCAGCGACTCCTTCTACGACGGCACCCTCACCCGGCGGGAACTGGCCGACTGGCGGGCCGAACGACTGACCGCCGTACTGCGTCACGTCACCGGACGCTCACCGTTCTACCGCCGCCACCTCGCCGGCGTGGACGTCGGCGCGGTCACCCCCGCCACCTTGGACACGCTGCCTTTCACCACCAAGGACGATCTGCGGCGCGAGATGTACGACGTGCTGTCCGGCCCACTCGCCGACGCGCGGATCTACTACGAGACCAACGGCACCACCGGGGCCGCGACACCCTGTCCGCGTGGCGCCCGGGACATCGTCACCTCCAACACGGCCGTCGAGCAGTCCTGGCGGCACCTGCTGCGCACCCGCTTCGGCGACCGCAGACCGGTCGTCGGCCTGATGGGGCCGTCCGAACTGTACGCGTTCGGCGACGTGTTCACCGACGTGGCCGCGACCCTCGACCTCTGCCACGTCAAGATCTGGCCCGAGTCGCCGCGCGTCGGCTTCAAGAAGGCGCTGCGCCTGATCGAGGAGCTGGGCGTCGAGGTCGTCGTGTGCGCTCCCGCCCTGTGCCTGAGCCTGGCCAAGGCCGCCCTGCACCACGGCTACGACCCGGCCCGGCTGCCGGTGAAGCTGTTCCTCGTCCTCGGCGAGATCTGCACCCCGCAGTTCGCGGCGAACGTCTCCACCGTCTGGCCGCACGCCGTCGTACGGCCCGCCCTGTACGGCTCCCAGGAGGCGCTGTGCATCGCCGCCGGTGCCGACAGCGGCACGCTCCACCTGTCCGTGCCCAACTACCTGGCCGAACTCGTCGACCCGGACACCGGCGCGTCCCTGGGCCCCTTCGGCACCGGCGAACTGGTGCTGACCATGCTGGTCGACGGCATCAAGCCGCTGATCCGCTACCGCACCGGGGACATGGTCCGCCTCACGCCCGCTCCGCCCGGATCCGCCCTGCCCGGGCCACTCGTCGAGGTCCTCGGGCGGGCCGGCGACCGTATCCCGCTCGGCGACGGCCTGCTGTGGCCGGCCGAACTGGAGGCCGCCGTCCTGACGGACGTCCGCGGCTGCCTGGGCTACCAGGTCGTCATCGACCGCGCCCCGGACGGCGGCGACCGGGTCACCGTCCGCATGGACCTCCTGCCGGGCACGGCACGACCCGACCGGGTCGCCGCGGCCGTCGCCGCCCGGCTGGACGAACGCACCGGTGCGCGGACCTCCGTCGTGGTCGACACCGACCTCGATCCCGTGACGCACACCGGTTCGTTCGTCAGCTGGAAGGCGGCCCGGGTGCTCGATCGCCGGTCCGGGCCCGACGGCGCGGCCCGCACCGCCCAAGAGATCGCGCATCGCTACGCGATCACCACGTGACCCCGAAGGACCGTGCCATGACCGACCAGCTCCCGGCGCCCCCCGCGGTCCGCGTGACCACGCGCACCCGCGGCGTGCCCCAGCCGGCGATGCTCCCCGCCTACCGCGCCCTCGCCGAGCGCTTCGGGCCCGACCAGGTCTACCTCCTGGAGTCCGCGGCCGGCCCGCTGCGCGACCGCCGCTACCAGTTCACCGGCTTCGGCACCTTGCTGTCGCTGTCCGTCACCGACGGAGCGGTGCGTGTGGAGGGACAGCCCGGCCTCGTCGGACTGTTCCTCGAGCGAGCCCGGCCGCTGCTGGCGCAGGACGCCGGGGCCGGTCCGGGCAAGGGACACGCCTCCTTGCGGCTGCGCTCCTTCGGGGACCTGTGGGCGCTGCTGCGCACCGCCCAGCGGATGTTCGACGCCGAGGGCTCCGGCAGCCGCTTCCGCTTCGGCTTCCTCGCCTACTTCGGCTACGACACCGTCCGTTACGTCGAAGACCTTCCGTACCTCATCGAGCAGCGCCCGGACCTGCCCGACGTCCACCTCGTGCTGCACCAGGGCTGCGTGGTCGCCGACCTCGAGGGCAGCCGCGCCGAGCTGCTGCTGCACGAGTCCGCGCAGTGGGCGCCGCTCGACCAGGACGACATCGTGGGCCTGCTCCAGCGGGCCGGGCACACCCACCCCGAGCCCGCGGCGGACACCTTCCCCGAGGCCGTCGTCACCGACGACAGCGACCCCGACCGGTTCGCCGCCGACGTCGAGCACTGCCTGAAGCACATCGCGGTCGGCGACATCTACCAGGTGCAGATCGGGCACGAGCTGACCATCCGCTCCCCGGCCCACCCGGTCGACGTCTACCAGCGGTTGCGCCGCCGCAACGCCTCGCCCTACATGTACCTGGTGAGCCTGGCGGGGCAGTGCGTCATCGGCGCGAGCCCCGAGCTGTTCGTACGGATCGAGGACGGCGCCGTCACCATGCGGCCCATCGCCGGCACCCTGCCGCGCACCGGGGACGACGAGGCCGGCGCCCGGCGGCTGTCCTCGGACCCCAAGGAGGTCGCCGAGCACACCATGCTGGTCGACCTGTGCCGCAACGACATCGGCCGGATCTGCCAAGCCGACACCCTCCGGGTGCCCGACCGGCTCACCGTCGAGCGCTACTCGCACGTACTGCACCTCGTGTCGACCGTGGGGGGGCAGGCCGAGGAGGACAAGGACGCCTTCGACGCGATCGCCGCCCTGTTCCCCGCCGGCACGATGACCGGAACCCCGAAGATCCGGGCCATGGAAATCATCGAATCCGTCGAGCACAGCCGCCGCGGCCTGTACGCGGGCGCGCTCGGCGTCCTCGACGTCGGCGGTTACACCAACCTCTCCCTGTGCATCCGCACGCTGTTCCACCGCGACGGCGTGTACCGCACGCGGGCCTCGGCGGGCATCGTCGCCGACTCCGTCCCCCGCGCCGAATGGCGCGAGACGCTGGCCAAGATGAGCGCCGCCCACTGGGCGGTCACCGGAAAGGAACTGCTGTGACCCGGATGTTCACCGTCCGGCCCGCCCCCGCACGCCCGCGGATCCTCGTGGTCGACGCGTTCGACAGCTTCGTCGACATCCTGCGTCAGTACCTGATGTCGGCGGGCGCCGCCCCTCTCATGGTCCGCTCCGCCGCGCTGCGGCTGACGGACGTGCCCGCCATGGGACTCGACGGGATCCTCCTGGGGCCCGGCCCCGGGCACCCGGACGAGTCCGGGCACGTGGAGATCGTGCGAGCCTTCGCCGGACGCCTGCCCCTGTTCGGGGTGTGCCTGGGACACCAGGCCATCGGCCGCGCCTACGGCGCGAGCGTGGTGCCCGCCCGGCACCTCATGCACGGCAAGACCAGCCGGATCCACCACGACGGACGCGGCCTGTTCGCCGGACTGCCCGACGGGTTCGACGCGACCCGTTACCACTCCCTGATCGTGCCCGAGGAGTCCGTCCCGGACTGTCTGGAGGTCACCGCCAGGTCCGCGGACGACGGCTATGTGATGGGGCTGCGCCACCGCACCCTGCCCGTGGAGTCGGTCCAGTTCCATCCCGAGAGCTTCCGCACCGACCACGGAACGGACGTCATCGCCAACTTCCTCGACGCGGTACGGGCCTTCGGCACCCGCCCGGACGAGGACGAAGCCGCGGCGGCCTGACCTCCGCGGCCACGGACCGCACGCGCAAAGATGCGCCGACGCGCCGGCCGGCACCAGGATTTCCCGTGTCACCAGCTGCCGGGCGTACATCGGAGACCCACGTGGACTACTGGAACAGCACAGCGGAGACCATGCCGCGCGCACGGCTGGAGTCCTGGCAATGGCAGCGCCTGCGCCGTGCCCTCGACCACGCCCGCCGGTCCTCGCCGTTCTGGAGCGGCCGGATCCCCGACGGCATCACCTCGCTCGGCGAGTACTCCGCCCGGATGCCCCTGCTGTACAAGGCGGACCTGCTGCAGGCCGAGGAGCAGGCGCCCCCGTACGGCACCTGGCCCTCGCTCGACCCGTCGCTGGGCGTGCGCCACCACCAGACGAGCGGCACCAGCGGCAACCCGCCGATCCGCACCTTCGACACCGAGCGGGACTGGGCCTGGTGCGTGGACACCTTCTGCACCGCGCTGTACGCCAACGGCGCGCGCCCTTACCACAAGGGAATGGTGGCCTTCGGCTACGGCCTGTTCGCCGGATTCTGGGGCATGCACTACGCGCTGGAGCGCATGGGCTGCACCGTCGTCCCCTCCGGCGGCCTCGACTCCCGCACCCGGGTCCGTCTGCTGGTGGACCACCGCATCGAGATCCTCGGCCTGACCCCCAGCTATGCCATGCGGCTGATCGAGACGGCCCGCGAGATGGGCGTCGACCTCGCCCGCGACGCCAATGTGAAGATCATCCTGGCGGGGGCGGAGCCCAGGTCCGACTTCACCACCCGCACCATCGAGGAGGCCTTCGGCGCCCGCGTCTTCAACGCGGCCGGCACCACCGAGTTCGGTGGTGTCTTCATGTTCGAGTGCCCGTCGCGGCGGGGCGCCTGCCACATCAACGAGCAGTCCTGCTACGACGAGGTGCTCGACCCGGAGACCAAGCAGCCCGTCGGTTACGGTCAGGAGGGCGTCAGGGTCACCACGGGCCTGTCCCGCGAGGGCGTCCAGCTCTTCCGCCACTGGACCGAGGACATCGTCGTCAAGCGCCCGTACACCGACTGCGGCTGCGGCCGCACCTGGGACTTCTACGACGGCGGCATCCTGCGGCGCGTCGACGACATGCGCAAGATCCGCGGCGTCTCCGTCACCCCGGTGATGATCGAGGACGTCGTCCGTTCCTTCGGCGAGGTCAACGAGTTCCAGTCGTCCATCCGCACCGTCCGCGGGCTCGACACGATTCACGTCAAGATCGACGCGGGCGAGCTCGCCGGCCAGGCCGCCGACGCGCTGTGCGGCCGTATCGCCGAGGAGTTCAAGCGCGAGATCGGCATCCGTCCCGTGGTGGAGCTCGCCCCCGCGGGCAGCCTGCCCCGAACGCAATGGAAGGCGGCACGACTCCATGACGAACGAGTACTCACCTCTCACGGCTGAGCAGGAGATCCACCTGATCGAGAGCTACCGCACGCTGACCCACCTCGCGGAAACCGTCCAGGTGCCCGCGGTGCTCGCCTCGGTGCGGGCCTGCCTGGCCGAACTGCGCATCGCCCTCGACGGCCAGGCCGTCGACTTCGACTACTACCGCACGTCGGCGCGCACCCTGGTGGCCTGACCCGCGAGCATGGGGAAGGGGCGCCCCCCGTCCAGAGGGGGCGCCCCTTCCCCATGCTCGCGTCAGCCGTTGCTGCCGCGCACGGCGTTCTCCAGCTGCGCGCCGGTGTAGGCCTCGGCGCCGGTGAAGTACTCCACCCGCAGACTCTCGGGGCTGCGCACGCCGTTGTCGACGCGGTCGCGCTCGTAGGCGTCGAGCAGCGTCTGAGCCTCCCGCGTCGCCTGCGCGAACCGCTCGGCCGCGTCCACGCCGTGCAGCAGTACGTCGCCCATCGCGCGCGTCATCACGTCCTGCGCGCCGGCGAAGTCACCGAACAGCGCGCCCCGGCACGGCGGCACGCCCGTGCCCTCGCCCTCGGCGTAGCTGCCGAGCTGGCTGCTGGCCAGCCGGTGGTAGGGGTGCGCCTCGAACCAGCCCTCGTCCTCCAGCAGCCGGTACGAGGAGCGGGTGACCGGCACGAAGCTGCTCGCGATGTGGCGGTCCGCCGCGTTGCGCGGGTTGTTCAGGAACTGCATGAACGCCAGGGCGCCGTCCTGCGTCACCTCGTCGAGACCGGCGGTCAGCCACAGCGACGTACCGGCGATGATGTTGCCGCCGTACGGCTCGCCCGCCCGGCCGGGGAAACGGCCGACCGTCATCTCGAAGCCGGCGTGCTCGGCCGCCTGGGCCATGTAGTTGAGGTCGTTGGACGAGGTGATGCGCAGCGCCACGTCCTGGTCGGCGAACGCCTTGAGGTTGCCCTCCCAGTCCGGGATCTTGCCGGTGTACAGGTAGTGGCCCTTCTGGTGCAGCCGCTGCCAGTACTCGACCCAGGTGAGCATCTCCTTGGACGACAGGTCCACGCGGGTGGCCCGGCCCGAGCGGCCGTTGTCGCGGTCGGCCAGCAGCCCGCCCTGGACGGCGAGCGCCTGCTGGAAGAACAGGCCGTGGTTGGCCCAGGTCACCGCGTGGCGCGGACCGTCCGGCAGTGCCGCGACCGCCTCGCAGGCGGCCTCGACCTCCTCCCAGGTGGTGGGCAGCCGCTCGACGCCCGCGGCCCGCAGGAGGTCCTGGTTGCCGTAGACCAGCATCGCCGTCACCACGGCGGGCATCGAGACCAGGTCGCCGTCGCGGGAGTAGTACTCGCGCACGGCCGGCAGGATGTCGTCGACGACGACCGGCTCGCCGAGGATCTCGCTGCGGCCGGCGATCGCCCGCTGCACCGACGTGAACAGCGGCTTGCCGGCGTGATCGCGCATGTCGTGCGCGGCCTGGGTCACGGCGAAGTAGAACTCCGCGACCGCCGGCGGGCGGCCCGCCTCGGCGGCCTCGGCGATCTCCCGGGACAGGTTGCGGAAGTCCCTCCCCTCGATGTTGACGCGGTACTCGGGATGTGCCTCCTCGAACGCGGCGCCCAGGCGGTGCAGCCGGTCCATGTAGCCGGGGAACGTCAGGTCGGCCACCCAGACGTCGATCACGGTCGGTGCGGTCATCTACGGCCTCTTCTCTGTCTGAACGGACGCCGGCTCAGGCGGCAGCGGCGGTGACGGGCGTGAGGGAACGGGCGAAGGCGCGGATGTCGCCGGTCAGGGCGGCCGGCTGCTCCAGCGCCGCGAAGTGCCCGCCGCGTTCGAACTCGGTCCAGTGCGTGAGGGTGGGGATGTCCCGCTCGGCGAAGCTGCGGACGGGGACGAAGATGTCGTCCGGGAAGACGGCGACCCCCACCGGCACCGTCAGCGGCGGCGGCACCGCGCCGGCCGCGGCGGCCCGCACGCCTTCGGCGCCCTCGAAGTAGAACTGCGCCGACGAGCCGGCCGTGGCCGTCAGCCAGTAGATCGAGACGATGGTCAGCAGCAGGTCGCGGTCGACCGCCTCCTCGGGCCGCTGCTCGGCCGAGGTCCAGTCCAGGAACTTCTCCGCGATCCAGGCCAGCTGGCCCACCGGCGAGTCGGTCAGCGCGTACGCCAGCGTCTGCGGGCGGGTCTGCTGCACCTTCATGTAGCCCGACAGCTCCGCGTCGAAGCGGGCCAGCTTGCCCAGCCGGGCCTGGTCGGCCTCGCCGAGCCCGGCCAGCTCGGCCGGGTCGCCCGAGGGGAAGGTCATCAGCATGTTCACGTGCACGCCGATGACGTGCTCGGGGTCGATACGGCCGAGCTCCAGGGAGATCACCGCGCCGGCGTCGCCGCCCTGCGCGAGGTAACGGTCGTACCCCAGACGCGCCATCAACTCGGCCCAGGCGCGGGCGATGCGGCCGGTGTCCCAGCCGGTCTGCGGCAGCGGCCGGGAGAACCCGTAGCCCGGAATCGACGGGATGACCAGGTGGAACGCCTGCGACGGATCGCCGCCGTGGGCCCTCGGGTCGGACAACGGGCCGATCACGTCGAGGAACTCGGCGACCGAACCCGGCCAGCCGTGCGTGAGCAGCAGCGGGGTGGCGTCCGGCTCGGGCGAGGTGATGTGCAGGAAGTGCACCGGGGCGCCGTCGATCTCGGTGACGAACTGCGGGTGCGCGTTCAGCCGCGCCTCGGCCGCACGCCAGTCGAACGAGGTGCGCCAGTACTCGGCGAGCTCCTTCAGATAGCCGAGCGGCACCCCGCGGCTCCAGCCGACGCCGGGCAGTTCGTCGGGCCAGCGGGCCGCCTCCAGCCGCCGGCGCAGGTCGTCCAGCTGCTCCTGCGGGATGTCGATACGGAAGGGATGCATGAAGCGCTCCGAGGAAGTCGGGTCCGCGCGGAAGGCCGCGGCTCGCTGAAGGAGGTCACAAGGCTCGCCCGGCGGGATCAGTCCCGAAACACGTGCGTCCGGCCGTATCGTGCGCCGCCGCGCGGCCGCCCCGCATCTTGCGGATTGCTCCGTGCTGCGGACGGGCCGGCAGCCGCACGACGGGCGGCGAGGAGGCCGGACGGCGGCCGGAAGAAGGGCAGTTCAGAAGATGCACCGGCTCGGGCGGCCCTGACAGCATCCAAAGGCGGCCGGCCGCTTCGGCGCAGGTCAGCGCGCCGGTCCCCGGCGCGCGCCGGACGATGCCGGGTGGCGCCGCACCGATCGGAGGAAGGACGCCCCATGAATGCTGCCACCGCCCACGCCGCCGACGCCCTGGTCGACGCGTTCGTGGACGCCGCGCCGGAGCAGACCGCGCAGCACTACCGCACGCTGGTGGACGCGGTGTGGGAGGACGGCGAGCTCACCGCGTCGGCCCTCGACGCCGTACCCGCCCTGGTGGCGGGTCTCGAGCGCGCCGGGAACGAGCGCCGCGGGCACCTGGCGATCCTGCTGGGACTGCTCGCCGAGGCCGAACACCCCACCAGCGCCGGTCCCGTGACCCGCGCGGTGCGCGCCCACCTCGACCGGTACCTGGAGCTGCTGCGCACGGAGGGCATCGGCACCCCGCTGACCCTCGCCCTCCTCTACCTCCTGTCGCACTTCCCGGCCGACCGGGACGAGATCCTCACCGCCGTGGCCGGCCTGGAACTGGACCCGGCGGACCTCTCCCGCCTCGACCGTGCCCTGAGCGAACTCGACCCGGGCCGTCCCGGGCTGGGGCGGGTGTGGCCCTCCCCGTCCGCCTGGACCCTCAACGAGGACGAACTCGCCTTCGACCAGAGCTGGGTCGAGGCCCTGACCCCGCAGCAGCTCCTGGCCGCCTGGGACAACGACACCCGCACGGTGCTCGGCTGCACCGGCGCCCGCGCCTACTGGGCGGTGTGCCACGGCGACCCGGCCGACGCCCCGGCCGCCGCGGTCCCCGACCGGGCCGGCGCCGCAGCCCCCGCCGCCGGCACCGACCTTCTGGCAGCGCACGCCGCCGCCCTGCGCTGCCCCGCCTGCCGCGGGGCGCTTCAGCCGGGCGACGGGCGGTTCACCTGTACTGGCTGCGCCGCCCGCTACCCGGCCGCGGGCGGCATCCTCGACCTGACCGCCCCCGCCGAAGAGGACGGCGGCGTGGACGACTTCCTGGAGAAGCTCTCCCAGGTGCCCAGCATGGGCCTGTTCTACGAAGCCGTCGCCCGCCCCTCGTTCCTGCGCGTCGCCGGGGCGAACTGGGGCGGCGCCGTCACCCCCGCCGACGAGGACCGCTACATCGCCGAGCACGTACGGCCCGTCGACGGCCCCGTGGTCGACCTCGCCGCCGGCGCCGGCCGGTGGACCGCCGTCGTCGCCGAGACCGTCGGCGCCGACCGCCTCGTCGCCGTCGACAGCTCGCTGCCCATGCTCAACGTGCTGCGCGGCCGCCTGCCCGACGTGCCCGCCGTACTGGCCGGCGCGGCCGACCTGCCCTTCGCCGACGCGTCCGTCGGCGCGGTCGTGTGCTGGAACGCCCTGCAGGCCTTCTACGACGAGGCACCGGCCGCCATCGCGGAGGTCGGCCGGATCCTGCGACCCGGCGGCACCTTCACCGCGATGACGTTCCGCCGTTCCGAGGACCCCGTCTACCGCTACTTCCAGTCGGCCCACCGCTTCCCGCAACACGAGGGCGGGTTGCGGCTCTTCGAACAGCAGGACCTCAGGCGCTGGCTGGCCGAGGCGGGCCTGACGGTCCGTGAGGAGAGCGGGCCGGGCACCTTCGTGTTCATCACCGCCGTCCGCGACGCCCGACAGCCCGCCGGCGGCCCGGACCCGCAGCGCACGGCCGTCGCCACGGAAGGAACCCGTCCATGACCCTCTCAGATGCCGGGGAAGTGGTCCTCGCCCGCCCCGGGAGCCCGGAGTACGAGCAGGCCACCGCCGTGTTCAACCTCGCGGCCCCGCAGTGCCCGGCGGTCGCCGTCACCGCGCACAGCACCGAGGACGTGCGGTCCGCCGTGCGCACCGCGGTGCGGGCCGGCCTGCCGGTGCGCGTGCACACCACCGGGCACGCCTCCGGTGCCGTGCGGCCCGCCGACGGCACCCTGCTCATCCGCACCCGGTTGACGGGTGGCGTCGAGATCGACACCGCCCGCCGCACCGCCCGCATTCCGGCCGGCACCACCTGGGGCGAGGTCGTGCGGGCTGCGGCCCCGCACGGCCTCGCCGCCGCCCACGGCTCGGCCGACGGCGTCGGCGTCGTCGGCTACCTGCTCGGCGGCGGCGTCAGCTTCTACGGCCGCAGCACAGGCCTCGCCGTCAACACCGTCCGCGCGATCGAACTGGTCACCGCCGACGGGGAGCTGGTGCGAGCCGATTTTGCACACGAACCCGAGCTGTTCTGGGCGCTGCGCGGCGGGGGCGGCGGATTCGGCGTCGTCACCTGCGTGGAGATCGACCTCTTCCCCGTCGCGCGGGTCGTCACCGGCGCCAGCTACTGGTCCGCCGCCCACGCCCGGCCGCTGCTGGAGCGCTGGCGTGCCTGGGCGGCCCACGCGCCGCGCGAGGCGACCACCTCCCTGCGCATCATGAACCTGCCGCCGGTGCCGGGCGTCCCGCCGCAGCTCGCCGCCGGGCCCGTCCTCTGCGTCGACGGTGCCGTTCTCGCCCGCCGGGAGGAGGAGACGGCGGCGGCCCGCGAGAGCGCGGCCGAACTCCTCGGCCCGCTGCGCGAGATCGCCGAACCGCTGCTGGACACCTGGGCGGAGACCGGACCGGCCGGGGTGCTGGACGCCCACATGGACCCCGCCGACCCGGTTCCCTTCGTCGGCGACCATCTGCTGCTGCGCGAGCTGGACGACGAGGGCGCCGCAGCCTTCCTGAACGCCGTGGGGGAGGGCTCGGGATCACCGCTCGCCGTGGCCACGCTGCGCCAGCTCGGCGGAGCGTTCGCGCAGGCCCGCCCGGAGGGCGGAGCACTGTCCGAGGTGGACGCGGCGTACGCGTACATGGGCTCGGGGCCGCCCTTCGGCCCGGTCACCGTCCAGGCGCTGCACGCCCACTGCGCCACCGTGCGGGCCGCCCTCGGCCCCTGGGACACGGGGTACACCCTGCCGTCCCTGGTCGAGGGGTACGAGCGTCCGCAGCAGCACCTCGACGAGGACCGCGCCGCTGCCGTCGGCCGGGTGCGGGCCCGCGTCGATCCGCGGGGCGTGTTCGCCGGGGACATCGCCCTCGGCGCGGCCAACTCGGTCTGGCGTGGTTCCCGCTAGCCGGGCCGGTGGTCCGGTGCCCGGGAAAGTATCGGAGCAAATCGTTCCGCCACCGGGTGGGCGCTCGCACCGCGCCGGCGGCGGCCGCCCACGCCGGCGCCCGCCCGGCCGGCGTGCCCGCTTTCCGCACGTCACGACGGCAGTGAGCAATCTCGAAGAACTCCCGGGCCCACTTCGCCAAGTAGCATCCAACTGCGTCGACACCCGTTGGCCGGAGCGAAGGGCGGTGCGGTGCCGTGAAGTCTGCCGGATGCCGCTCCGGCGCCCTGGGCCGCCCGGCCGGAGGGGAGCGCGGCACCGTCCGCTCCCGCAGACGGCCCGTGCGGCACAGGGCGCCGGGCGCGGTCCGGGCACGCGCGGCCGCCCGATCGTCCGGCCCGTCGCCTGCCCCGCGGCGTCCACGCACCGGCCGTCGGCCCGTACTCTGCCCGCCGCCCGCCAGGACCTGGAGCAGCGGCAGACCGGCCCGCTCGCGCACCGGCCGCCGCAGACGCTGACGGCGTCCGCCCCCGTGCCCCGAGGTCCATCGGTGGCGCTTCCATGCCCGGCCTCACTGGATGCCCAGGGCGACGACCTGTCGACCGACCGTTGGACCGATCCCCCAGAAAGGGGGCACGAAATTCCATGACCCTGCCCGGAGAATTCGTCCTCAGACGCTCCGCCGACGTCCCCGTGGACACGCTGGTGCGGCTGGTCAGGGCGTACGAGGAGGGCAGCACGGGCACGGCCACCTGGACCCGCGAGGACGTTCTGCTGGCGATCTCGCACCCGCACTACGAGGACAACAGCTGGTGCCTGACCGGTCCGGGCGACGAACTGCTCGGCTGGGGATCGCTGGCCCCGAGCGGCGGCCCCGCCGTCGACGCGGCCCTTACGGTCCTGCCCGGCCGGCGTGGCGCCGCGGCCGCCCGCTTCCTGGTACTGCACCTGCTGGACCGCACCGACGCGCTCGCGGTCACGCACGGCACCTCCTACGGGGTCGACGTCGGCGGGATCCTCGGCGGCGACACCGTGCTCCCGCGCGTCCTGGAGGAGACCGGGTTCGTGCGCGGCGCCACGATCACCCAGTACGACGTCGACCTCTCACATGAGGCACCTGCGGGGGTCCTGCCCCGCGACGCGCACATTCGCCCGGCTGTGACGGCCGACGACACGGACGCGATGCACGGCCTGCACCTGCGCAGCCTCGCCAGAGGCTCCAAGATCCATGATCCGGCCGTCTTCCACGGCCGGATCCGGCGGCTGCGCGAGCTCTCGGGTTTCGCGCTGCTCATGGAGATCGCCGGCCACCCCGCCGGTCACGTCCTGGCGCAGGCGGCGAGCGGCCAGGGCCGCGTCCTGGAGGCCGCCGTCGCCCCCGCCTCGCGCGGACTGGGCGTCGGCCTCGCCCTGGTCGCGGCCGCCCTCGGGGAACTGCGCCGACGCGGCTGCGCACACGCCCTCATCGCCGTCGACACGGCCCAGCTCATCGACCCCGAGGGCCTGCGCCGGGACCTCGGAGTCCAGGGCGAACGGGCGATGACGCACTACCACCGGGACCCGGAAACGTGATCCGGGGCCGGCGGGCGCGCGGGTTCGCGGCCCGGTGGCCGATGGCCCCGGCCTTGTTCCCGGCGCGTCGTCACAGGCCGCCACCGGTCTTCGCCGCGCCCCCGTGGGCGGAGCGTCCGAGTCGCCGAGGGCGACGGAAACGTTGTCATCGAACGGTGTTCCGCCCCGGGTGTGCTGTGCCGGGACGGCGGTGACAGGCGACCCCGCAGACCCGTGGCCCTGCGGCCGACGCGTCTTCGGCCGCGCAGCCCCTGGCCCCGTCCGCCCGGCAGTCCCGGCCCCGTCCGCCCGGCGGCCCCGGCCCCGTCCGCCCGGCGGCGGTCCGCCACGTGGTCGCCCGCCGGCGCGGCCGAAGGCCCGGGCCGCGGTACCCGCCGCCCGGACCCGGTCCGTCACTTCGTGAGCGTGAGCGTGTTCGGGTCCAGCGCGGGACGGACGACTGCCGGCCGACGGCGGGAGAGGGCCGCCGCCGGAAGCGACATCAGGACGGCCGCCATGACGGCGGCGATGAACCAGCCGGAGGCGTCGTGCTCGGCGGCGAAAGCGGCCGACACGGGCATGACACCGCCCAGCACGGCACTGGTCACAGCGTTGGGAAGCCCGATGCCCAGAGCCCGAACCTGCGCGGGGAAGATCTCCGTCAGCAGCTTGGGCAGGACCGTGGTGGCACACACCAGGTAGACGACGCCGGAGCCGTACGCGAACAGCAGACTGGCGAAAGTGCCCCGCATGGTCAGGTACGACCAGGAGCCCAGGACCGCGAAGACGACGCTGGCCACGGCCAGGAACCTGGCGGCTCCCACCCGGTCGGCGAGCATGCCGAGAGGAACGTTGACCACCATGAGGAACGCGGTCGCGGTCACGGCGACCCACATCATCGTGCCGGGCGCGGCCAGCCGCCCGCCCAGGGCGGGCACGACCGCGGTCCAGGTACCGCCGACGGTGCCCGTACCGGCCACGAACAGAACGGCGACCAGCACGTTGCGCCGGTAGGTGCCCAGAACCTGGCGCACGGAGCCGCGCCCGGCCCGGCTGCGGACCTCCCGCTGGAACACGTCGGTCTCGGTCAGCCGGGTGCGCAGCACCAGCAGCGCCACACCGAGGACACCGCCGACCAGGAACGGCACCCGCCACCCCCACGCCGCCATGGCCTCGGGGCCGAGCGCGGCGGTCAGGCCGCCGCCCAGCAGGGACGCGGCGAACGCGCCGGCGCAGGTGGTCAGGGAGAACAGGCTGCCGTAGGTGCACTTGCGCTTCTCGGGCGCGACCTCCATCAGATAAGCGGCCGCGGCCGGCCACTCGCCGCCGTGCGAGATGCCCTGGGCCATGCGCGCGAGGAGCAGCACGACGGGGGCGAGCAGACCGATGTGCGCGTACGTCGGCGTGACACCGATCAGGAACGAGCCGCCCGCCATGAGGGAGACGGCCAGCATGAGCGCGGGACGCCGGCCGCGCCGATCGGCGAACCGGCCCAGCAGGAGACCCCCGAGGGGGCGCATGAGGACACCGATACCGAGGACGGCGAACGCTCCGAGGACGGAGGTCAGGGCGTTGCCGGAGGGGAAGAACCGGGCGGCGAACAGCGGCGCGAACAGCCCGTACGCCAGCCAGTCGAAGGACTCGATGAAGTTGCCGACGACCGTGGCGGTGACCGAACGGCGGTGGGCCTTTCTGCTGGAGGGCGCGGGCGCGGACACGGGCATGGGGCTCCTTCGGACGGCGCGGGCGCGGCCGTGGGACGTGATCCGCCGGCCGGAGTCGTCGCGGCGGCCGGGGCGGGCGGTGGGCAGGGGCGGCCGGCCGCCGCTGTCCCGGGCGGCCGGTCGGTGCCCATCGTCGGAAGACGCGCGGGCACCGGCCAACTCCCTGCGTGCGCACTCCGGCGGGAAGCCGGAAACCGGCGCCCGGGCCGCACCGCGCGTTCACGCTCCGGCTCCCGGTTGCGCACGCTGGGAGTTGGCCGCCCGTCACCCCGCTGACCACGATGACACCGACCGAGCCGCCCCGAGCGAAGGGTGCTGTCATGGCGCACATCGCGATCGACAACGACCTGCCAGGCATCAGCGGGCTGATGGCCCACCGTCCCGACACCGGTGCCCCGCTGACCCACCTGGCGGAGACGCTGCTGCGCAGCGGCGACTCGCCGCTGACGCGCGGCGAGCGCGAGCTGATCGCCGCGTACGTCTCGCACCTCAACAGCACACCGTTTTGCGCCCACTCCCACAGCGCGTTCGCGGCCGCCCAGCTGAACGGCGGGGCCGACCTGGTCCGCGCGGTCCTCGCCGACCCGGCCTCCGCACCCGTCTCCGCGCTGCTGAAGAGCCTGCTGCGGGTCGCCGCCGAGGTCCAGGCCCAGGCCCGTCCCGTCTCCGACGAGGCGATCGCCGCCGCCCGCACCGAGGGCGCCACCGACAGCCACCTCCACGACACCGTCCTGATCGCGGCGGCCTTCTGCATGTACAACCGCTACGTCAGCGGCCTGGCCACCGAAGCGGCGTCCGACCCGGCCTTCTACGACGTCGCGGCCGACATCATCGTCGAACACGGCTACGGCGCCGCTCTCTGACGCCCCATGGCGTGCGCGGCCACCCAGGGAGGACTTTCGTGGACTGGTCCCCGGCCGGTGTTCCCGGCCAGCACGGCAGAACAGCACTGGTCACCGGCGGCAGCGGCGGCCTCGGCTTCGAGGTGGCCCGGGCGCTCGCGGAGCGCGGCGCGCACGTCGTCCTGGCCTGCCGCAGCACCGAACGCGGCCGCGCGGCCGCGGCCCGCATCGGCGGGCGCACCGAGGTGGTGCGCCTCGACCTCGCCTCACTGGACTCGGTCCGCGGTGCCGCGGCCGAGGTGCGCAGCCGGCACGAGCGGCTCGATGTGCTGCTGAACAACGCGGGGGTGATGTTCCCCTCCCTCCGCCGCACCGAGGAGGGTTTCGAACCCCACTTCGGCGTCAACCACCTGGGGCACTTCGCGCTGACCGGGCTGCTGCTGGACCTGATGCGCCGGGTGCCGGGCTCCCGCGTGGTGACGGTGGCCAGCCTCGCCCACCGGGTGGGACGGGGCGCGGTGAACGAACCGCGGGCTCGTGCCGCCGACGGCCACCGCTCGCTGACCGCCTACGGGCGCTCGAAGCTGGCCAACCTGATGTTCGCCCGGGAACTGCAGCACCGCCTGGCCGACAGCGGTGCCGAAACCGTCTCCGTCGCCGCCCACCCGGGCCTGTCGGCGACCGCCCTGTGGCAGGGGGAGGCGCCGGCGTGGCTGCGCCCGGTGAGCCGGGCCGCGCTGCGGTTGCTGGCACAGCCGCCCGACCGGGCGGCGCTGCCCGTGCTGCGGGCCGCGACCGACCTGCTCCTGCCGGGAGGGACGTACCTCGGCCCGGGAGAACGGTTCGAGAGCCGGGGCCTGCCCGCCCCCGCGGCCAGCAGCCGCGCGTCACGTGACGCCAGGGCGCAGGTCCGCCTGTGGGAGCTCTCGGAGACACTGACCGGCGTCGGTTACGGCCCTGCGGCATTGGGTCCCGCGGCATCCCGTTCCCGGGCGGACGGCCCGCCGGCGACGGCGCGGCGATGAGCACGCCGGCCGGTACCGGTTCCGACGACGGCCCCGGCGGGCCCTTCCGGCAGGTCGCCGCCTGGGCATGGATCTGGCGCAGCTTCGACATCGGCCCGGCGGATGCCGGGGGCCCCTTGGACTGCACCGCCTCCCCCGTGGCCCGCACCGGCGAGAAGGCCTGTGTCCCGGCCCGGGCGCACGCCGGCGGCGACGCCCTCGTCCACGCCCCCGGCCCGCACGGCGTCGACCTTGTCCCGCCCGGCCCGACCGCCTCGGCACCGACCGGCGCGCGGCCCCGTTCGCCGAGCGCCGAAGCCGCACACGGCGAGCGGCTCCCCGCTCCTTTCGCCCCGGCCCTGAGGGGGTGGGCCGGGGCGGACAGGGACGGGGAGCGGGAGGGCGCCGGTGAGCCGAACTGTCCCGGGGGGCTTCGGAGCTGACCGCTCCTCAGCAGCCGGTCGTGCCTCAGGAGAAGGTGATCGCCTGACCACCGCCCTCGCCCGCGTCGCTGCCCAGGCCGACCTGGCAGGCGGTGACCTTGCAGTCCACGGTGCCCCACGGCGTGGTGGCGGAGCCGACCACGGCCTGGAAGGACCGCTTCACGGTGATCTTCGTGGTGACGCTGCCCGCGGAGTCGGCGGTGACATCGAGGGCGGTGGCCTTGTTGCACCCGTACTGGCCGCCGTCGACGAAGGCGCACTGGCCCACGTGATAGACGGTGCCCGGCGTCAGGCCCGTGGCCTTGAGCGTGACCGCGGTGCCGTCGGCGAGACCCGTGGCCGGCGTCACCGTGACGACCGGGGTGGCGGCCGTCGCGCTCGGGGTGACCGCGACCCCCAGACCGATCGCGATCGCGGCGGTGGCGCCGACGCGGGTGATGAGGCCGAGCTTGTTCTTGACGGTCATGTCCTGACTCCCTGTCAGTCGTGAGGTGCGCCGGGAGGTTCCGGCTGCTGTGTCCATGACGTTACGGACCCCGCGTCTGCCTGGGCATCTTCCAAGTTGCTTCATGAAACTCACTGATTCCGCCTGCGGACACAGCACACAGGGAGATGCGGACACGGCAGGCGCGGGGGGACGGTGACGGATGGGCCCGACGGCACGCAGGCGCACGGGCACGCGCACGGCGCGGGGGCGCGTATCCGGCACTCCTCGCACCGGCACCACCCTCACCCACCCGCGCACGACTCACGACGATGGGAAGTAACAGGCACATGACTGCAGGCGGTGCTCCCAAAGCCGGGCGGAAGGAGTGGATCGGGCTGGGCATCCTCGCCCTGCCCACCCTCCTCGTGGCCCTCGACGTCTTCGTACTCCTCCTGGCGCTGCCGCACCTGAGCGCGGATCTCGGCGCCAATTCCAACCAGCAGCTGTGGATCATGGACATCTACGGCTTCATGGTCGCCGGCTTCCTCGTCACCATGGGGACCCTCGGCGATCGCATCGGCCGCCGCAAACTGCTGCTGATCGGCTCGGCCGCATTCGGCGCCGCGTCCTTGCTGGCCGCCTTCGCCACCAGCCCCGGCATGCTCATCACGGCGCGCGTGCTGCTGGGCATCGCCGGCGCGACCCTGACGCCGTCCACCCTGGCGCTGATCACCACGATGTTCCAGGACGCCAAGCAGCGCACGGTCGCCATCAGCCTGTGGGCCAGCTGCTTCACCCTCGGCGCGATCATCGGCCCGCTGCTCGGCGGCGTGATGCTGGAGTACTTCTGGTGGGGTTCGCTGTTCCTGATCGGCGCCCCGGTCATGGCCCTCACGCTGATCGTCGGCCCACGCGTCCTGCCGGAGTTCAAGAACCCCGAGGCCGGCCGCCTCGACCTGCCGAGCGTCCTGCTGAGCCTGGGCAGCACCGTCCCCGTCATCTACGGCATCAAGGAACTCGCCCGCGACGGCCGGCAGACCCTGCCCACGGTCGTCCTGGTCGCCGGCCTCGTCATCGGCGTGCTGTTCGTCCAGCGCCAGCGCCGCCTGGCCAGCCCGCTGCTCGACGTCCGCCTGTTCACCCACGCCCGGTTCACCGCGGCCCTGCTCAGCCTGCTCGCCTACAGCCTCATCGGCGGCACGGTCATGCTCTTCATGACCCAGTACTTCCAGGCCGCGCAGCGCATGTCCCCCTTCGAGGCGGGCCTGGGCATGCTCCCCGGCATGGCCGCGGCCACCGTCTCCTTCGCGGTGTGCCCGATCATCGCCCGCAAGATCCGCCCCGCGTACGTCATCGGCGCCGGCATCGCGGGAGTGACCGCCGTCCTGCTCACCTTCACGCAACTCGACGCCGATTCCGGCACGGCCGTGCTGATCGCCGGTTTCGCCGTCTTCTCCTTCTGCGGCGCCCCCATCGTGGCGCTGGGCACCAACATGGTCGTGGGCACCGTCCCCCCGGAGAAGGCCGGTTCGGCCGGGGCGCTGTCCCAGATGAGCAACGAGTTCGGCGCCGCCCTCGGTGTGGCGACCCTGGGCACGCTGGGCCTGGCCGTCTACCGCAGCGACATCGCCGACACCGTCCCGCCGGAGGTGCCCGAGACCGCCGCCGACGCGGCCCGCGACAGCGTCGCCGGTGCGGCGGCCGCCGCCGACCAGCTGCCCGGCTCGCTCGCCGACACGCTGCTGGACCCCGTACGCGTCGCCTTCACCGGCGGCCTGCACACGGTGGCCGCGGTCAGCGCCGTCCTCATCGCCGTCGCCGGCGTCTTCTTCGTGGCCCTGATGCGGCACGTCCCGCCCATCGGCCAGGAGGAGGCGGCCCAGCAGGAGGGAGCCGAGCAGGAGCAGACCCTCGCGGCCTGACGCGTCGGCCCCCAGGGCCGTGAGAACCGTCCGTGACACACGAACCGGCCGGGGGGGGGCCCCCCCCCCCCCCCCCCCCCCCGGGGGGGGGCCCCCCCCCCCCCCCCCCCCCGCCCGGTTCCTTTCCGGGGCAGTTCTCACTGCGCCCAGGGAGCGATCGGGTACCAGATCAGATCCCTGCGGGCGAGGATCCGCACATCCCAGTACAGGACCATGAAGACCCCGGCGGCGATGAAAGCCGCCGCCATCAGCGCCGAGGCGCGGCTCGGCTTCGCCGTCAGCCAGCGGTGCAGCCGGTCGCCGAAGACACCGGTCACCACGAGGAACAGCGCGGCCATGACGACGATGTTGCCGAGGGTCTGCAAGGTGAACGCCGCCGCCCCGTACAGGACGTTGCCGCTCTCGGCGGCGTCCCGGAACAACTGCCGGAACAGCGGGAACGGACGCCCGATCAGGAAAGCGCCGATCAATCCGCCCATGATCAGCATGGGAGCACCCGGGAAGCGGTGCGTGAGCCGTGCGAGGGGGTCCTTCACCACGCCGAGCGAGGACAGCCCGAGGACCACCATGGCCAGGCCGATCAGGCCGTACACCACCATCGCCTGGATCAGGCGGCCGGACAGACCCGAGCCGCTCGACTGCGTCTCGTCGAACTGCGGCATGCCCGTACCGGCCAGTGCCACCACCACGCCGTACAGCGCGGACACGGTGACCGCGCCGAGCGCGAGCCTGCTCAGCGGCCGCAGAGCGGCGACCAGCCGCCGCCGCGGGGAGGACGGCTGGCCCGCCAGCGGGGCCAGCGCGCTGAACACGGCGACGTTGCACGCCGTGAACGTGCCGGCGATCCCGGTCGCCACGGCGAACGCCAGACCGGCCAGGACACCGGCGATGGGAGTGCCCTTGGCATGGTGGCCCAGCAGGGTGTCGGCGACGTTGTCGCCGATGGTCCGGTCGACGAACTCCGCCGACCAGACCACGGTCAGGGCGAAACCGAACAGCGCGCTGACCGCGGCGACCAGCGCGCGACGACGCGGCGCATGGCCGTTGAAGAAGAAAGACGGCCGGCGCGGGCCGCGGGCCCGTGGCGTGCCGGAAGCGTTCAGGGCGGGGCGGGGCGCCACTTGAGTCATGGGCGTGCCTTTCACCGGAAGGTGGGACGGGGAGGGGATGTGCGGCGTTGCCGCCACGCTAGGACCGCCACGCCGTGGTGTCCGGCCCGAGCGGCTGGAGAGGGCAAGGGGGAAGAAGCCGCGCCGCGACTTGGGGAAGTCCGCGGCACGCGCGAGGGGCGGCACACGGATCCGTGCACCGCCCCTCACCCAGGTGACGCGCCGGGTCAGCGCAGCTCGATCCCCTGCTGGTGGACCAGGGACCGCAGGAACTCGCCCCGCGACAGCGCCGCGGCGATCAGCTCGATGTCGTCGGCCATGTAGCGGTCCACGCCCAGAGCGGGCACCAGGGAGCGCACCGCCTCGTACGTGGCCCTGCTCGCCGGGCTCAGGCCGTCGTACCGCCGGGAGACGTCCACGGCCTGGGCGGCGGCGAGGAACTCCACCGCGAGGATGCGGTTGTTGTTCTGCAGGACGCGCCGGGCGTTGCGGGCCGCGATCAGCCCCATGCTGACGACGTCCTGGTTGTCGCCGTTGGACGGCACGCTCTGGGTGCTGGCGGGCCCGATGGTCCGGTTCTCCGCCACCAGTGCGGTCGCCGGGTAGTTCGCGCCGGCGAAACCACAGTGCAGGCCCGGTTCGGCGGCGACGAGGAACTCCGGCAGCCCGTAACTGAGATGCCGGTTGAGCAGCCGGTTGACCTGCCGCTCGGCGAGCACACCGAGCTGGGTGAGCGCGATGGTGACGAAGTCCATGACGAACGCGATCGGCTGTCCGTGGAAGTTCGCCCCGTGGAAGATCTCCTCGCCCTCGAAGAACAGCGGGTTGTCATTGGCGGAGTTGAGCTCCGTCTCCAGCTTCTCCCGCGCGTGCCCCAGGGTGTCACGGACGGCACCGAGGATCTGAGGTACGGCCCGCAGGGTGTACGCCTTCTGCAGGTACACGTCAGTCCGCTGGACGTCACCACCGCCCTGCCGGGCCTCCTCCAGCTCACGGCGCAGATCCGCGTGGTCCAGGGCCAGGCGGCTGCCTGCGAGGAGAGTCCGTATGTTGGCCGCCGAATCGATCTGCCCCTGATGAGGCCGGGCGATGTCGTGGCCTTCGGCCAGGAACGGGCTCTTGGACCCGCGCAGGACGTCGTTGAGCAGAGCCGAGACCATCTCCGCCTGGCGGACCTGGGCGAAGGACCGCTCCACCACCAGCGCGCCCAGGCCTGTCATGGCCGACGTCCCGTTGATCAGCGCCAGGCCCTCCTTGAAACGCAACTGGAGCGGAGCGATGCCGAGTTCCCCGAGTACCTTGCCGGTCTCCTGGCGCCTGCCGTCGCGCAGCACCTGGCCCTCGCCGATGAGCGTGCCGGCGAGGTGAGCGAGCGGAACCAGGTCGCCGCTGGCGCCCAGCGACCCGATCTCCGGTATCGCCGGCGTGATGCCCTCGTTCAGATACAGCGCCAGGCGCTCGAGGATCTCCGGCCGGACCGCGGAATGACCCTTGGCAAGCGTGTTGAGACGCGCGGCCACCACGGCCCGCGCCTCGTCCTCGGCGAACAGCGGGCCCACTCCGGCACTGTGGCTGCGCACCAGGTTCGTCTGCAGCTCGACTTCCTTCGACTTGTCGATCTGCATGTAGATCATTTCACCGTAACCGGTGGTCACGCCGTAGATGGGGATGTTCTGCTCCGCCAGGTCCTCGAGCATCGCGCGGCTCTTGAGAGCCTTGGCCACGGCACTCGGGCACACACCCACCGGAGCCCCCGACTCCGCGACACGGCTCACCGCGTCGATGGTGAGGCTCTCGCCGTCGAAGGTGACCGCGGTGGTGCCGGTATCAGCTGTTGTCAACGCTCTCACTCCAGGTGGACGAAGCCGGGCTCGACGAGGGGCCGGCAAGCAGGTCGGGGCAGACAGGACAGGGGCCGCTCACATGGCGGCCGGGCCGTCTCACGGGCCGAGCGAGCCGTCGGCCGCCTGCGCGCGCACCGTGCGGCGCAGCAGCTTGCCGACGTGATTGCGCGGCAGAGACGGGACGAAGACGACGTCCTCGGGGACCTTGTACCAGGTCAGCGTCGCCTCGGCGGTGGCGAGCAGCTCCTGACGCACCCCGTGCGCACTCTCGGCGTCGACGCCTGCCCGCAGCACGACGAAGGCACGCAGCGCCGACACCCCGCTGTCGCGCCGTACAGCGCACACCGCCGCTTCCTTCACGGCCGGGTGCTCCATGAGACGGTCCTCGATCTCCGTGGGGTGCACGTTGATGCCGCCGACGATCTCCACGTCGTCGAGACGCCCGTACACCCGGACGTAACCGTCGGGGTCGACCGTTGCCGCATCGCTGGTGGCGTACCACTCCTGCGGTGCCAGCCGCAGCGGCGCGTCACTTCCGTGTGCCACGCCCGGACCGATGGTGGGTCCGGCCAGCTCCAGACGGCCCTCGATGCCGGGCGCCACCGGCTGCCCTGCCTCGTCGACGACCCGCAGCCGATAGGGCTCCAGCACCCTGCCGAGCGTGAACTCACGATAGGCGCCCGCACCGTTGACCAGCAGGGCGTGCCCGATCTCGGTCGTCCCGTACACATTGAGCAGACGCTCGCCGAGGATCGCCCGCAGCCGGCGCTCCAGGGCCTGCGGCAGCACCTCGCCCGCGACGACCGCCGCTCGCAGACCACCGAGGACTTCTGCCGCCTCGGAGTGACCGAGCATGTGCGCGAAGAAGGTCGGCTGACTGTAGTAGACGGTCACACCGTGCCGCGCGAGGAGTGCCAGGCAGTCGGCCGGAGCGAGCCGCCGCCCGCTGAGCACGGTGACGGCACCTCGCAGCAGCGGGAAGAACAGTGAATTGCCCAGCCCGTACGCGAAGTTCATCCGCGGTACCGAGTAGCAGACGTCGTCCTCGGTGACACCGATGGCCTCACCGGCCGCACGATCAAGGATCTCTGGATCGGCGTGCGTGTGGAAGCACAACTTGGGCCCGCCGGTCGTACCCGACGTGAAGGCGGCGAAGGCCGGCGTGCCAGGGGAGCAGTCGGCGAACCGCGGCACCGCGCCGCCGCTGCCCAGCAGACGGTCCGCAGTCAGCACCGGCGCGGTGAACAGTTCCTCGAACTGGGACGAAGCCACCACGGCCGCGGGCTCGGCGACGCGTGCCGCCCGTGCCATCTCGTCCGGATGGAACATGGAGTTCACGGGAATCGCCACAGCCCCGATGCGCAGCGCGCCCAGGAACGCCCACACGAAGTCCATGCCGTCCGGCAGGGCGATGAGGATCCGTGAGCCGAGCCCGAGACCTCGCCCCGCGAACGCCGCAGCCGCCTGCTCCGCCCCCTCGAACACCGCACGGAAGGAGTACTCGACTCCGTCGTCGATGTAGGCCGTGCGCTCCAGCCGGCCATGCGCCCGCGCGGACGCCTCCAGCAGTTCCACCAGATTGCCGCTGCTGACCTGGGTGACGGACGCCGGTGCGATCGCGCTGTCCAGGGCCTGTGGCGGTGCCGTCGTCATCGGCAGATCCCTTCGATCTCGACCAGCAGATCCGCTCGGCAGATACCGACGTTGAAGAAGGCGATGGCCGCGTCCCCGGAGAAGACCTCGGCGCACCTGGCCCGCACGATCGGCAGGTGCTCGGCGTTGCGGACGTACACCTTGACGCACCCCATCTCCGCCAGCCGGAAACCGGCGTCCAGTGCGTGCTGGCGCAGGTTCTCGCTGCTCACCAGCGTCTCGATGTTGGCGAGGGTGACATCCAGCTGCCGCTCGATGTCGCCGGGATGCACCGTGTCGTCACCGAGGATGCTGGCCGTGCCCGAGACGTAGACGGCCCCTGTCCCGTAGCCCTCGGACGCCAGATGGGTGCCGCGCGCGAAGCTCGGCGACGTGGCCCCGTACCGGTCGGGATAGCGGTAGGCCGGAGTCTGCCGAGGATTCTCCACATGCGTGGCGCGGCCGGGACGGCAGGCCAGGAAGTACAGGTCGATACCCGCGCCCAGGGAACCGATGCCGGTCGCCGCGGGCAGCCCCTCGAAGCGGTCGGACCAGTCGTCGAAGGCCCGCGCACGACCGGCGCAGAAGTCCTGGTAGATCTCGGTGCCCTCAGCGTTGTCCCCGGTGATGTCACCGACGAGGTTCCACATGCGGAACAGCTCTGTGTACCCCCGCTGTGAGGCCAGCCGTAACGCGGCACCGTAGGCGGTGTGCACCGCGTCGCGGTACACACCGCTCTCCTCTATGCGCACCGCGCAGAAGAAGTACTCACCGTCCTCCGCGTACACCAGGTTGTCCTGCAGGCCACAGCGCACGGGGCGGTCGGTGGCCCAGACCTCGGTGAACGGGGCGGCGTCAGCGGCGACCATGTGCACGTCGAGCCGAGGAGCCCCCCGGTACAGCGTCGGCCGCCCGCCGTGGTGCCCGTACACGACGCGGGCCAGGACGTTGCGGCCGGCCAGGACATCCCGGTCGCCGCCGGCAGGCATGTCGAACGCACACTCCAGTGTCCGTGTGTGCGAGCTTGTGTGAAGAACTGTCACGAGATTGCTCCCAAGGGGGTGAGCGCTACGAAGCGAAGCGGCGGGTGCGTCACGAAGACGGCCAGGGCAGTTCGCGGCCGCCGAAGCCGTCCGCATCGACCCACAGCGCCCGCAGGCCGCGAAGGGTGACGTTCGGTCGGTAGGACGGCGACCCGGTGGCGAACCGGGCGCCTGTGACCCGCTGACCGAACCTGGCGAGGACCGCCTCGGCGATCAGACGAGCCACCGGTTCCCCCGGGCAGGCGTGCGGGCCGAGCCCGAAGGCGGTGTGCATCGCCGTGGCTCCACCGGGCGAGAAGACCTCGGGACTGTCCCACACGTCCGGATCCCGATGCGCCGCCGCCAGGAGCAGCACCATGGTGGTGCCGACCGGAACGCGCGTGCCACAGATGTCGAGGTCGGCGGCGGCACGGCGATGGAGCAGCTGGACCGGCGGATCCAGGCGCAGGACCTCCTCCACCACCTGACCCGCGTACTGGGTGTCGCGCTGCACCGCCTGAAGCTCATGAGGAGCACGAAGCAGCGCCAGGACCCCGTTGGAGACGAGGTCGACAGTCGTCTCGTGCCCCGCCACGAGCAGATACCGACAGGCCGCCGCAACCTGCGCCGCCCCGGACCGCGCTTCCGCCGCCGCACCCACCAGCACCGACAGCAGATCCTCGCCCGGATCGGCACCACGCGCCCGCACGAGCGCGTCCAGATAGGCAGTCAGCTCCTCCTCCGCCAGCCGGCGGGCATCCCCTCCGGGCGGCGCGGAACCGGTCAGCAGCGGATGCGGGTCCAGCGCGGGGGACAGCAGCAGTGCCTGCCTGTGCAGCCACGACGCATCCCGCTGTGGAAGACCCAGCAAACGGCAGATCACGGCCGCCGGCAGCGGATACGCCAGATCCGTGACCACCTCGAGCCGCCCTCGTGCGGCCACCCCGTCGAGCAGGTCGTCGACACGGGCACGAACGAAGGGGACAAGAGCGCGCACCCGTTCTGGTGTGAGCGCCCGCGACACCAGCCGGCGCAACCACACATGCTCCGGCGAACCTGCCACGGACATGGCAAGCAGCTCTGGCTGCTCGTTAGAACCAACGGGACATCCACCGGCACGCCGCGCCACGGCATCGGGCTCTCGCAGGACGGCCGCGCAATGACGGTACGAGGAAAAGACGACGGTTCCCTCGTCCCACCACACCGGCCCGGCCTCCCGTATCCGGTTGAACACCGGATACGGATCGGGACGCACCGAACCGTCCAGGACCCGCAGCAGCAACGACCGGACTTCGTCTTCCCGTGCGTTCTCCCCGGAAAGGAGGGACGCCGGGCGATGGCTTTCCATGGCACAGCCTTCCTGAAAAGGGGATGCCGCCACCGGAAGGATGTTGGCGCCCGCCGAACGCTGTCCATGCCAAGTTGCACAAACCGCCACGAGCGGCGGTCACCGTGCGGACTCAGCCAAGTCCGCTTGTGACCATCGCCCCCGGCGGATTGGATGAACCGCGCCTGACCGAACCCCGTCGGAAATCGGCAGCTTGGCCGTTAGGAGAACACTCTCGTGAAACCGGGCCCTACGGTTCGCGCCCCCCGCACAGCCGACAGCCCCCCACCGGCCGCGGCAACCGCCCTCCCGGCCGAGGCGAACGGGACACTGAACCCACGCCGGTGGCACGCACTCGCCGTTCTGGTCATCGGCCCTTTCCTCTCCCTCTTCGACCAGTTCTGCGTCAACCTCGCAGCACCCTCGATCAACCAGTCGTTCAGGCTCTCACCCTTCGAATTCCAAGCCGTCGTCGGCGGATACGGCCTGGTCTACGGCCTCGGCCTGATCACGGGCGGCCGGCTGGGAGACCTCGTCGGCCGCCGCCGCATGTACCGCCTGGGCGTCGCTCTGTTCGCCCTGACCTCACTGGCCTGCGCGATGGCCTGGTCACCACCGGCCCTGATCGCCGCCCGTCTCGCCCAGGGCGCCTCCGCAGCCGTGCTCCAGCCCCAGGTCCTCGCCCTGATCCGCATCCAGTTCCCGCCCTCCGAACGCGCCAAGGCGCTTTCCTGGTACGGCATCTCCATGAGCCTGGGCATGGTCGGCGGACAGATACTCGGCGGCGCGATTCCCTCCTGGAACCTCCTGGGCTTGGGCTGGCGCCCCGTCTTCCTCGTCGCGGTACCCCTGTGCGCGTTCGCCTACATCGCCGTCGCCCGGTTCATGCCATCCGACTCCACCACCCGCATCGGACAGGGCATCGACGGCACCGGCATGGCCATGAGCACACTCGGCTTCGCTTTGCTGCTCCTGCCGCTCGCGGCCGTCCAGGAATGGAAATTCCTGCCCACAGGACTGACCCTCATCACCGCTGCTCTGCTCCTCCTCGCTGTCTTCGTCCGGCACGAAATCCTGCGCGGCCGGACAGACCGCGTCGTACTGCTCCCGGTGCGACTCTTCAACAGCCGCGCGTTCAGCCTGGGCGTCCTGCTGAATTTCCTGCTGTACATGGCGAGCGTGCCGTTCGCCGTGCTGCTCGGCCTGTATCTCCAGGACGAGTCACACCTGAGCTCGGCTGCCGCCGGCCTGGTCTTCACCCCGGCCGCCGTTGCCATCGCCGTCGGATCACGCATCGGTCCCACCCTGCAGACTCGCTACGGCCCCCGAGTGCTCGTCGTCGCCGCCGCCCTGACCGCGGTGGGTCTCGCCGCGGCACTCGCCGCCGTCGCCCTGGGCACACGGGAGACAGTCGTCCTCCCGCTCATGCTCGCCTTCGCGACGTACGGCCTCGGCAACGGAATGATCGTCCCCCTGCTCACCGGCATCGTCCTCGCCCACGTACCGCCCCAGGACGCCGGGGCCGGGTCCGGCGTGCTCAGCACCGCCCAGCAGCTGGGGGCCGCTACCGGGATCGCGGTCGCCGGCGTCTTCCTCTACCCTGCCTCGGCGGCGATGCCACTGCGCTACACCGAGGCCATGGGAGCCGAAACCGTCCTGGCCGCGCTCGGCGTCGTCTGCGCGGCGCTCCTGGTGTCCACCCACCGGGTCGACGCCAAGGGCTGATGCGGTCACCCGAGGAGGGCGCGAGGTACGACCGACTGGCGCCGTACGCCGAGTTGATGCACCAGGTCGCCGTCCGCGGCCTCGGCTTCATGGAGAGGTACGCCTCGAAGGAGGAGAGGGGCGAGGCGGCGGTCGCGGCGACGGTGCTGTTCGAGCCGGTGCTGAAGGCGCTGTACCGGCTGGCGCCCAGGAGGAGGAGCCGGCGCGGCGCCACGGCATCGCGTGAGCGGGGCTGGAGGCCGTTGTCCTCGGCTGACCCCGGCCACCGTGAGGGCGGCTACGGATGCGCGTTTCCCGCCCTGCGGGATGGGTGGAGCGATCTTCGCGTCGGGACGTTGAACCGACGTCATGGTCTGCTCGGAGTCGCATCAGCGGCGGCGTCGGGCACGACCGCGTTCGCCGCGGAACGGGATGTCGCCTCGTGCGGGGCCCCACGGCGAAGGACCGCCGCCTGTGGTGGAGCAGCGGTCACACGCGGGTCGTTTCCGGTCTGGGCAGGACCTGTTCGCCGTCTTCGGTCAGGGCCGGTTTGCCTTGCCGTCGAGCCAGAGCGTGTCGGACTCGTCACGGTGTGATCCGTCCGTTCCGACGTGCTTGTCGGAGATCTTCGCGCCGTTCTTGATGACGTGGACCAGCGCCATTCCGTGGCCGCGACCCAGGTCGTAGTCCTGCTTGAGCCACTCCAGGATGGTGCCGGCCTTCGTGTCCGGGTCGTCGTAGCCGCGCTCCTGTGCGAGCGCGATGAACTGCCGCGGTGTCAGGCCGGTCTTGTCCTCGATCTTGTCCAGGTACGCCTGAAAGGACATGCCCTCTTCCCTCCCTTGGTCGTGCGTGCCGGTGAATCCAGCTAACCAGAATGAAGTGTACTTGTAAAATGCAAGCTGAGTTCGCAGATCGATGTTTGCACTAGAATGCGAACATGGTGAAGGAGTACGGACAGTTCTGCGGCCTGGCCCGCGCGATGGAGATGGTCGGCGAGCGCTGGACGCTCCTCATCGTCCGCGACCTCCTCCTCGGCCCCAAGCGCTACACGGACCTCCGCAACGGCCTGCCGAACATCCCCACCAACATGCTCGCCACGCGTCTGAAGCAGCTCGAAGGGCACGGCATCGTCGTCCGTCGTGCACTTCCCCACCCGGACCGTGGCGTCGTCTACGAACTGACCGAGTACGGCCGCGAACTGCAGCCGGCGGTGATCGCTCTCGGCCGATGGGGCGCCCAGACCATGACCGAGCCCCGCACCGGCGAGATAGCGACACCCGAGAGCCGGGCCTTGTCGTTCCATACGGCGTTCCACCCCGAAGCCACAACCGGAGCCGCGATCGGCTACGAGGTGCGCATGAGCGACACGACCTTCAGCCTGTCCATCGACGGTGCCGGGCTCACCGTTGAAACCGGCCCCCACGCCGACCCCGACCTGATCATCGAAGGACGAGCCGGCCGCCCCATCCTCGAGATCATGCGCGGGACCCTGACCCCTGCCCAAGCGGTCGCCAACGGCAGCGTCCACATCGAGGGCCCCTCGGCCCTCTTCGACCGGTTCGCCGAAATCTTCCGCCTGTGACATCAGGCCCGACCGCCCGCGGTGGGCGGCACGCTGGTGCCCCTTCAGCAGGGCGGGCCGCCAAGTGAGGCTCAGGGGGGCCGGCAGGGGCGGTTTCGCACTCCCAGGCGCAGTTGGTCGAGCGTCAGGGAATCAAGAGCGACTTCCCAGAACCAAGTTGAGCGGTCTTCAGTCCACCTGTGAAGATGAGCCAACTGAAAAGGTGCAGGTCAACGGCCCACAATAGGCGTTTCCGCAGGGACAGCCGTCCCCACACGACGGAGGGGGCCATCCCGACCATGGGGTGACCGCCTCCGTGTCGACGGGCGGGCGCGTCAGTCGACGGCGGCCGGGGCCGACTGAGCGGGAAGCCTGTCCGCGGTGCCCTCGCCCGCCACGGCGTCATCTCAGCACACAGAGAGAAGCGTCGCGGCGCCCACTAGTCCAAGAATGAGGACGTGGCAAGGAACAGTTCGCGCTACACCACGACTTGGGCAGATGATCGAACCGGTACGGGCATGTCCCGCACCACGTCAGGCCCCGACGGGATGCGTCAGCCGCCAGTCGCGCAGGGCAGCCGACAGCGCCAGGGCCCGCCGGCACACCTCACGGCACTGCCGCACGGCACTCGCCTCGTCGGGGGCCAGCAGGAACGCCGCGCCCCGGGCACCGGCCCGGCTCGTGTGCACGCGGACGTGCTCCACGCCGTCGTCCGGTCCGCACACCGCCCACAGCGCGGCGAGCAGGGCGTCGGAGGAGAGCTCCGGCGCCTCCCGCGGCTTGGCGAAGGCGAACTCGACAAGGTGCACACACCGAGTGTGCCGCACGCCACGGGCCGCGCCCCAGCCCCGGCGAGGCCACGAACATGCCGTGGCACGCATGTGCCCGGCGCCGACACACGACTGCGGGGGAACGCTGATGCTGCGCGTACTCGGACTCGACTCCGGCACGGAGGCCGTCTACCGGCTCATGCTGGAGCACCCTTCCTGGGGAGTGGACCGTCTGGCACAGGCGCTGGGCCAGGACCGGTCCACCGTCACCGGAGCCCTCGACACCCTCGCCGACCTCGCGCTGCTGCGTCCGGCGGCCGCGGACGAGGACCCCTGCGGCGGACCACTGCTCGTGCCGCCCCGGGCCGGGCTCGGCGCCCTTCTCCAACGCCGTCAGGCCGAACTCGCCCGCACCCAGACGGAGATCGACGCGAGCCGCGCCGCGGTCGCCGACCTCCTCGCCGACTACACCGCGCTCGGCCGCGAACCGTCCGCCGGCGGCGTGGAGCGCTTCACCGGCGCCGAGGCCGTCCACCGGCGTCTTGCCGACCTCACCGCCCGGGCCCGCGACGAAGTCCTCGTCCTTGCCCCCACCACCACGGCACCCGACGGCCCATGGGACTTCGACGTCCCCCTCCACCTCGACCTCCTGGCCGAGGGCGTCCGCGTACACGTCATCCACCTCGACAGCACCGACGCCTCACCGGAGCGCCGCAGAGCCGTACGGAGCCTGGCGGACGCCGGCGCCGAGATCCGCACCCTGCCCTCCCTGCCCCTTCACCTGCGGATCGTCGACGGCGCGAACGCCGCCATGCCCCTGGACCCGCACGACCCCGCCCAGGGCGCCGTCCTTCTCAGCGAGCCCGGCGCCCTGAACGGCCTGCGCGCCCTTTTCACGCACCTGTGGGACGGGGCGATCCCGCTCAGGGACACGGACAGCGAGGCTGACGACCCGGGCGCGTACTCGCCGCAGGAACGCGCGCTGCTGCGCTTCCTCGCCGACGGACTCACCGACGAGGCCGCGGCCCGCAGACTCGGCGTCTCCCTGCGCAGCGAACGCCGCATGATTTCCAGCCTCTCCGACCGGTTCGGCGCCCACAGCCGTTTCCAGCTGGGCCTCCAGGCCGCACGCAGCGGCATGGTGTGACACAAGAATGCCAGGGCCATTTGTGCCACGGAAAACTACTGACACCCACCTTGAGGACGTGTCAGAGTAATTTCCAGAACGGGCCGGAAAGTAAGTGAATCCTTACCGGACGGGCCGCTCGATTCCAATGGGTTACCCAACTGCCCTTCTCGAAGAAGGGTCGACAGCCCGCAGAAAATTCCCGCTTCCCCTTGCGGGAGAAACTCTTGTACCGATCGGAAAGGAATTCCCGTCATGGAGAACGAGAAGAACCTCGTCATGGAGATCCTCGAGGACGAGAACGACACCTTCGAGGCCGAGTTCGGCCCGCGTCAGGACGTCGGCCACTGAGCCCCGCACCGTAACGCGGCCGGTCGTCCGAACGGACAGCCGGCCGCATGGCCGTTTTCCCCGAACGAGTGGTGAGTTGGATGAGCATCGACACGAGGACATGGAAGGCGTTCGCGGCGAGCCACGCCCCGGACTTCGCCCGCACCGTCTTCCTCCCCAGCTTGGTCGCCGACCCCGGACACCTCGGCCGGCTGATCGACGACAGCCTGCGCACGGCCACCCGCCACGCGCCCGCAGACCTGCGCCTGCGCGCCTTCCGGCCCGGCGCCTTCGACTACCGGCTGACCAAGCGCTTCGTGGAGACGCCCCTCGCCGACGGCGAGAGCGCCATCGCCTGGCTCGCCCGCACGGCCGACAGCGACGAAGCCTGCCTGGCCGTCAACGACGTCTCCTCCTGGAACCTCGACCTGGGCGCGGAAGTCGCCCGGCTCGTGGCGGAACTCGTCGCCGACGGAACCCACGAACTGCCCTCCGGAACCGACGTGTACACCTTCGTCGCCCACTCCGGCTGGACGCCGTTCGGCATCCACAAGGACTCCGAGCCCTCACTCATCTTCCACCTCGGACCGTCCCCCAAGGAGGTCTGGGTCTGGCACGACAACCCCTTCGACGCCTCCGGCATCACCCCCAGCCCCTCGTTCGGCCGCATCACCTTCGACATCGAGGAACACCTCGGCTCCGCCGAGCGCCACCTGCTCCAGCCCGGCGACTTCCTCTGCATTCCCCAGGACACATACCACGTGTTCCGCAACCTCGGCCCCTCCGCTTTCCTCGGGCTCACCCTGTACCCGGTCAAGACCCGGTCCCTCATCACCGAGGCCCTGTGGCGCGCCGCGGACCCGGCGCAGCCCCTCGCCGCCTACCCGGCCGCCCAGGCCGTCACCGACCGCGCCCACGCCCTCCTCACGGACGACGACACCCCCGGCGCCTCACTCGCCGACCGCGTCGCCCACGAGATCACCCTCGGGCAGCTCCGCCTGCGCACCAACGGCTACCTCAGCCGGCCACACCGCGCCGCCCTCCCCCGAACGGCCCCCACCCCCGCCACCCCGCTGCGCTGGTCCGGACCCGGGGCGGTCGCCGCCGCCCCCCACCCGGACGGCACCGCTCTCGTCGCCCGCGGCCGCTCGCTGACCCTCCCCGGCCACCTCGACTTCACCGCCCTGGAGGAGTCGACCCGCTCGGACGCCCCCTTCACCCTCGACGAGCTCGCCGCCACCCTGCCCACCGCCCTCGCACCGGACCGCCGCGACGAACTCGCCCGCGCCCTCTACACCCTGGGAGCGGTGATCGCCCCATGACCGGCTTCGACGCCTTCGCCTACGCCCGGCTGCTGCTCGCCGGCCTCGGCGACCAGCAGCCGCCCTCCGGCGGCGTACGCCTCCACGAGCCTGCCGAGGACGGCACCGCCTCCACCGCCCGCGAGGCCCTGCTCGCCGCCGTCTGGTCCGCCCTCGCCCGGCCCGGCGCGCTCGCCACCAACTTCCGCCTCGTCGAGTCCGGCCGCCAGGTCGACCGCAGCCGGTGGCTGCGCTCCCGCGTCGGCGACGGCGAGGTCCTGCACACCACCCTCGTCCCCGCCTACCTGCACAGCGCCGTCGAACGCGGCGCGACCCTCGTCATCAGCCACCTCGAAGCCCTCGACGAGCGGGGCATGCTGCTGTGCGAGGCCCTCGAATACCTGCTGCGCGCCCGCGCGTGGATCAACTGCTACATCACCGCCGGCGACGCCTCCGCCTTCGACGTCCACAGCGACGACCACGACGCTCTCATCCTGCAGCTCCTCGGCCGCAAGCACTGGGAGGTCGACTCCCGCGTCGGCGCCCGCTCCCGCGACCTCGCCGACGACAGCCTCGACCACGTCCTCACCCCCGGCACGTTCCTGTCCGTGCCGCGCGACACCGCCCACCGCGTCTCCGGCACCGGCGAACTCACCGTCCATCTCACCATCGGCTACGAGCCCTTCGCCGACGTACGGGAGGAGACCCGCGCCGCCCACGAACTCGTCGGCCGCACCGCACCCGCCCCCGACCCCGAATGGCTCGCCGCCCGCCTGGCCCTGCGCCCCGACCGCCGCGCCGGTGCCTCCCTGCGCAGCCTCCTCACCGGCGAGATCGGTCCCGCCGCCCGTATCCGCTGGGCCAGCCGCTACCCCCCGTACGTGACCGCGGACGACGACCATCTGACCGTCACCACCATGGGCCGGCGCATCCGCCTCGACCGCCGTCTGGAACGCGCCGTCGCCCTCCTCACCCGCGGTGGCGCCCTGACCTTCGACGAACTCGCAGCCGCCAGCGATCTGCCGGACGCCGACCTGCGCGCCCTGGTCGCCTTCGGCGCCCGCAACGACTTCCTGATCTGCGAGGGATGACCCGCCCGTGCCCACCGCAACGCTCAAGGGCCACGCCGCGATGGTGCGGGACCGCCGCTTCGCGACATTCTTCACGGGCCACGTCGTCTCCAGGCTCGGTGACGCCCCCGTCCCCGTCGCGTTCGCCCTCGCCGCCTACCACATCTCGCACTCGGCTGCCGGGCTCACCTGCGTCCTGCTGTCCCTGTGGGCGGCCCGCTTTCTCCTGGTCGCCCCCGGCGGCCGGATCGCCGACCGGTTCGACCGGGTCATCGTGATGATCGGCGCCGACCTGCTGCGCCTGTTCGCCCAGGGCGCGCTCGCCGTCGTCGCGGTCAGCCCCCTGCCGTTACAGAGCTGGCATCTGTGCCTGTCCGCCGCCGTGTACGGAGCGGGCACCGCTCTCTACAACCCGGCGCAGATCGGCCTCATCCCCGAACTCGTCACCGAGGACCGACTCCAGCGGGCCAACGGCCTGCTCTCCCTCGTCGCCGACGTGAGCTTCCTCCTCGGGCCCGTCCTCGCGGGCGTCCTCATGGGAGCGGTCGGCTTCTCATGGATCCTGTGGCTCGACGTGGCCTCCTTCGCCGTCAACCTCGCCTGCCTGGCCCGCCTCACCAGCCTGCACACCCCCGTTCGCCACGTGACGAACCCGCGGGCCACCACACCCGACACCCGCTTCCTGGCCGCATTCGCGATCATGGCCCGATACCCCTGGTTCTCCTTCGGCACGGCCCTGTGGTTCGTCGTCTCGCTCGGCATCGGCCTGACCGCCGTCGCCGGCCCCGTGATCGCCGTCGAGTCCCTCGGCGGCACCGGCGCCTGGTCCGTCCTCGCGACCTGCCTTGCCGCCGGCTCCCTCCTCGGGTCCCTGGCCGTCATGGCGACCACGAAACAGCACGCCTGGAAAACCGCGGCCGTCGTCGTCACCCTCGGAGCCGTCCTCCAGTTCACCGCGCTGACCCTGCGCGACCACCTGCCCACCGCCGTCCTCGGCGCCACCTTCGCCCTGTGCGCCCTGACCACCGCAGCCTGCGGCATCGTGTGGGACACGGCCTACCAAAGAGAGATCCCCGAGCGTTACCTCTCCCGCCTCGGCTCCGTCGACAACCTCGTCAACGCCGTCGGCGTCCCCTTCGGCATGCTCCTCGGCGGCCTGTTCGCCGACGACTACGACATCGTCTTCCTCGGCCTCAGCGTCCTGCTCCTCCTCCTCTGCATCCCCGCCACCCGCCTCGCCGCACCCGGAAGGAAAACGACAGCATGAACGTCGGCAGCCTCCTCGCCGCCCACCCCGACACCCGCGTCCACTCCCGCGGCGACCGCTACCTCGTCATCGACGACCTGCTGCCCCAGGCCGACTTCGACGCCACCGCAGACACCTTCGAGCACATCCGCCTCAAGCCCGTCCTCAGCACCATCGACCCGGTGTACGACGGTTTCGCCTACCGCGGCGGCGAGGAGAAACAGCCCCTCGGCCACACCGCCGACGACGCGCCGCGCTGGCAGCACGCCGTCAAGGAACAGATCACCACGCACCTCGACCTGCTGGGCGCCCCTGGCCGGGCCGACAGCCTCTCCCTCACCCTCAGCGCCTGGGGCTACCCCGCCGGCTCCCGTCTGAGCTGGCACAACGACGCCGGCGCCGGCCGCATCGGTGCGTACGTCTACTTCACCCACCGCACGTGGGACACCGACTGGGGCGGTGGCCTCGCCCTCATCGACGAAGAGTCCCGCGCCGACGCCGCCGACGGCGCCACCCTCGTCCACTGCGCCACCCACCCGGCGCTCATCCTGCCCCGCCCCAACCGCCTGGTCATCTTCCGAGCCCACACCATGCACGCCGTCCAGCGCGTCGACCCGACCGCCGGCGACCGCCTGCGCCGCACCTGGACCGGCTTCATCACGGAGGAAGCCGCCTGAACCAGCCCACTCGTCCTCAACGTGTCCACGGGCGGACACACGCGAACACTCAGAAGTATTCCTGATGGATCGACTGCAAAGATATTTCAAGGATGTGCACGTGGGCCGGTGCCACCAGTACCTGCACAACCTGGTCCGCGACGTCCGCTGCCCGCAATCCTTTCTGCCGCTGTCCCTCGGCGATGCGCTTCCTGAGTTCCGGTTGCGTTATTCCGGCGCCTTCGTTCGTCAACGTGAATCCGGGTGAGATGGTGGTGACGCGCACACCGGTTGATTGCAGTTCGAGGCGCAGCCCGGAACTGATCCTGTCGACAGCTGCCTTGGAGGCCGCGTAGACCGACTGTGCTGCGTGCCGCACCCGTTGGCCCGCCAGCGAGCTGATGTTGATGATCTGGCTGGACTCGCCGCGTGTCAGAAAGGGCAGCGCGGCTTGGGTGACCTCGAGCAGCCCGAGTACGTTGACGTCGAGAAGTTCCTGCCATTGCTCGCGTTCACCGGCCGCGACGGTGTCCAGGCGAACGATGCCGGCGTTGTTGACCAGAGCGTCGAAGGCGCCCACCTGGGCGCCGACCTGGCTGATCGCCTCGGCAGTGGCGGACGGGGACCGCAGATCCACCGGAACGGGCAACCCGCCGGTGCGGGCCACGGCATCGGCGAGCCGCGGGCCAGGTCGAGCGAGCAGAAGCGGCACCGCTCCCGCGGCCGAGAGCGCCTCCGCGATGGCCAGTCCGATGCCGGCCGATGCCCCCGTGACCAGAACACGTCTTCCGCCCAACGTGCGCATGGGCAAGGTAGTCCCGTCCCGTCCCGTCGCTGTGCGCGGTCGTCGCGCCGTTGTCCAATGTTCCAATGTTCGGGGGGTGATCTCCATGAAAGTGCTGGCGTTGGAGCTGGAGACGGCGGTCCTTGACGCCGTGTCAGCGGGGTACCGGGTGTGGCGATCGGTGTTCGCGGCGCGGGGCAAGCTGCTGACCAGTGACGACTGGGCTGGGGTGCTGGCACGGTCGGCGTCCTCGAGGTCCCCGGTGGGAGTGGTGGCGCGGGACCTGCTGAGCGCCCGGGGTGGGTGCCGGGACACCGGGCCTTGGGGCACGGAGGAGTTGGATGCCGTGGCGACGACAGCCTGCGAACCGCTGATTCGCCAGGGCACCGCCCAGGACGGCGTACTGCAGTGGTTGAAGCAGGCGGCTCAGCTCGGAATGCACTGCATCGCCTTCAGCGTCACCTGCCCCGCCCTGGTCGAGGAGAGCCTGCAGCGGTTGGGGCTGGACGCGTTGGTGGTGCCGGGCGTCCTCGAAGAGGTGATCGAGATGGCGCCGGGACAGCCGATCGCGGAGATCGGTCGGCCGAGCCCGGTCACCTTGGTCAGCGGATCTCCCTGGCTCATCGACCTTTTCCATGGGCGCGGGGCGCATTGCCTGGCGGTGGCGAACAAGTTCTCGTCGTATCTCGTCGATCCGACGCCGGGCGTGACGCTGGTGCAGCCACGGTTCATGAGTCTGCCGGCGGCGCTCGAATCGCTGCACGACCTCGACACCGCCACGGCTCGGCCCCGGGCGGCCGAGCCGCAGCGCGAGCGGCTGTGGGGAAGTCTGGCAGGTCTGGCGCTCGGCGACAGTGTGGGAAAGATCGTCGACAAGCGCCCGGCGCCGCAGCTGGATCGGGAAACCGAGGAACTCCTCGTGGACCTGACCTCGGGAAGGGAACCGCCGGCCGGTTTCACGGGCAGGGTCACCGACGAGACGGCGCTCCTGTTCGCCTCGCTCGACGTCCTTCGCGCGCATCGACGGACGTCTCGGGACGCCTTCGAGGCATTGCTCCGCCGCACGAACCCGCTGGGCGGCCGGCAGGTCTACAAGCTCAGAGCACGGCGCGATCTCTTCAGCGTCGCCGATGACGGGGCGACCAACGGCTGCATATCGCGGTGCATACCGCTTGCGTATTTGTACGGACCGGAGTCTTGCGGGGATCTGACGTTCGAGGTCCACAAGTTGGTCTCGGTGACTCACTTCTCGCCGGATTCGATGATGGCCGCGCTGGTATTCACTTTGATCCTCTCGGGATTGCTTCGGGGGGAAGCGCCCGGCGTCGCGGTGGAGTTGCCGTTTCGTGTGGCGGACACCCTCAGGCGCCTGGTCCGGGGCGGCGACGCCGTACTGGAGGCGCTGCGTGCGGCGGCGGCTGTACCTGGTGACAGTCGACCCGCCGACGTGGTGGATTGGATCGAGGACGAGTTCGGCATGGCCGTCGAGGCCAGGTCATCGGTGATCGCGGCCATCGCTCTCGCGGTGGCCGACCATCCGATGGCGACCACGACAGGGCTGCTCCTGCGCCGGCGCGGAAGCTGGGATCTCGACTCGACGACCGCTCTTTACATGGCGCTTGCCGGGGCCGCGCGACCGGTCGAGGTCCCGGCCAAGTGGGTTTCCAGGATCGAGGCGAGGACCGGCCGCAGTGTGGCCTCGGAGGCGCAGATGGTGGATGCGGTTCGTGCGGAAACGATCAGCACCGGTCTCTGACGGGCGTATGACAAGCCCCGTCGATCACCTCGAAGAGGCGGCGCCCCCGTTCTCCCCAGGGATGAAGTCGAAGGTGAAGACGCCACCATGGCCCGCGGCACAGACGCGCTTCGAGTCCGGGAACCAGGCACAGGCCCGCAGCGGGTGCGCTACCCGGATCATGGTCAGGCAGCCGCCATCGCGAACGTCCCACACGCGAAGTTCCCCAAGATCGTCGACGCTCGCAAGCAGACGACCGGTGGCATCGAAGGCGACTGACCGCACCGTTCCCGCGTGTCCTGCCAGGTCTGTCACGACGGTGGGCGGCTCACCGCGCCACAGGCGGATCACCCTGTCCTGTCCGCCGGTGGCGATGAGGCCGCCTTCCCGTGTCATGTCGCAAGCGGTGACCCAGCCGGTGTGCTGCGACGGGTACCTGGTCAGTTCGCCGTGCAGCTCGGTGAAGCACAGCATCCCGTCGTCGCCGGTGCTGACGACGAACCGGCTGTCGGGAGAGAACACGCAGGTCCGGGCCCATCCCTCATGACAGCGGACGTCGCACACGGGACGGCCCTCCAGATCGAAGACCGTCACACGCCCGTCGCTGGACGCGGCGGCGATCCACGACCCGTCGGGGGAAAGGGCCGTCGCGAGAATGCTGCGCCGTGCCTCGCCGCGGAAATCGGCGAGGAGCGCGCCGCTGTGTGCGTCCCAGCGTCGGACGTGGCCGTCGTCTCCGCTGCTCAACAGCCATGCCCCGGAGGCGTCGACGGCGACGTCGGTCGTCGCTCCGTCATGGGCGTCGATGAGGCGTACGGTGTCGCCATCCCCGGACTGCAGACGAAGCGCACCGTTGGAGCTCGCCGCAGCGATGAGCCGGCCGTCGGCGGAGACAGCGCAGGCACGCCAGTGGGATACGTCCGTCTCGATCACGGCGCGCAGCCGCCGCTGTGCGACGTCCCACACGCGGACGCTTTCGTCGCCCCCTGACGTCACCAGGAGCCCGGCGGAACTCGTCGCCATCGTGCGTACACCCGACGTGTGGCGTCCCAGCACGGTCGACGGGGGACCTGTGGCGGGATCCCAGAGACGCACCTCCGGGTCATCGCCTGCGGTGGCGATCAGGCCGGTGTTCCTGTCGAAGGCGCAGGCCCAGATCGCGCCCGAGTGTCCTTCGAACGCGGCGGACTGTGTGCCCGTCCGAAGGTCCCAGATCCGGACCAGCCGGTCGTCGCCGACGCTGACCAGCGTGTGGTCCCCCGGGCCGGGGCAGAGCGCGCGGACGTATCCGCTGTGTCCCCGCAGGACGGCACGCTCGGATCCGTCGTCCGTGTTCCACAGCCGTACCGTGCGATCGCCACCCGCGGATGCGATCCACTGCCCGTCGGGTCCGTAGACGCAGGCCCGGACGGCTCCGGTGTGACCGGTGAGCGTCTCCAGGAGGGTGCCGGCCGACACGTCCCAGACCTTGACGGTGTGGTCGTCGCTGCCGCTTGCCAGGCGTGTGGAGTCGGGGTTGAACACGCAGGTGCGGACCGGCGCCGCGTGGCCGGCCAGAGTGGCGACCGGCGTGCGGTTCGTGGCGTCCCAGATCTGCACGAGATGGTTGTCGTCCGCGGTCGCGACGAGCCGGGCATCGGGGCTCACGGCGCAGGCGCGCACGGTCTTGCGCTCAGCTGGAAGCGCGCCGAGAAAGGCGCCGGTGGCCAGGTCCCACAGCCGCGTCCGCCGGTCCTCGCCCGCTCCGACCATCCACTGCCCCCCGGGGTCGACGGCGCACGCCTTCACGGCGCCGCTCGGCCCACCCGACTCGGGCGGGGGCCGGTCGAACCTCGCGGGATCCCAGAGGAGGACCTTGCCGTCGACATCCGCGGTCGCGAGCCAGGCTTCCCCGCCGTCGCTGCCCGACGCGCTCGCCCAGATGGCGCCCCGGTGCCCGAGCAGCTCTGCCCTCAGCCCGGTGACTTCGCCGTCGATGCCCCACACGCGCACGGTCCGGTCGTCGCCCGCCGTCGCCAGCCAGGTTCCGTCGGCAGCCGCGGCGCAGGTGCGGATCCACCCGGAGTGGCCGTTGAGGAGCAGCCGCATCTCCCCGCTCTCGACGTCCCACACCCGAGCGCTTCCGTCAGCGCCCCCGCTCGCCAGCCACCGTCCCCGCGGGTCGATGGCAAGGGCCCGCACCGGACCGGTGTGACCGCGGAGCGTTCTCAACAGTGAACCGTCCCCGACGTGCCACAGCCGGACGGTGCCGTCATCGCCACCGGTCGCGAGCCACGATCCGTCCGGCCCCGCGGCACAGGCCCTGATCCACCCGGTGTGGCCGGTCAGTGTCAGGCGTACGGTTCCGGACGCGACGTCCCATACCCGGACGAGGCGGTCGGCCCCGGCGCTGGCCAGCCAGTCGCCGCGTGGGCTGACCGCGGCGGCTCGCACGGCGCCCGTGTGGCCCGTCATTCTCCTGGTGACGTCGCCTTCCCTGCGGAGCGACCGGACGATGATGGTGGCGTCGTCGCCGGCGCTGGCCACCCATCGGCCCAACGGGTCGATGGGACAGGCCCAGTTCATACCCTTGCCCGCGCCGTCGGTGAAGACGTGCAGGACGTGGCCGGTGCGTACGTCCCAGATCCGTACGACGCCGTCTCCGCCGGTGCTGGCCAGGAGCTGTCCGTCCTGGCTTGCGGCACATGCCCAGATCCCTGACGTGTGGCCGGTCAGCGTGCGCCGAAGAGCTGCGTGCGGGAGATCGGCGAGCGGCCACGCCGGACGCAGACGGGGAACCGCGAGGCCCGACTCGAAGGCGGAGATGCGCGATTCGAGGTCCGGAGTTCTTTCCAGCCGGCTGAGGAAGACAGAGGTGAGGGCGTGTTCCGGGCTGGTACCGGTCAACAGGTGCGCGCTGCGCCCGATCGCGCGATGCAGTGCTCGCGCTTCGGGCGAAGTCGCCCTGGCCAGATCCTCCTCGACCGCGACCGGTCCGAGCACCTTGAGCTTTTCGGTCAGGTAGCGCAGGTGACCGCAGAGTTCCTCGAACTCCTGGGTTGCGTCCGCTTCGGGCAGGTGGTAGCCGAGATTGCGCCACATGTAAGTGTCGTCCGCGGGCAGCCGCCACCAGGGGCGCATGCGATCACCGGCGCCGTCGACACGTCCGGTCGCCTCTGCGATGACCGCCGCGAGGAGCTGTCCGTTGAGTGCTGTCAGGCCGGCTGCGCCCACCCTGGTGCGGAGGTAGTCCCTGATGACGTCGTGGAGCCGGACACCCGGACCGGTGGCCGCCGGAAGCGCCAGTGAGAGATCGACCAGGTCCTCGCACAGCAGATCGGTCTCAAGGGCCGACAGATCCCCGGTCGCCGACCAGAAGGTCCGCACCGTGGACGCCGGAATGTCCTGGTCCTCGGGAAACACAGCGAGCTCCAGGAACCTGGCCAGGTCGTCGCCGGACAGACTGTCGAGGCTCGCTTCGACCGTGGCCGCCACGGCGTCCGCGCGGTCTTCGGCGCGCCGTACGTCCAGCGCTGTCGGGCCCTTTGTGCGCAGGCGTTCGTCGATCCGTTCACCGGCCACCGCGGCTGACTCGCCGGCCGCCACATAACGCCGGAGGGCCTTGTTGACGAGGGACAGCAGCACAGGCCAGCGCCCGGTGCGGGCGAACAGTCGATGAGCGATGTGCATGGGCAGTTCGGGCAAGCCGCGCGACAACAGAGCGAGCGCCTCGTCGTCCGTCATCGCTCCGACGACCACCGATACGGAATCCGTCGGAAGAATGCTGCTGACGCGGGTGGTGATCAGTCGGGCGCAGTTCTCGGCGCCGTTCAGGAAAGGGCGAAGCTGGGATCGTGTCCATACGTCGTCGACGACGATGAGGAACCTCTTGGACCCGATGATTTCGCCGAGCCGGAAGCCCGCGACATCCGGATCCGAGAGGGTGGGGCGAGTTCCCGAAATCATCTCCGAGAGGTCGTTCAACTTCTCCGCCAAACGTCCGGCAGCGGTCTCCTCGCCCACGGTCACCCAGAGGACGCCGTCCGGAAATCGTGCCCCTATCTCGGACTCGAGACAGGTGGCGACGGCGAGGGTCGTCTTGCCGAAGCCGCCCGCGCCGCGCAGTGCCGTGGTGATGGCCACCCGGCCTGGTTCCCTCTGACCGAGGAGCGAGAGCAGTTCCCGGGTCTGGAGGTCGCGCGGGACAGGTGGGACCGTCACCGGCGGAACCATCCAGATGCGTCCACGCGGTCGTTCCGGAGGCTGCGCGACGGTGGCGGCGCGGAGCTCGGTGAGCGCCTGGTAGATCAGACCGCCGAGGTCCGAAGGCGTCTCGAACGTGGCGCAGATGATCCCGGAACCGAGCAACGACTGCCGGAACGAGGCCTGTCGGGCAGGGTGGACGAGGTCGGCGAACGTCCCCACGGGGACGAGCGCGTGCTCACCGAGCATGAAGATCAGTGTGGGAATGTCGTTCGCCCGAGCGGTCACATACTCTAATTCGGTGTACGAGACATTCGGCCGATCAACCACCGGTGAGCCGTACCGGAAGCCGATGATGCCGACGTAGATGTCGGACTCGATGACCTGGCGTTCGCAATAGGACGCCGGCGCCTCGGCCCGTGCCGAGAACTGTGACATCTCGACCGGAATGTCGCCCGCCTTGAGAACCGCGTCACGCGCGGCGTCGATGAATGTTCGCGCGGCCGGGTACGCGCTGAATTCGGATGTATGGCTGACGAAAACCTTGCGCGGCGCAACACCCACCGGCCCAAGGTACCGCAGACCGAGAACACGGTGACCGGTTATCACGCAAGAACGAGCCCGATGACCCAGGGCGCGAGCGTTCTCGACGGCTGCCCCAGAAAACACTCTGGCGTGAGCGTACGGCGCGGATGTACCGGACCTCCGATCCGAAGCCGCAGATCAAGAAGCCCGACGCCGGCCTCGGGGCGCACCCCTCCAGCGGAATCCGAGTCAGGGTTGTCAAGGCGCCACCTCCTCCGCTGCTCGATCGCTCGACGGAGATCCCGGCCGGCATCCGGCACGCCAGGCACATGCCGCAGCTCGGATCCCGGCGGCTCACCGCTGAGGTCACGAACCACCGTCAGCAGCGAGCGAGCGCACGGCCTCCCGTCTCCGGGAAGGCCATGCCACTCGGCGGCCGAAGTCATGCCGCGACGGCCGACGATCGCGAGGTTGCGGCCGAACTTCTCGCGCAGGCCGGCTGCGACGGACGACTTCCCCGAGGCGCTGATGCCCCTGACCCCGATCAGCCGTGTGTCTTCCGTGCATGCCCGGCACGCTTTCCGTCACGCGTCGTCGCCCTCGATACTCAGCTGCACCCGGTGCTGATGGAAGTGATCCCAGTTCATGACCAGGCGGAAGCGCTGGTGCGCCTCCAGGCGTTCCGCGTCGGCCGGCTCCTGGCCACGCTGTACCTGTGCGTCGCCAGAGCCCACGAGTTCGGTGAGGGCGATACGGACGTCGTCGGCATCCTGGCTGGTGGCGGCCGCCAGTCGGTCCAGGGACGTGAGGATCTCTTGCGGTTCGCCCAGATCGCCGACCAAGTGGTCGATGAGGCCGTCGACGAGCGGACCGGTGCGCAATGTCCAGCGAATCCGGTCGAGCCGTTTGGCGAGGTCGGCGTCCAGGGGCAGCAGGTCACCAGGCAACGGCAGCGCGGCGGGCATCGACCACCGTGTGCCGTACGGTGTCTCATCACGGCGGGCCAGGCCCCACGTCAGGTAGAGCTCGGACAGGTCCCGCACGGTCTTGGGCACCGGATAGCCGGCGGCCGTGAGCATGGCGCCGAACGTCTCCCAGCGATGTGCCTCGTTCGCTTCGCGCCCCTCCGGCGCCTCCTCGTAGTCCCATTCCTCGTCGGGCCACGAGAACGTGAGCGCGCCGTCGAGATCGCCGCCGATCATGTCCCAGTGACCGTCGAAGATCTCCTGCAGGAGGTCGTCCAGGGAGCCAGTGAAGTCAGGCTGACTCGCGGTCCCGATCAGCATCGTCAGCGGGAAACCCTGGCAGGGCAAGACGTGGTCCCAGCCCGATGCCCACCAGTCGTTGTGCATTGCCAAGTCCCGGCGGGGTCCGGGCACAGACGGATTGTCAGTCATCCGCAGCTCTTCCTCAAGGAACGGTCAACGCTGGCAGCGTACGCACTGTGGTCGGAGCGTTGTCACGCGCGCCCAACCAGGCTTGCCGCGTCGCCAATGCCCTCGCCCGTGATCTGGCCTGTGGGGTCGCCGAAAGGCTCACTGCGGCACCCGAGGAACATCGCCACCAGTTCCTCGTCCGAAGCGCGGTCGACGTCCGCCTGCGGCTCCTGCAGCCGGTGCCGGGCCCGCAGCCGGTAGTACAAGCCGGTCTCCTCCCCCTTCGCCTCCTCCGGCAGATCCCGGCTGTCTGCCAACTCGTACAGCTGCCCTAGCACCGACCGTGGCGCCGCGCCCACCGACACCGCGTACGACAGCAGCCCCCGCACCGCGGCCAGCACCCCGTTCACCCGCCGCTCGCCCCGGACCGGCTTCGTACCGGGGCCCCACACCACGGTCGGGTTCTCCCCGCCCAGCCGGCTGGGTGAGTAGCGCAGCCAGACCATGAACATCCCGATGTCCCCTGCGGCCTGCTCCCACCTCCGGCCCGTGGCCCGGCACCACCGGAGGTAGAAGGCCGCCCCGCTGGCGTACGACCGTGTCGTCAGTTCCGTCCGGCTCCGCCCGAACCGCAGGAACCCAAGCCACTGATCAGCCACAGGCACGACACACCACTCGTCATCGACCACGGTCCAGTACCGGGCTCCGGACGGCAGGTCCACGGGAAACGCCCGCATGCGTAACTCCTTCGAAGTGACGGTTCATACAACAACCCGCCACAGAGCCACACCCCCGAGAACGAGCCTCGGAAGACCAACGAAGCCCTCCCCCGCCACGTCACACCACAACCTCATCCACCCTAGAAAACAGGAGGTCACCGGCCGTCTCCACGAACGCCAGCAGACGTCCGAGGGCTGGCTGTACAAGGTCTCGGTCCCGGCCTGGAAGGTCCAGAACGACCAGGTGGTGCCCTCCTGGTACACGGTGTGGGTGCAGGCCCCCGCCCATGTGAGGCCGGTCGACGGCGTCTCGTACGAGGCCGTGCCACCGCATACCTGGACGCTCCTTCGCTGGTCAGGCAGGAATTGGGGCCGCGCCGCCCGTCCGGCTGGGTGCTGGCGAAGACCGGCGGCCGCGGGCCCGACCGAGGCGTCGTGCACGCCGTCGACTGCGAAGAGGCCCCAGCCGGAGCGCCCGTGCTGACCTGGGAGCGGGCACTGGAGGCAGCCGAGCGGCAGGGAGTGCGGCTGTGCTCGCTGTGCGGCGCCGCCGCCGAACTCGATCCCCTCCTCAAGGGCTTCGACCACGGCTTCGACGATGGTGAACAGGCCTGCTGTGCTTCGGCCGGGTCTCGCGGCCAACGCTTCGCCTCAGTACATGGTGAGCTGCTCATGGTCGGGCAGGTCATAGTGGGTGATGCGGTCGGCCAGCGCCTCGTCGAACTCGCTCATCTCCTGGGCGTTGCGCACGAGGACGCGGTGGTAGGCCAGCTGAGGTGAGAGGGAGACCAGCTCAGGGCACGGACGCACGATTCCGTACAGCGCGTGGTACCGCCCCCGCGAGCACACGGGCACCCCGTAGGCGAAGTGGACGGCCATGCTCGGCTTCTCGGGAATCTCCACCCGCAGCTTGCTCCTAGTACTCCAGTGCGGTTTCGTGACCCATCGAGCGGGTTCGACGGCGGTTCGTCGTCGGTAGTGGCTGCGTCGGGCTGTTGCCTGGTGGCGTCGGCGCCAGTTGGACCAGTGCAGCAGCCTGGTCGCGGTCACGGCTGGTGGGTTGAAGACGGCGGCGAGTAGGTGGCGGATTCCGGAAGCCAACTCCGCCCGCATTGCCCGCTGTCGATCACACTGTCGGCCAGCATGCCATCGGGCACTGACAAGCGGTCCGGACCTATCCTTGGCCGGACCGCTCACCGCGTGCTACTTCTCGCTAGGCCGTTTGGCCCGCCGGGTGGAAGTTGATGCGTTCACTGACGACGGGGAAGCCGGCCTTGGCGAAGTTCGCGGCCATGGGGAAGTTGCCCCGGTCCGTCGCTCCGCTGACGAACTCCGCGCCCTGTCCGACAAGGAAGTGGGTGCATTCCGCGAGGAGGTCGTAGGCGTAGCTGTGACCGCGCTGTTCCGGGACGACTCCGATGAAGCCGATGGTCGGTCCGGAGGGGTTGTGAGCCGGGATGTGGATGCCGGCCAGGTCGCCCTCCGGCGTGTGCGCGATCTGCCACCACTCCCGCGGGGAGGGGCACCAGTGGAAGAAGTCGAGTTCCTCCTGGGCGGCCTGATCGAGGCCGCCCTCCTCGATGGTCTTGAGCGCGTGGGCGTCCAGGGTGACGGAGTGGATGCGGCGCAATGCGTCGAAGAACACGGTGTCATCGGGTTCGGCGCTGAAGCGCAGGCGTCCGGGCCGCTCGGGCAGACCTCGCTCCGGGGTCCAGCGGTACAGGAAGCGTTCCACCAGGAGTTCGTACCCGGCGGCTCGTGCGGCGGCGAAGCGTGCCTCGGCCGCGGGGCGCAGGTCGGGCTTGTCCCGCCAGCCGCCAGGCAGGTTGATCTCGAGTTCGACCTGCCAGGGGGCAGAGCGCAGGAGCTCGGCCCCCGCCTCCTCCTCGCCCTCGGCCACATCGAACCAGTTGATGTTGACGGGCTCCGAGTCGTCGGGGCCGCCCCACCACGCGCCACGTGCGACGACCTCGCCGTCGCGCAGGGCGACGCGCTTCCAGTCGGGGCGGAACCGGGTACGCCGATGGCCCTCACGGGCGCCCAGTGGGTCGGGGAGAGCGTCGAAGAGATGGGCGTCGCTCGCGGAGAGCGCGCGGATGACCGGATCGGTCATGGATTCCTCCGGGCTACAGGCTGCTTGGAGCGCTCCCGGTCAGAACTCATGAACCACGCCGGGACAGCGGAAAAGGGAGCGCTGGAAAGGTGTGAACCGCACGGCACTCGCCTCCTTCCGTCCATCTCAGGGCGTGGAGCCACACGGTACGTGAACTTCCGCTGGTCCGTCCACGGTTTCGTGATCTACCCAGTGGGTTCGTCGTCGGTAGTGGCTGCGTCGGGCTGTTGCCTGGTGGCGTCGGCGCCAGTTGGACCAGTGCAGCAGCCTGGTCGCGGTCACGGCTGGTGGGATGAAGACGGCGGCAAGTAGGTGGCGGATCTCCGGGACGGTCAGCGTGATCGGATCGCGGCTGCGGATGAAGTGGTTCGTGTCTGCGGGCAGTTCGGGGGCCGCGCCGGCGGCGAGGGCGGGGAGGAAGGCCAGGGCGAGCATGGCGAGGGTGATGTGCCGGTGCCATGAGGTCCAGTGCCTGACCTGGTAGTGGTCGAGTCCGACCTGGCTCTTGGCGGCCTGGAAGCACTCCTCGACGCTCCAGCGGGCACCGGCGACCCGGACCAGTTCGGACAGGGGCACTTCGGTGGGTGACCAGCACAGGTAGAAGGCGAGTTCCCCGGTGGACCGGTTACGTCGGATGAGCGGGTGCCGATGACTGCTGGTGCCGATGTGGATCCAGGCCCAGTCGTAGTATCGTGGGCCTTTCGCGCCGTTTCCGGCGCTCTGACGGTGCCAGGCGGTGGCGGGCAGACGGCTGGCGACGGTATCGGCGCGGACGGGAGTACGGCCGTTGTTGATCTTCACCCGCATCGAGCAGGCGACGGCCAAGACGTAGCCGGTGCCGCGTGCCTCAAGGGCGGCGCGGAGCTGGGGGTCCTGCCCGTAGGCTTCGTCGCCGGTCACCCAGGAGGCGGTGATCCCGGCGTCCAGCGCAGCGGCGATCATCTCCGAGGCCAGACGGGGCTTGGTGGCGAACTGCACCGTCTCGGGTATCCCGGCCCCGGTGCGGCGTTCGGGATCATTGGACCAGGAGTGTTCGGGCAGGTAGAGCCGGCGGTCGATCAAGGCCCGTCCCCGGCTAGTGGCGTAGGCGAGGAACACGCCGACCTGGGCGTTCTCGATGCGTCCCGCGGTGCCGGTGTATTGCCTCTGCACTCCTGCCGAAGACCGGCCCTTCTTCAGGAAGCCGGTCTCGTCGACTACGAGAACGCTGCCGTCAGCGCCGAGGTGTTCGGCGGCGTAGGCGCGCAAGTCGTCGCGGACGGCATCCGCGTCCCAGCGGGCGTAGCGCAGCAGACGCTGCATCGGCCCAGGCCGCGTATGGCCCGCCTGCTCGGCCAGTTGCCAGCAGTTCTTGCGTTCGACGCTCGACAGCAGCCCGAGCAGGTAGGCGCGGGCCGCGGCCCGGGGCTCAACTCGCTTGAATTTGCCCGCGATCCGGGCCATGGCCTGGTCGAACATCGCCTGCCAGCGGGCAGGGTCTACGCCACGGCCTGCGGCCACCGCACGATCTTCAGGAGTCCACACAATCCTCGATGATCACGCGGTGGCCGTACCTGTTCCCAGCCAGGTCCACGACAAGATCGCGAAGTCAGACTGGAGTACTAATCCGTACTTAAGAGCTCTCCCAGTCGAGGAAGTCGGCGCCTTCCTCCTCCTGGCGCTGGTAGTCGTCGGCGGCCTGACGGTTCGCCGCCCGTTCTGCGTCGTTCTCAGTAGTTGTCACCGGCGCTGGCTGACGTGGCGAATGAGACCGCGTGAAGCAGCATGGTTGTCACCAACGAGGCACGCGGCTTGCCCCAAATACTCATTCAGCAGCCTTCCCGTCACCAGTTTCGCGGATAGCGGCTCGAGGGGTGCGCGACCGCAGACGTTCACCCTGCGGCCCGAACAAGACCAGATACTCGACCGGTCCGGCAGATCCGGCGTTCGCGACTCCGTGGGGGATGCGGGTGTCGAACTCGGCGACCTCCCCGGCGGCCAGGGCCAGGTCCTGATCACCGAGTGCGAGCCACAGCCGGCCGTACAGGACGCACAGCCACTCGTAGCCGTCGTGGGAGGTCTGCCGGGGCCGCGCGGGCGGGTCCTCGAGGGCGGGCAGGACGTGCTTGTGAGCGTGCAGGCCGCCGACGTACCGGGTGAGCGGCAGCACCGCCTTGTCATCCCCGAAGCTCAGCGGCGCCGAGGTGCGCGGCTCGGCTGCGGGGGCGGGCCCGGTGCCGGCCAGCTCGTCCAGGGAGACGCCGTACTCCTTCGACAACTGCAGCAGCACCTCCAGGGTGGGCCTGCGCCGGCCGGTCTCGATCCGGGACAGCGTGCTGGTCGAGATGCCGGTCGCGCAGCTGACACCGGCGAGCGTCGCACCGTGGTGCTCGCGCGCGACCCGCAGCCTGGATCCCATCGCGGCCAGCGTGCCGTCTACGTTGTCGACCGCCACCTTCTCGCTCCTCCTTGCCGTGCCTCTCCACTGCCCTGTCCTGCGATTTTGCCAAACTGGCAAGGCTGATCGCGTCGAGCGGGTGCCGCGCCGCATGATCGATGGGTGGCCGCGTCCGTCCGCGAACCGAGGAGAAGCCCCCATGCAGCCTGAGCCGACCGCCGAGCTCCGCCACCGCACCGTCCAGGCCCCGGCCGGGCGCCTGCACCTGGTCGAGCAGGGCACCGGCCCGCTGGTCCTGCTCGTGCACGGCTTCCCCGAGTCCTGGTACTCCTGGCGCCGCCAGCTCCCGGCCCTCGCCGCGGCCGGGTACCGAGCGGTGGCGATCGACGTGCGCGGCTACGGCCGCTCCTCCAAGCCGGAGGCGACCGACGCCTACCGGATGCTCGACCTGGTGGAAGACAACGTCGCCGTCGTGCGCGCCCTCGGCGAGGAGAGCGCGGTGGTCGTCGGCCACGACTGGGGCTCCAACATCGCCTCCTCCTCCGCCCTGCTCCACCCGGAGGTCTTCCGCGCCGTCGGCCTGCTGAGCGTCCCCTACGCGCCGCCCGGCGGCCCCCGCCCCACCGACATCTTCGGCCAGATCGGCGGCCCCGCCCAGGAGTTCTACGTCTCCTACTTCCAGAAGCCCGGCCGCGCCGAGGCGGAGATCGAGCCCGACGTCCGGGGCTGGCTCGCCGGCTTCTACGCCGCGTTGTCCGCCGACACTATGCCCGCCCAGGGCGAGCCCGACCCGCACTTCGTCGCCCGCGGCGGCGGCCGGCTGCGTGACCGCTTCCCCACGGGGGCCCTCCCGGCCTGGCTGAGCGAGGACGACCTCGACGTCTACGCCGGGGAGTTCGAGCGCACAGGGATCACCGGCGCACTCAACCGCTACCGCAACATGGACCGAGACTGGGAAGACCTCGTCCCCCACCGCGGAGCCCCGATCAAGCAGCCGTCCCTGTTCATCGGCGGCGCCCTGGACGCCTCCACCACCTGGATGTCCGACGCCATCGACGCCTACCCCATCACCCTCCCCGCCCTGTCCGCCTCCCACCTCCTGAACGGCTGCGGCCACTGGATCCAGCAGGAGCGCCCCGACGAGGTCAACCGCCTGCTGACCGACTGGCTCGCCACCCTCCAGGGCTGAACCAGGTCGGGCTAGCCTGGCGACTCGCCGACCGGTGGGCGACGGCGACAGCGGAGCAGACGACGCAGGACGCGGGCCAGCCCAGCAAGTACAGCGGTGCCCCTGCCAGCATCGCCAGCCACCGCCACCGGCGAGGTCATCAGTGCCCTGCACCGTCGGCACCGGGCAGCGGAGCGTCCTCACCGAACCCGGCCTCGCCCTGCCCCACCTGCTCACCCAGTGCGGTACCCGGCCAGACCGGCGGGTGTTGATTGTTCCCCAGCCGAGGCTGGCGATGGTGGCGGCGGCGAGTAAGGCGTTGCCGAGCTGGGTGCTGCGGTAGGCGGCGAGTCCGGTGACGACGCCGATGACGAGCAACAGGGTGATGACGACGGTTGGACGCTTGCTGGTATTCATAAGCTGCTCCTGGTGAGTTGATGCTGCGCTCGTGGCCGGCCGTCCGGCACGAGGGGCTGGCGAGTCGCCGGGACGTGCACGTAGCTGATGCGTTTTCTGCCCCGGCGGTATGGATTCTGCGGTACGGAAGGCGTGTTGGAGAAGCACGACAAAGAGTTCTCGGAGCAGCGATTTTCGGTAGTGTTCCGAACTTGGCGTTGAGGGCTGGGGACATGGCTGAGTGGGAGAATGGGATGGCAGGGTTTGTGCCTGAGCTGGTTTCGGTGAAGGTGTGAAGAGGGTTAGCCGGATGCTTGAGGCTGTTCTGGGAGGGGGTGGGGGAGGGTCAGTGGCATTTGGCTGCTGTTTTGGGGGTGGGTCACTCGATGATCTCTGCTTATGAAAGGCAAGGTGTCGACGGCTGTGTCCCCGATCCGGGCTGCATTGAGGCTTTGCTGGCGGGAGTGGCACGGCGTAGCGATGTGGCTCCGGAGGTGCTCGGCGACGCTCGCCAGGCTTATGGCCGTGTGCTGTGGCTGCTGAGTGAGCAGCTGCCGGAGCGGGGGCGCAGCTATCGGCACATGCTGCGTATTTACGAGCTCACCCGGGAAGTCGAGGAGCTGTCAGGGGAATTGGCCGACGTCCGGCAGTGAAAGCGGGATGTGGTGGACGAACTGGAGAGGCTGCGGCAGTCAGCCGATGCAGGCTCAGCCGCCGGCCGTGAGCGGCAGCATCGGCTGGAGGAAACCGCCGCGACCCTGGAACGCCGCCGGGCCGAGCTGGTGCGTTGTCGTGAGGCGGTCCTGGCGTAGACGAGAGCCGATGGTCCGGCAGCGTCAACCTCACCTACCTCGACCTCGACGCGGTCCCGCCCAAGGTGCTGTCAAGCAACACCGGTGCGAGCCTCTGGATCAATTACGAATACTTCATTGGCGACCAGAAGTTGAAGGAGGCGACCATGTACGGGAAGGGCGGCGGATTCTTCACGACCGACCCCACGATCGCTGCCTGGGATGGGCAGGACGCAAACCGTGTTTCTACGTATGGGGCAGAAACACTTCCAGTCACTCCCGAGGGCCATTTCTGCGCTATGTCAGCAGAGGGGCGAATCTCCTACATAACCGTGGGAAAGCTGGATAATGCGACCGGCGCATATCGAGGAGATCTCACCGTCTGGGAAAACTCGGAAGATTAGCCCTGCATCAAGTTCAGACTACAACTCACCGTGGACACCTTGGGGCGTGAATTGGTCCGGCGGGGTGTTCTGCGTTCACGGTCGGATTTTCTGATGCACCGTCAGGTAGCTTCCCGGAGTAAAGCATGCATGGAGGCGGGGATGTGGGTCGGCTCCAGAGACTATCTGGGTTGAAGTTTGATGCAGTGGGTGTGACGGTTTCACCGAGCCAACATGCTGTATCAGTTGCGATGCACAGCCCCGCCCTCTCCCGTCCCTGCTGCTGGCCTCGGGCGCGCGAAGCGTGCCCGGTTGCCCGTACGCAGTGGGGGCGTTGCGGCCGGAGCGTAGCGCAGGCCGCATTTCCGGCAGGGCGAAGCCTGGCTGGGGCCGCCTGGTGGCCTGCTCCTGGAGCACAGCGGAGGGAGCGTCAACCTGCTTGCGCAGCAAGCAGGTTGCTCGG
>NZ_JBNCAQ010000036.1:0-97966 GCF_049808595.1 Streptomyces aurantiaciflavus | reverse complement strand
GCCGCTCGGAGCCGCTCAGCCCTGGCGGGCCTTGAAGCGGGGTTCCTTCTTGTTGATGACGAAGGTCACGCCCTTGCGGCGCACCACCTGGGCGCCGGGCCTGGCCTTCAGCGAACGCAGGGACTTGCGCACCTTCATGACTGCCTCCTGGGGTCGAACGCCGGGGTCACCGTTCCTCGCGGAAGGCGACGTGCCGTCCGGCGACGGGGTCGTACTTGCGCAGGACCAGCCGGTCGGCGTCGTTCTGCCGGTTCTTGCGCGTCACGTAGGTGACGCCGGTGCCGGCCGTGGACCTCAGGGTGACGACGGGGCGCGCGGTGCTGCGTGCCATGGGGACCTCCTCTCACCGGCATCGCACTCATTGAGCGGTGCATGCCAGTCACGCGGTACAACAGCCGACCGGCCCGGGGCATTCCCGCCCTCACCCGAAGGCCTGAACCGATGCCGAAACCCCGTCGGCGAGCGGCCCGGCGCTCCCACCGTCGCCCTCATGAACGGGACGGAGAGCATTGCCGCGATCATCGAACGGGCACGTGAGGACCTGGCCGGGCAGTTGCGGGGACGCGTGCGGGCGGTGCCGGAGCAGCAGCCGCGCGCCGGGCTCGTGGAGCAGTTCCTCGCCCTCGCCGCGGGCACGGCGACCGTACCGGCGGCGCGCACGGAACCGGCCGACCCGGGCGCCACGGCCGCCGACGACAGTCCCGCGCGGGCCGCCCGGACCGCGCGGGTGCGGGCCTGGGCGCTGGACGCGGACGGGCTGCGGGCCTTCGTGGAGCGCTACGGGACGCTGACCCGGGAGGCGCTGGAGCGGGACGGCCTGCTGATCGACCCGCCGCCCAAGGGCTCCGCCCTGATCGCCCCGGCCTGCCGGTCACGGGCCGGCGAGCTGTTGCTGCTCGAGGCCGAGGACCTGCTGTACGCGCTGCTGTTCGGCGACCGCGACGCCGGGGTGCGGCTCGACCGGGTCGAGCGGGAACTGCTGACGCTGACGATGCCCCGGGCCAAGGCCCACGCCGTCGCCTTCGTCCTGCGTGCGGCCACCGAGATCGGCGCCCACGGCACCTGACGGGACCCGCTGCGCGCCGCCGACGACGACGACCGCGCCCCCAACACCGTCCTGCAGGTCGAGTACGGCGAGACCGCCGACGAGCTCGTCGGCCACGGCATCGCGGCCGCCCTCAAGCTGATCGACAACCCGGAGGTGAACGAGCAGGTGCTGTACGCGCGGATGGAGAACGTCGAGGAGAGCACGCTGGAGTAGGACCGCCCGGCGCTCGCCGCGATGTCGGCGGCCTCGGATACAGTGCTCCGCCGGTACCGAGGAAGAGGAGAGACAGCGGTGCGCTTCGGGGTGGGGAACATTCGGCGGGGCCTGGCGGTGGCGGCCCTGCTGACGGGTGTGGCGACGGGATGCGGGGACGCCGAGCAGGGCTCGGGTGCGGCCGAGGCGACGGCGACCGCGACGACCAAGGTCGCGGCGAGTGGGGGCAGCATCGGCGCCGACGGTTCCGCCTGTGAACTCCCCGTCACCTTCGACATCGCCGAGTTCTGGAAGGCCAAGGCCGTCGACTCTGCCTCGCGGAAGGGCGACACCGGCGACGAACTGACCGACGAACTCGCCGAGGCGCTCCTGCGGCAGGGCCCCGTCACCATGGCCTGCGAGGTCGACGCCAAGCCCGCCGGCAAGATCGGCTTCCTGCGCGTCTGGACCGGCAAGCCGGGTGACGCCGACGCCCGTGCCGTACTGGAGGACTTCGTCGCCGCCGAGAGCGGATCGAGCGGGGCGAAGTACCGCGCCTTCAAGGCGGGCGGCCTCACCGGCGCCGAGGTGGAGTACGTCACCACCAGCGAGCTGCTGGAGGAGACGAAGAAGGAGCGCGCCCTCGCCGTGACCACGTCCGACGGCCCGGTCGTGCTGCACCTCGGCGGCATGGACACCGAGGAGCACGAGGCGATGCTCCCGGCGTACGAACTCGCCAGGAGCACCCTCGAGGCCACCGCCTGACCGGCCGGTACCCGTCAGGGTCCGAGCAGTTCGTCCATGCGCGCCGCGGCCCGGACGGCCGCGTCGGCGCAGCAGTTGTTGAACAGCACGTGCACCCGCTCGGCCCGCCGGGCGAGCGCGCGTACCCGGGGCAGCCACGCGCGCAGTTCGTCGTCGGTGTACTCGTGCCGGAAGCGGTCCTCCTTGCTGCCCGTCCCCCAGGCGGGGCTACGACCGTGGAAGCGCACGACCGACAGCCGCGGCGAGGTGACGGGCGTGACGGGAGGAACCGCGGACGGCAGCGACGGCTCCATGTCGACGGCGACGGCGGCGAACCCGTACGACCGCAGCAGCGCGGCGGTCGCGGGCTCCTGTTCGCCGCGCCACCAGGCGGGGTGCCGGAACTCGACGCAGACCGGCCATCCGGCGGTGCGGTCGGCGCACTGCGCGAGGAACTCCTCGGCCCGCGCGCCGGGTCGCAGCCACGGCGGGAACTGGAACAGGACGGCACCCAGCCGTCCCGTCTCCCGCAGCGGCCCGATGCCGTCCGCGAACCGCCGCCACACCTCGTCCAGCGCCTTCGGGGACCTGATGTCCGCGGGCAGTCCCGGTGGCAGCACGGCGGACCGGGTGGGGTGACCGGTCAGCAGGGAGAAGGCCTTCACGTCGAACACGAAGTCGTCGGGTGTGCGCTCCGTCCACAGCCGGCTGGTGCGCTCGCCGGGCAACGCGTAGTACGTCGAGTCCACCTCGACCACCGGGAAGCGTTCGGCGTAGTGCCGTAACCGGCCCTCCGCGTCCCGCCGCCCGGGCGGGTACCAGCCGCTGCCGACGAGCGCCCGGTCCGTCCAGGAGCACGTTCCGATCATGATCTCGCCCATGGCGGGCGGTTACCCCGCAACCGCGGGAACCTTCCGGACTCGGTCTCCGCGGCGGATCACATGACTTGGGCGGTTCCGTGTCCGGGCGGCCCGCGGCCCGCGGATGCACTCCGGCCCCCATGTGGCGCATTCTTGCTGTGTCGCCCACTGTGTGGCGCGCGGACGAGGTAGGGGCGATGACTGGGAGCGCCGGGGACGAGCGGAAGCCGTCCCGGCCGCCGGCCGCACTGCTGGCCGGGGCCGTGGCGGACGGGCTGTGTGCCGTGGACGGCCGCGCCGGGGGCGTGTACATGCGTTCGAGTACGCCCGGGCTGCTGCGGCTGGCGATTCTCTCGGGGCTGCCCGGGCGGCTGTTCCGGCCGTGGTGGCGGCTGAGCGTGGACCGGCCGTTCCCGGTGGCCGACGCCCACCGGCTCGGTGTCCCGGTGGTCCTGGCGAACGCCACGGAGGCCATGCGCCGCTATCCGCAGTTCGCGGCGGGACTGCCCTTCCAGTTCGGAACGCTGAGCGTGCCCTGTGCGGCGAAGGGGCGGGCCTTCGGGGTGCTGACCATCCTGCGTGCGGCGGCCGCCGACGCCGGGGACGTCCAGGCGGGGTGCGAACGGCTCGCGTGCGTGGCGGACGCCCTGGCGACGGCCCTGCTGCGACGCGAGGCGGACGGGCATGCCGTCGTCTGGGACGACGAGCCGCTGTGCGTCCGTCCACCGGCCGCGGGTCCGGCCCTGGGCCGGGTCGGGCATCTGTCGTGGGACCCGGCGACCGGCGCCGTCACCGCCGACGAGGCCGCCCGCGCCCTGCTCGGACTGCCGCCGGACGAGCGGCCGGCCGGACTGGACTTGCTGGCACGGGCCGTCGACCCGACGGACGCCCACCGGCTCCCCACCCTGCTGCACGAGGCCGCCCAGGGCAGACCGCCGCCGCTGCCGGTCCAGGTCCGCACCGCCGACGGCGGTCTGCGGCTGCTGGAACTGTGGTCCGCCGGCGCCGGTACGGCCGCGCCGGCCCCTGCCGTCACGGGCGTCCTCCTCGACCCGGGGCCGGGCGCCGTGGCCGACGGAGCGGCCGACCTGCTGCCCGAGGGCGTGTTCTGCCTCGACCGGCTGGGGCTGATCGTGTACGCCAACCCGCGGGCCGCGCATCTGCTGGGGGCGGAGCGCTCCCGGCTGCTCGGCCGGTCCCTGTGGGAGGCGGTGCCGTGGCTGAACCAGCCGGCCTGCGAGGAGCATCTGCGCGGCGCCCTGCTGTCGCCGGAGCCGGTGCACTTCCACGTCCGCCGGCCCCCGCAGGCCGACGACGGGCGCTCCGGTCCGCGGCCGTACGAGGGCGACTGGCTCAGCATGGCCGTCTATCCCGGCGCGGACCTCCTCACCTGCACCGCCGTCCCGGCGAACCGCGTGACGCACGACCCGGGCGAACCCACGCCCGCGGCACCGGCCGACGCCGAGAGCGGGGTCCCCGCACCGGACGCCGCCGCCTCCACCACCTCGTACCGTCCGATCGTCCTCGCCATCGCCCTGACCGAGGCGGTGACCGCCCGCCAGGTGTCGGCGGTGGTCATGCAGGAGCTGCTGCCCGCGTTCGGCGGCCGCAGACTGGCCATCTACCTGCTCCAGGAGCGGCATCTGTACCTGGCGTGGGAGTCCGGCTTCCCCAAGGGCTTCCTGGCGCCGTTCGAGGGCGTGGGGCTGGACGCGCGTCTGCCGGGCGTGGAGACGCTCACGACGGGCCGTCCGCTGTTCTTCGACTCGATGCAGCAGTTGGCGGCCGCCTACCCGGGCATCCCGCTCGACGCCACGGAGGGCGCACGCGCCTTCCTGCCGCTCATCGCCTCCGGCCGCCCGGTCGGCTCGTGCATCCTCGGCTTCGACCGTCCGCGCAGCTTCAGCTCCGAGGAGCGCACGGTCCTGACCGCCCTCGCCGGCCTGATCGCGCACGCGATGGAGAAGGCCCAGCGCTACGACACCGAGGCCGCCCTCGCCCGCGGCCTCCAGCAGGCCCTCCTCCCCCGGCGGCTGTCGCGGCACGCGCGCGTGGAGACCGCCGGACGCTATCTGCCCGGCACCGAGGGCATGGAGATCGGCGGCGACTGGTACGACGTCGTGGAGGCGGGAGACGGCCTGGCCCTGGTCATCGGCGATGTGCAGGGACACGGGGTGCAGGCCGCGGCGACCATGGGGCAACTGCGCAGCGCGGTGCGGGCGTTCGCACTCGGCGACCGGCCACCGCAGGAGGTCATGGGCGGCACGAACCACCTCCTCATCGACCTCGACCCCGGCCAGTTCGCCAGCTGCTGCTACGTCCGCCTGGACCCGGCGACCGGCCTGGCCCGGGTGGTCAACGCCGGGCATCCGCCGCCGCTGCTGCGGCATCCCGACGGACGTACCCGGGTCGTGGACCTGCCCGACGGGGTCGTGCTCGGTGTCGACCCGCGTGCCCAGTACCCGGTGGCGGAGCTGCGCCTGGATCCGGGCGCGATCCTCGCCCTGTACACGGACGGGCTGGTGGAGCGGCCCGGTCATGACATCGACGACGGCATCGCCGCCCTGCGCGCGGGCCTGGCCGACGCGGGCGCTCCTTCGGAGCGGTCGCTGGCGGACGTCGCCGACCGGCTCACCGCGACGGCCCGGCAGACCGCCGACCGGCCCGACGACATCGCCCTGCTGCTGGCCACCCGGCTCGCCCGGGCGGCGCACGACGATTACGGGCCATCACCTTCCGTAGCGCCCCTCGCCTCGCGGGGCCCGGCAGTGTAGACATGGCACATGGTCCGACTCCTGGGGCGATCGGATGCCCGGCCGGCCCGTCGTCCCCGGGGCCTGCGGGGACGGCGCACACCCGAAAGCACACTGGGCAGGCGCAGCCTCGCCGCGCAGGTGTTCGTTCTGCAGGTCGTCATCGTGCTGCTGCTTGTCGTCGCGGCGGTGGTCGCCCTGGTGCTCCAGGTGCGGCACGACACCACCCAGGAGGCCCGCAACCGCTCCCTGGCCGTCGCCGAGACCTTCGCCAACTCCCCGGGCATCGTGGCGGCGTTGGGCAGCCCGAACCCCACGGCCGTGCTGCAACCGCGGGCCGAGGCCGCCCGTGAGGCGTCGCAGGTCGACTTCATCGTCGTCATGAACACCGACGGCGTCCGCTACACCCATCCCAAGCCGGACCGCATCGGCAAGAAGTTCGTCGGGACGCTGGGACCGGCGCAGGCCGGGCGCACGGTGGTCGAGGAGGTCAACGGGACGATCGGCCGGCTCGTGCAGGCGGTCGTGCCCGTGAAGGACGCCGACGGCAAGATCGTGGGGCTGGTGTCGGCCGGCATCACCACCGACCGCGTCGGCGGGACCGCGGACCGTCAGCTGCCCCTGGTCCTGGCCACCGCCGCGGCGGCGCTGGCGCTGGCCACGGGCGGTACGGCGCTGGTCAGCCGCCGTCTGCTGCGCCAGACCCACGGGCTGGGCCCGCGCGAGATGACCCGCATGTACGAGCACCACGACGCGGTGCTGCACGCGGTACGCGAAGGGGTGATCATCGTCGGCGGGGAGGGCGACCTGCTGCTCGCCAACGACGAGGCGCAGCGGCTGCTGGACCTGCCCGCGGACGCCGAGGGCCGGAAGGTCTTCGACCTCGGGCTGGACACCGCGACCGCCGAGCTGCTGGCGTCCGGGCGGGTCGCCACGGACGAGGTGCACCTGGTCGGGGAGCGGCTGCTCGCGATCAACCAGCGGCCCACCGAGGTCGCGGGCGGGCCGGCCGGCAGCGTCGCCACCCTGCGCGACTCCACGGAGCTGCGCGCCCTGTCGGGACGGGCGGAGGCGGCGCGCGAGCGCCTCGACATGCTGTACGCGGCCGGAGTGGGCATCGGCACGAGCCTGGACGTGACCCGGACCGCGGAGGAGCTGACGGAGCTGGCCGTGCCGCGGTTCGCGGACTTCGCGACCGTGGACCTGTTCGAGGCCGTCCTGGAGGGGGAGGAGCCGGACTCCCGGGCCGTGCTGCGGCGCACGGCGATGAGCGGGATCCGCAAGGGCGCGCCGCTGTACGCGGTCGGCGAGAAGATCCGGTTCGTCGAGTCCGCCCCGCAGGCCCGGACCCTGGTGGACGGGCGGCCGGTGCTGGAGGCGCGGCTCGCCGAGTCCCCGGGCTGGCGGGCGCAGGACCTGGAGCGGACCGAGCAGGTGGTGGAGTTCGGTATCCACTCCCTGATCACCGTGCCCGTCCGGGCGGGGTCACTGGTTCTCGGGGTGGTCAGCTTCTACCGTTCGGAGCGCGCCGCGCCCTTCGACTCCGAGGAGGTCGTCCTCGCGGAGGAGCTGGTGGCGCGTGCCGCGGTCTCCATCGACAACGCGCGCCGCTTCACCCGCGAGCACGGCATGGCCGTCACGCTCCAGCGCAGCCTGCTGCCGCGCACCCTGCCCGAGCAGGGCGCCCTGGACATCGCCTACCGCTATCTTCCGGCGCAGGCGGGTGTCGGCGGCGACTGGTTCGACGTCCTGCCGCTGTCCGGCGCCCGGGTCGCGCTCGTGGTCGGAGACGTCGTCGGGCACGGGCTGCACGCGGCGGCCACCATGGGCCGGCTGCGCACCGCCGTCCACAACTTCTCCGCGCTGGACCTCGCGCCGGAGGAACTCCTCGGGCTGCTCGACGAGCTGGTGGCCCGCATCGACCAGGACGAGACGGCCGACGGCAGCGCCGCGCCCGTCGCGGGAGCGACCTGTCTGTACGCCATCTACGACCCGGTCTCCCGGCGCTGCACCGTCGCCCGCGCCGGCCATCCGCCGCCCGCGCTGGTGCACCCCGACGGCCGGGTCGAGTTTCCGGACGTCCCCGCCGGGCTGCCGCTGGGGCTCGGCGGGCTGCCGTTCGAGACGGTGGAGCTGGAGCTGGCGGAGGGCAGCCGGCTGGTGCTGTACACCGACGGGCTGGTCGAGGACCGCAAGCAGGACATCGACACCGGTCTCGAACGGTTGCGCGATGCCCTGGAGCGGACCGACAGTACGCCGGAGGAGACCTGCCAGTCCGTCCTGGAGTCGCTGCTTCCGGAGCGCCCGAACGACGACATCGCTCTGATCGTCGCCCGCACCCGGGCGCTCGGCGCGGAGCAGGTCGCCGAGTGGGACGTGCCCGTGGACCCGGCCGCGGTGGGCGAGGTGCGGGCCGCGGTCGCCCGGCAGCTGGTGCGCTGGGAGCTGGAGGAGCTGTCCTTCACCACGGAACTGATCCTCAGCGAGCTGGTCACCAACGCGATCCGCTACGGCACCCCGCCCGTCCGGGTGCGCCTGCTGCGCGACCGCACCCTGATCTGCGAGGTGTCCGACAGCAGCAACACCTCGCCTCATCTGCGGTACGCGGCGATGACGGACGAGGGCGGCCGCGGCCTGTTCCTGGTCGCGCAGCTCACCGACCGCTGGGGCACGCGGTACACGCCCGGCGGGAAGGTGATCTGGGCGGAACAGCCGCTGCCTTGACCCGCCCTGCGGCCGCTGTGCCCCGTCCGGTCCCCCACCCCTGCCGTGACCAGCCCCTTGACCTGGACGTGCTTCTGTCCGCTCGCGGCAGGGCGGCGCGCCCGGTGCGGGCGCGCGCGGACGGTGCCGACGGGCACGCCGAGCGCCTCCGCGTGGTCGAGGACCCCCCACGCGATCAGCGGCAGACCGAGAAGTCCCGTTCCCCGGTGGGCTCATGGGCCGCCCGGCTCATAAATGATGTTTATGGGCTCATAGACCGGACCCGCGTACCGAGTTAGGTTTGCCTTAGTTTAGGCTTCCCCCGAGTCGATCTGTCACCGCTCGAAGGGAACCTGATCATGCCCCGCCCCCTGCGGGTAGCCATTGTCGGAGCCGGCCCCGCCGGGATCTACGCCGCCGACGCGCTGCTCAAGTCCGATGTGGCCGCCGACCCCGGTGTCTCGATCGACCTCTTCGAGCGGATGCCGGCCCCGTTCGGACTGATCCGTTACGGCGTAGCTCCGGACCACCCCCGGATCAAGGGCATCATCACGGCCCTGCACCAGGTCCTCGACAAGCCGCAGATCCGTCTCTTCGGCAACGTCGACTACCCCACCGACATCAACCTCGACGACCTGCGCGCCTTCTACGACGCCGTCATCTTCTCCACCGGCGCGACGGCCGACCGGGAGCTGCCGATCCCCGGCATCGAGCTCGACGGCTCCTACGGCGCCGCCGACTTCGTCTCCTGGTACGACGGCCACCCGGACGTGCCGCGCACCTGGCCGCTGGAGGCCGAGAAGGTCGCCGTCCTCGGCGTCGGCAACGTCGCCCTCGACGTCGCCCGCATCCTGGCCAAGACGGCCGACGAACTCCTCCCGACGGAGATCCCGCCGAACGTCTACGACGGCCTGAAGGCCAACAAGGCGCTGGAGATCCACGTCTTCGGCCGCCGCGGCCCCGCGCAGGCGAAGTTCTCGCCCATGGAGCTGCGGGAACTGGACCACTCCCCCAACATCGAGGTCATCGTCGACCCCGAGGACATCGACTACGACGACGGCTCGATCGCGACCCGGCGCGGCAACAAGCAGGCCGACATGGTCGCCAAGACGCTGGAGAACTGGGCGATCCGCGACGTCGGCGACCGCCCGCACAAGCTGTTCCTGCACTTCTTCGAGTCGCCGACCGAGATCCTCGGCGAGGACGGCAAGGTCGTCGGCCTGCGCACCGAGCGCACCGCCCTCGACGGCACCGGCAACGTCAAGGGCACCGGCGAGTTCAAGGACTGGGACGTCACGGCGGTCTACCGCGCCGTCGGCTACCTGTCCGAGAAGCTGCCCAAGCTGCCCTGGGACATCGACTCGGGCACGGTCCCGGACGAGGGCGGCCGCGTCGTCGAGGAGAGCGGCGCGCACCTGCAGTCGACGTACGTCACCGGCTGGATCCGGCGCGGTCCGGTCGGTCTGATCGGCCACACCAAGGGCGACGCCAACGAGACGGTGTCGAACCTGCTGGACGACTTCGCAGGCAGCCGTCTGCACACGCCGTCCGCGCCCGCCCCGGAGGCCGTGGACGCGTTCCTCGCCGAGCGCGAGGTCCGCTTCACCACCTGGGAGGGCTGGTACAAGCTGGACGCCGCCGAGAAGGCGCTGGGCGAGCCGCAGGGCCGCGAGCGCGTGAAGATCGTCGAGCGTGAGGACATGCTCCGCGAGAGCGGCGCGTAAGCACGGACGAGAGAGGGCCTGGGGACGTCCGCCCCAGGCCCTCCTCCAATTCAGTGGGCCGCGTGATCGACGCCTGTTAGCGTCCCGGCGTGTTCCTCCTCCACGAACCTCCGCTGTTCACCCGGCTGCGCGACGCGCGGCGGATACTCGTCGCCGGCGCGGGCGGCGGCTTCGACGTCTACGCGGGCCTGCCGCTGGCGATCGCCCTGCGCTCGGCCGGCAAGGACGTCCATCTGGCCAACCTGTCCTTCTCCGACCTCTACGGCCTGCCCACCGACGTCTGGCTGGAGCCGGACGTCGCGGCCGTGGGGGGGGGGGCCCCCCCCCCCGCCCCCTCCGGCCCCCCCCCCGCGGGCTGGCTGGAGCCGGACGTCGCGGCCGTCGCCCCGGACACCCCCGTCCGGGGCGACTACTTCCCCGAGCGCACCCTGGCCCGCTGGCTCGGTCGGCACGGTCTGCCCTCGACGGTGTACGCGTTCGCCCGCACCGGCGTGACCCCGCTGCGGGCCGCCTACCGCGCACTGCTGGACCACCTGGGCGGGGTGGACGCCATCGTCCTGGTGGACGGCGGGACGGACATCCTCCTGCGGGGCGACGAGCACGGACTGGGCACGCCCGAGGAGGACATGGCCAGCCTGGCCGCCGTGCACGGCCTCCACGAGGTCGAGCACCGGCTGGTGGCCTGCCTCGGCTTCGGCGTGGACGCCTACCACGGGGTCAACCACTCCCTGGTGCTGGAGAACCTGGCCGCACTGGACCGGGAGGGCGGCTACCTCGGCGCGTTCTCCCTGCCGCGCGACAGCCGCGAGGGCGCCCTGTACGTCGACGCCGTGGCCCACGCCCAGGAGTGCACCCCGGACCACCCGAGCATCGTCAACGGCTCCGTCGCGGCCGCCGTACGCGGCGACTTCGGCGACGTACGGTTCACCGAGCGGACGAAGGACAGCGAACTCTTCGTCAACCCGCTCATGGCGCTGTACTTCTGCGTGGACGCGTCCGCCCTCGCCCGCCGCAACCTCTACCTGGACCGCATCGAGGACACCGTCCTCATGCGCCAGATCAGCACCCGCATCGAGGAGTTCCGCGACGGACTCCCGCGGCTCAGACAGCCCCGCGCGTTCCCCCACTGAGGGGGCGCGCGACCGGGAGCGAAAGGCGCGCGTTCACGCGCCGTTGGCCGCCACGACGCCGGTCTGTCGGCCAGAGGTGGCACGGCGCGAATGGTCCGCGGGGCCATGGGCATGCTGTGAACGAGGTCACTTCCGGTGCGTGGCGCCGGAACCAGCCCGGAGTGCCCTCTCCGCCCGTCTCGCCTCCCACGAAGGACATGTGGTCTTGGCTCTCACGTACCCTGACGCCCCGTCAGCCCGCCGTCCCGGACGCTGCTGGACGATCCGTGTGGTCGGGCACCGGGACCGCACCGCTTCCGTCACCTGCTCCTCGGCGTGCGCCATGCCGCCACGCTCACGCGACCTCGCGGCCCTGCGACGTTTCGCCGAGGCCCATGCCGCCGCCCATGCCAGAGCGGCCGCGGTGCGGCCCGACGCGGCCTGCTGGTGCCGCCGCCAGCGATGCGCGCCGCACGAGGCCACCCGGGCCGTCTGCGCGGGCGCGGTCGTCCTGGTGCTGCGCCACGACCCGGCCGTCGGCCAGGTGTGGACCCTCAGCGAAGTGTGCTCCGCGTGCGCCCCGCTGATGCCCCACACGCGCGTGATCGGGCGCGCGGCACCCGCACCGGGGGACGCGGGTGCGCCGCCGGAGACAGGCGATCGTCCGTCCGCGGCAGCGCTCGCGCGTCCGGCCACACCCGCACCGACTGGGGCACCGCCGCGTCTCGTCCCCGGCGGGTTCAGCGCGCCCGGGGCGAACGGCGGTGCGGGGCCGGAACGGGCCGGTGGCCGCCGGCGCGGGCGGGTCGGGCCGCCACGCGGGCGTGCGCAGGCGGAGGGCGGAGGGGCGTGAGGGGGCGAGAGCCATCGACGGCCGAGGCACCGGTCCGTGTGCAGGCAGGACGGCCCGGCCTGCGGCCGGCATCAGCCCGTGGGCGGGTAGACGGCCGGGCGTCCGGGTGGCACCGGCCCGGCGTGCGGGTAGACGGCCGGGTCCCGGGTTGGCACCGGCCCGGTGCTGCGGGACCGCCGTACAACTCCCCCGCGGGATCCTGCTGGTGACGCCGAGCTCGGCTCAGCCGCCGAGTTCCGGGCCTCGCTGGGGGCGGAACTGTCGCGGGATGCGGACCGGGAGGGCGCCCAGGGATCTGCCCTGGGCCGTGAGGGGGGTCGGGGTGCTGGTGGGACGTGGGGGTGCGTCCTCCGGTAAGGAGCGGCGTGCCGCGAGCAGTTCGGCGATGTGCGCGCCGCTGCGCCGTCCCTCCAGATGCAGGCGGCCGACGTTGACCCGGTCGTCGGCCAGCAGGGTGAGGACGGCGCTGGGACCGGCCGCGTAGGTGGCGACATAGCCCCCGGCGCCACGCACGAGCAGTTCGCAGAACTCCCCGCGGGCCGTGAGGTCGACCATGCGGTAGCCGACACCGAGGGCGGCCGCGGTCAGGGCCGCGAGCCCTTCGGGTTGGACGCCGGGCATGTCCTGGGCGAGGACGAAGCCGTCGACGCTGGCCGCCAGCGCTCCCGTCAGCTGGGGCATGCGCGTGCGCAGCCGGTGCAGTTCGTTCAGGACCTCGGCCTTGACGGCCATGACCGGTCTCCTTTCGCCATCACGAAGCTGGGAAGAGACTCGGCGCATGCCGGACTGCCCTCTCCCGCACGGCCGCACCGAGAGCGTGATCCCGAGACTACGGAAAGTGCTGGGCCGAGGTGAGGGGTTTGGCATTTTCCTCTGGTACTTCCCGCAGGCGGGGAGTTACCGCCCCACCCGGCGGATATGGCGTCGAGCTCGCTGTCGCCGAGGGCCCGCACGCCGTGGCCGTCGCGGCGGAAGAGGACGCCGGTCTTCTGCGCCCACTCGCCGCGCAGACGTTCGTTCCTCGCGGCCCGGACACCGAGAACCTCGACATGGAACGCCAGGAAGCGGCTCCACATCGCCTCCATCAGGAACAGTCCGCGAGCCCGGGCCACCGCCACCCTCTCGGCGGCCTGCACGGCGTCCAGCGCGCACGCCTGCTCGCACAGGAAACACGGAACCACTACCTCGACCCGTCCGGGCATCTGGTAGGCCTCGACCTGGACAGCGGTGCGGTGCGCTGGCGCAGCCAGGTACAGGTCCCGAAGAGCCCGGTAGAGGCGGGGGTCGCGCCGGAACTGACGGTCTATGACCACGGCCTCATCGGCCGGATCGGCGGCCACCTCTTCCGGATCGAGCCCGTGCTGACCGAGACAGGCTCGTAGTCAGGGATGGGAGAGCGTCGCGCGGGCCCCGGTCGTCGGGAGTGTGCTGCGTCGAAGCCGTGATGCAGGGGGCCCTGCCGAAGGGGCCGTGGCCCGGGGCCCCCGCGCGCGGGTGCCCGGGCCCGGCGGGGGGGGGGGGGCCGGGGGGCCGTCGGGGGGGGGCCCGGGGCCACGGCTGGGTGGAGCTCTGGCGGCCGGTGTCTACTGGTAGGCCGGTACGGCCCAGGTGGCCTTGTAGCGCCGGTCCACGGTGGAAACCGACTCCAGCGACTGCGGGCCGCTGGTGGGGATGAAGCGGATGTACGCGGTGTCCCACGTATTGCCCGCCGCCTGTGTCTCGGGGCAGCCGATGGAGCAGGTGGAGATCACGGTGCCCGTGGCGGGGTCGTTCCCGACGCTCTTGATGAGGGTGCGCTTGGTCACCTCGGCCCGGTTCGCATAGTTCGTGCACCAGTGGTTCTCGGCGCCTGTCACGTACTCCGGCAGTGGCCAGGCGCCCTGGGAGTCGTCGTAGCAGTCGACGGCACCGCTCTTGGAGAACTGGACGATGCCGGCGTTGGCGCCGATCCAGAGCCGGTCGGAGTTGCCGTGGACCGGCGTGAGTTCGTGGCCGTACGCCTTCTTCGCGCCTGCCTGCTGGGGAAGGGGCCAGGCCTTCCCCCACTTGAGCCGGCCTCCGACGTAGTCGTACCGCACCAGAAGCTCGTCGCCGACGGCCCACACCGAGTTGCTGCTCGGGTCGTAGAGGACCTCGTGCGCGCCGGCGAGAGAGGTCTGCTGGACGGGCGTGGCGCTCCAGTTGCCGGGGGTGCCCTGCGCCTTGGAGTAGACCGCGAGCCCGCCGGCGATGCCCTCGGAGCCGAAGACTCGCGAGGCGAACGCGGCGATGACCGTGCCGTCCGGGAGCATCTCGACCCCGTGCAGGTCGTTCGGGTCGCCCACGTTGACCGCCCAGTGGTAGCCGGCGAGGGACGGGTACGGGATCACGCCGACGAAGCCGCTGGTGCCGTCGCCCGTGACCAGGACCTGTCCGCCGTACGTGCCGCCGGGTCGCAGCTTGTGCGAGGTGCCGCCGGCCCAGGAGTCACCCTTCAGGGTCGTGTCGAAGACCGAGTGGTAGGCGTCGGGGATCCACCGCTGGTACGGGCCCGAGGCGGGCCAGACGTCAGGATCGGTGGAGTCGAGGAACTCCAGCGCCGAGTGCGCCGCGGGGTAGTTGTTCGGGTACGTCGGGCCGTACGCGTTGCCCGAGATGATCGGCGTGGAGCCCGTGTTGAACTCGACCTCCAGCGTCGGCGCGTTGTACGCGGCGTGGCACGCGTAGTCGGTCGACACCGTGTTCATGGAGCAGAAGTCCTTGTAGCCGGAGCTGATGTCCTCCTGCGCCGAGAACCTGATGCCGTGGTTCGGGAAGGAGGCGTCGTTGGCCCAGGCCTTCACCCAGTCGGTGACGTCGATGCGCTGGATGCCGTTGGACGCGGCGGGGTTGGTCCTGTTCGGGATGTCCGGGCAGTTCGGGTGGCCGAGTCCGAACCACGTGCCCTTGCCCGCGCCGACGGTCGGCTGGTTGGCCCAGGTGATCGTGGACTGGTCCCACGGCTGGGTCACCGGGTAGACGCCCATCCAGGCCTTCGCGTCGCAGTCGGAGACGAAGGAGTTGTAGACACGCAGGTAGGCCTTCGAGATCGGGGCTCCGCGGAGCTTGGAGACGTCGAAGCGCATGAAGCTGCGGTACTTCGTGGTGCCGTTGTCCGGCGTGCCGACGTGCAGGATGTGCCCTTGCGAGTGGTCGGCGTCGTCCACATTGGTGATGTAGGTGTCCTGCAGCCGCTTGATGATGTTGCGCGGCCCCGTCTGCACCATGGGGGACACCGTGGGCGTCGCCGCCGCGACCGCCGCCGTCCGCGTGACCGTCTCGCCGGCTTCGGCCGCCTGGGACGCCGGGACGAGCAACGACGCCAGCAGCGCCACTCCGCCGCCCGTCGCCGCAAGACATCTCTTCCATGGACGTCGTGGAGCATGACGATGCACGTGTGGGTCCGCCTTTCAGGATCTTGATCCAACATCGACAGAAGGTGATGGGGTTCCGGGTGAGGAGCGTCTCGGCGGGCGGACCGTTCGCGGCCTGCGCCAGGTGACCGCGGACATGGCCCCCGGGCCGATCCGGCCGGCCCCCGAGACGGCGCTCCGCCCATGGCAGGCCATGTCCGCGGGGGCGATCAGAAGTGCGGGTCGAGCAGCGAGCCGAAAGTGTGGGTGCCGCTGAAGGTCTCCACGGTGCTCACGAGGGTGGCCGTCGCCGAACCGGACTTGGCCAGACTCGACGTGTGCGTGTAGTCACCGCTCCCGGGGTTCAGGCAGTCCTTCCACGTGTACGTGCCCGCGGACAGGGTGATGTCACGGCTCGGGAAACGGATGGAGTCGAAGACGTGCGTCCACGTGTAGTCGCCGGCGCCCAGGTAGATGGTCTTGCTGGTGCACGCGTCGGCGCCGGACGACGAGGGGGAGCCGGTCAGGTACAGGGTGCGCGTGTTGTACGCCGTGTCCGCCGCACTCGCCGGGTTCCCCGCGAGCGTCACGACCGCCGTTGCCACGGCCGCGACAGCCGCGAACTTGCTGATCTTCCGAGCCACTTGATGCCTCCCAGTGAAGTGAAGTGCGTGCTGATCGGGGCCCGTTCCGAACCGAGCCACCTGACGGGGTGCAGACGGTGCTCCCGCCATGCGCGACCGTCAGGCGTCTCCGCCCGGGCAGGGCGACTGAACCTCCGCAACACTAACAGCGGCTTTCACTTAAGTGAAAGAATTTGATCTCCGAGGGCAGTCAACTGGACATCTTGCAGCAGCACATACGGGCATCAACATTCGTAGCCGGGTTCACCGACTGCATGTTTATGTGCTGCTGGAGGGCTGGGCATCGCCGTACGGCCACGGACGGGATCCATCGGGGAGCAGGGTCTACCGCGAGGCGGTGACCGGTCCGCGAGCAGTGGCAGGTCTCTCGGCGCACCGGCGCCCCGCTCACGGCGCGCACGGCGCACGGGATAATGCCCCCATGGCAGGAGGCATCGAGAGGTGAGCGACCGTGAGTGAGACAGATGGGCAGCTGCTGGCCGCCCGCCTCGAGTACCTCTTCGAGCACGTGCAACCACTGGGCAGGCGCCACACCCTCCAGGAGGTGGTCGACGGCATCAAGGCGGTCGAGGAGCCTGGGGGCGTCTCCCTCTCGGTGGGCCGGCTGTCGATGCTGATGAACGGAAAGGCCCCCAACCCCACCATCGGGACGCTGCGCGCGCTCGCCGACTTCTTCGGCGTACCGGTCGGCTACTTCGTCGACGACGCCGTCGCCGACCGGACCATGGCCCAACTCGCCCTCATCACCGCCATGCGCAACAACGACGTCAAGGCTGTCGCCCTGCGCGCGGCGGCGGTGGCCACCCTCTCCGCGCAGGGCCTGGACGTGGTGCGCGGCCTCGTCGAACAGGCCGCCGACCAGTCGCGAGAGCGCGACGGGCGGGATGCATAGACTTCCCCGTGACAGAGGCTGTGACCGCGCGGCACGCCGTCGAGCGGTCGGGGGAAGGGGCACGGTGCAGGACGGTTTCCGGTTGAGGGCAGAGCCCTGGTCCGACTTCCGCACCCGGTGCGACGCCATCCTGGACGGCCTCCCGCTCGGACAGGCGCAGCCCCTGACGATCGACGCCCTGTGCGCCTCGATCGAACAGCGGCACGGCAGGCGGCTCACCCTGTCACCCCTGCCGAAACAGGCGGGAGCCATCGCCGACCTGTGCGGACTGTGGGTCAGCCTCGGCGACACCGACCACATCTTCTACGAGACGTCCACCAACGCCTTCCACCAGCGGCACATCATCCTGCACGAGATCTCCCATCTCCTGCTCGACCACACGACGGAACGCGACGGCGGCGGCTCCTGGCCCGGGATGGAGGCGCTCTTCCCCGGCCTCGACCCCACCATGGTCCGAAGGCTGCTCGCCCGGGGCCGCACCGACTACACCGAACTGCAGGAGCAGCAAGCCGAGTTGATGGCCACCCTGATCCACAAGCGGTCGACCGACCACGCGTCACCTGGCGTCCGGCCGGTTCACGAGGGGTCCGCGAGCCTCGACCGGCTGGCCCGCGCCCTCGGCCTGGTGCGTCCGCGATGACGGCCATCCGGCCGTACGAGGTCGTCCTGCTCGTTCCGATGTGGTCTCTCACCGCGCACACCGCCCACCGGGCACTGCGCAGCCGCGCCATCCCGGAATCCGCGCCCTCCCGACTGCTCGCCGGAGTCGTCGCCCTGGTCACCCTGTCGGTCACCGTGGGGGTGCCGGCGGTGCGTCGCGTGATCGACACCGTCACCGGTGTGCAGAGCATCACCAATGTCCTCAGCCATCTGCTCGGAATGTCCGCGATCACATGCCTGACCGCCTTCGTGCGTCGGCTGTCCGGCGCGACCGGCGCGGCTCCCACCCCCCGGGCCCGCGACTGGCTGCCTCTTCCGCTGGTCGCAGCCGCCCTGTGCACGGCCTTCTTCCTGGCGCCCCGCCCGAGCGGTGAGAAGTATCTGCTGACCACCGGCCACTCAGCCGCCCATACCGTCTACTGGGCCATCTACATCGGTTACGTGATCTGGGGAGTGACCGCGATCGGGGTGATGTGCCTGCGCTACCACCGGCAGGCCCCGCCAGGCCCCCTGCGGACCTCCCTCGAGCTGATCGGCGCGGGCGCCGCGACAGCCATCGTCTACGCCCTGCACCGGTGCGCCTACCTGGCCCTGCGCGACTCCGGCATCCCGCTGTTCGAAGACGCCGCCGTCGTGCCTGCCACACAGGTCCTGCTGACCGGTTCACTGCTGCTGTCCAGCGCCGGGATCGCCTGGCCCGCCCTGGCGGACAGACGGCGCGCCCACGCCGACCGCCGCAGGCTGCGCCGCCTCGAACCGCTGTGGCGGATGCTGACCGATGCCGCACCCGAGGTCGTCCTTCCGCTGCCGGACGCCCTGCGCGCCGAGCCCGAACTCGTCCTGTACCGGTACACGATCGAGATCAGTGACGCGATACTCGCCCTGGCCCCGTTCCGCAGCGCCGCCGCCGAGACGACGGCACGGGAGCAGCTTTCCGCGCACGGGTTCACCGGTCCGCGGCTGGCAGCGGCCACCGAGGCCGTCGTCCTGCGCTGCGCCATCGCCCGGGCATCCCTGACACAGCCCGCACCTCCGCCGACCAGCGACCCGGAGCCTTCGAGCGACGGCATCGGACACGGCGGCGACCCGGTCGAATGGCTGGAACTCCTCGCCGCGCACTGCCGGCACCCGCTGGTCCACGGCATCTCCGCGGCCCTCACCGTGTCGACCAACGACTGAACAGCGTGGGTCGTGGCCGCGTGCGACGACTGGGAGCGGCCCACCGCGGCGCGGCTGCAAGGGGCATCCTGGTATGCGTACGGGCAGCCGGGAGGTGCCGGGATGCGGTGGTGGGCCGGGGCGTGGGTGATCGCCGGGGTGTTCTTCCTCCTGGCCGCATGCGGGACCTCGACAGGGAACGGCGGATCTGCCGGAGGGCCGTCCGGGAGCCGCTCGGTGGAGCCGTCCACCGGCACGCCGGCGCACACGTTCGCTTCCCCGTCCTCTCCCCCGCCGTCGAGCCCGTCCGGAGCCGGCCCGTCCGGGACGGACCGCACGTCCTCCGCTTCGGCCGGCGCCTGCGTCGCCGGACACGCCGAGGTCACCGTCACCCCCGGTGACGCGCCCGGACAGCGGCTGTGCGTGCGGCCGGGGACCGTTGTGTCCCTGATCCTCCAGCCCCGCGCGGACGACAGGCGATGGGTGGCTGTCCGCAGCTCCGCGCCGGCCTTCGTCGTGGCGTCCGGATGGCGGGTGGAGGCGGACGGATCCGCCCGCGCCTCACTGCGGTGCGCGGGCACCCGGGGCGGCACGGCCAGGGTCACCGCGCTCGCCAAGGCGCCGGACGTCGCGGGCGCGGCGAACGTCGCCTTCACGCTCGAAGTGAGTGTGGTGCCGTACACGACGGAGCGGTGACCCCGAAACGCCGGGATCACCGCTCCGTACGACTGCCGGGGTCAGTCGCAGTCACGCACAGGGATGCTGTAGATGCCGCGGCCGTGCGTCGCCGCGTACAGCGTGCGCCCGTCGGGGCTCAGCTTCAGCTGGAGCACGGCCACGGCCGGGAGCGATCCGACGCGCTGCCACCTGGTGTGGCCAGGCGCCCGGTAGACGACCCCGAGGTCGGTGGCGACGGCGAGGCCGCCGTTCGGGGTGACGACCGCGGAGTCGGTCGGCACGTCGGGAAGGTTCGCCGAGATGTCCTTCCAGGTGGTGCCGCCGTCCTTCGACTCGAAGACGTGGCCGACGCCCGCGCCCGGTCCCTCGGTCCACTGCCGGGAGAAGCCGCTGACCGTGAGGTAGACGTGATCGGCGTCCTTCGGGTCGACGGCGAAGCCGCTGAGGTAGCGGTTGGGTACGGTGCCGTCCGCACCGGTGGCGGGGAGAGTGATGTCGTGCCAGCCGGTGCCTCCCCCAGACTTCGTCCGGGAGGTGCCCCCAGCATCGCCGACGGAGATGCCGCGGGCGAAGCCCTGGTTGTTGCAGGGGCCGCACCAGGCCGCGTACACCTTGCCGCCCGAGGCGGCGACAGCGGTCGCGGTGTGGCCGGCGCCGAGGTCGTACACGCTCTTCCACTCGTCACCGCTGCGGATGGCGTAGCCGTGGGTCTGCACCCAGATGTGGCGGCCGCCCGCGATCCAGGTCGAGCTGTTCTTCGCGTCGGCCGCGAGCGGGGCGATGAAGCGGGCCTCACCCGTGGCGTTGTCGGCCGGAGCAACGTCGTACGACGTGGCCTTGCCGGGGTCGTTGATCCAACTCCCGTCGTTGACGGCGCAGTTCTGGGTCACCTGGATGGCCAGGTAGACGTACTCCTCGGCGATGTCGCAGCCGTTGGCCGGGTCGGTGAGGGTGTCGCCGCCGTCGCCACCGAAGTTGGAGCCCATCACCTTGTCGTTGCTGCGCAGGATCGACTGGCCGTTGTCCTGCAGGCCGCCGGTGACGGAGACGCCGCCGTGGTCCAGGTCCTTGCCGACGCCCACCGAGTAGTACTGCAGGGTGTCGATGGTGCCGTCGTTGAGCGAGGTCCAGTCGGTCGCGTGGCCGGAGGAGTCCTGGGCGCCGTCGACCGGGCGCTTGTAGACGCCGCCGTCGTTGCCGACGTAGACGAAGCTCTTGCCGTGGTAGCGGCCGATGGCGACGCCGTGCTGGTCGGAGTGGGTGGTCTGGCTGCAGTCGCCGGTCTGCTGGGCGGGGTCGATGCTCCAGCAGGGGAAGCCGAAGTTCCAGTACGGGCCGACGGTGGACCAGGTGCCGCCGCCGTCCTTGGTCTCGTAGACCTCCTCGAGGCCCGCGTACACGTGCTCCGCGTTCGCCGGGTCGACGGTCAGGAACTGGTTGTACCAGGCCTGCACGCCCGGCATGTAGCCGCTGGAGGTCAGCGCCGAGCCGGAGGCGGCGAGACCCTGGTAGTCGGCGATCTTCGTCCACGGGCCCGTCGGAGAGCCGGACTTGGAGACGTAGATGCCCTCCAGACCGCTGTCCGGGTTGGTGTTCAGCTGCTCCGGCGACTGGTCGACGGCGTAGTAGCGGGAGCCGTCGGCGGAGCGGGCGAAGGTGACGTTTCCGACGTCGTCCGCGTCGGCCGACAGGTCGCCCAGGCCGCTGGTGATGCGTGTCCAGGTGCCCTTGGAGTCCTTGGTGTAGAAGCCGTTGTAGTCGTCACCGCTGCGCCAGCCGACCGCGAGAACCACCTTCGCGGGGTCCTTCGGGTCGATGGCGATGTCGTTGGCGATGTTCTTGTACGCCGCGTCGGGGTCGTCGGCCTTCGAACCGCCCGGCAGGTAGTCGGGGTTGGGCGCGTACTCCAGCTTCCAGGCACCGCTGAGTTTCTTCGTGGAGTGGCTCCACACGCCCTCGCTGGTCGCCGCCCACACCTTGCCGCCGCCGAAGCGCAGCTGGTGGATGGTGGTGGACTCCAGTTCGTCGCCGCCGACCCGGCCGCGCGAGGAGAACGTGCCGTGGTGCGGGTCGGACAGGACGTAGACGCCGCTGCCGAGGTAGGCGTCCGCGTTGGTGGTCGCCTCGCCGGTGCCCAGCCACAGCCGTCCGGTCCCGTCGAGCGCGAGCGCGCCGGTGGACTGCGAGGACAGCCGGTCGCTGATCGGCTGCCAGTGCCCGCCGCCGCTGCGCGAGCGCCACACGCCGCCGCCCGCGCTGCCCGCGTACACGTACCCGTCGTCGTCGGCGGCCATCGCGGCCATCCGACCGGTGACGTTGCCCGAGCCGCCGCTGGAGTTGGAGTCGATGTCGCGGTAGCGCGGATCGTCGGAGTTGTACGGCAGGTCGGTGACGTTGCGCCAACTGCCCCCGGTGGTCGGCAGATTGCTCAGGCTGGTCCAGGCGGCGCCGTACGCGCCCGGTGCGACGATGCCGGGTGAGGTGCGGGCCTCGGCGTACTGGTCCGCGCCCTCGGCTATCTCGTCGGCCTCGTTGCCGTCGTCGTCCTCCGCCACCTTGGGGCTCATGGCCCCCACCGACTGCTCGCGTTCGGCGGCGTGTCGGGTGAGGGTGCGCGCCCCGAAGGGGCTGCTGTCGCCGCCGGGTGCGGCACTCGCGGGTAGCGCGAGGAGTCCGGCGGATGCGGTGCTGACGCAGATCGTGAGCCATCGTCTTCTACGGATTGGTGCTGGCACCAGGTCCTCCCAGAGCGGGCGTTGACAGACCGTCGGAAGAGACCCGATCACGGCCGGGAGGAGGCGTCCGACGCTTGAGAAGTCCTTGACCAGAGCCTGTCGCTTCGTGACGGTTCGCCAGCACGCGACGGTCGGCGGCGACGGCGAGCGCGAGGCCTCCGGCGATCAGCAGCGGGACATGGCCGCCGGTCCGCCGGGCGGCCCTTCGCCCACAGGCCGGCGAGGAGGATCACCGCGCGGGTAGCGCCCTGGTGGTCGGGGACGAAGGGTGGGATCCATGCCTTGCCGACACGTTGACGCAGGCGTTGAAGCCGCCCGTACAGCGTCACTGCCACGACCGGCCCGAGGGTTCGGGCGGTCCCGACGGTGGGCCGGGGAACCACTCGGTCAGGGCGCGGCGGGTCCTCAGCCCCCCGTGGGTCGTCAGCACGGCGTTCCCGCTCGGGGACGAGGGCGGGGGCCGGCCGGCATCAGCCGATCTTGGTCATGGTCCATCGCTGCTGGGAGCCGCCGTTCCAGGACCACTGGATCATGTTGCTGCCCTGGGTGGTGACGTTGCCGTTGTCGAGGACCTTTCCGCTGCGGCGGTTGGTGAGCCGGTAGGCGCCGTTGCCCAGGGCGGCGACGGCCCACTGCTGCGGGGTCCCGGTGTTGGGGGTCCACTGGACGACGGTGGCGCCGTCGCCGGCGGAGTTGCCGTTGTCCAGGGCCTTGTTGCTGTTCAGGCACACCAGCTTGTAGTAGCCGTGGCCCAGGTGGGTGACCTTCCACTGCTGCGGGGTCCCGGTGTTGACGGTCCACTGGACGACCGCGCCGCCCTCGGTGGTGCGGTTGGCGTTGTCCAGGGCTTTGCCGCTGCGGGCGCACACCAGCCGGTAGGTTCCGTCGGCGAGGACGGCCGGCATACCGCTGACCTCGACGCAGACCACCGACACGTCGGCGTGCGGCGCCGTGGCCGGCACCGTGACGTTGATGGTGCCGCCGCTGACCGTGTACGAGAGCGCTGTCGACGGGTCGTTCAGCAGGTGGACGCGGTTGATGGTGTTGTGGACCTCCGGGATCTGGAGGACCCCGTTCGTGGGCCAGGTGAAGACATGGGCGAAGAGCTTGCCGTTCTTGGCGGTGAACCTGCCCCAGGACGGTTCGGTGGCGAAGGGGCTGCCGCTGGTGCCGTAGATGCTGTCGCCGTAGGTGGCCATCCATGAGCCGAAGCCCTTCAGGACGTTCGTGGTTCCGGCGGTGACGGTGCCGTCGCCCTTGGGGCCGATGTTGAGCAGGTAGTTGCCGTCGCGGGAGACGACGGTGACGAACTCCTGGAGGAGGTCGTGCACGGACCGGTAGGAGTTCTCCCTGGACGAGTTGTAGCCCCAGGCGCCGTTCATGGTCACGCAGGTCTCCCACGGCCGGTCGAGCGGTGCCGGGGGCACCTTCTCCTCCGGGCACTGGAAGTCACCGAGACCGAGGTCGCGCTTGACGCGTTCGTTGACGATGAGGCTGGGCTTCCGGCTGATCAGCCAGTTGTACAGGTCCTCACCGTCGGCCTTGACCCACCAGTCGTCGAGCGTGGGAGTGGCGGGGTTGCCGCACCAGTCGCCGTCGAACCACAGCACGGCGGGGTCGTAGCGGTCCAGCAGCTCCTGGAGCTGTGCCTTCATGTCCGTGATGTAGGCGGTACGGGCGGCCTGCGAGGACATGGAGGAGAAGACGGTGCTGTGGTTGGCGGTCTGCGAGGAGTGGTTCCAGTCCATGATCGAGTAGTAGAGCCCGAACCTGATGCCGCGGCTCTCGCACTCCGTCTTCAACTGGGCCAGCAGATCGGGCTGGTAGCCGCTGTAGTCGCGGAGGTTGTACTCCTTCGTGCCGGTGGTGTCCCTGAAGCTCGCCACGTCGGAGTTCCACATGGCGTAGCCCTCGTGGTGCTTGGCGGTGATCACCAGGTACTTCATGCCGGCGTTCCGGGCCAGTTCGGCGATGCTGGCGGCGCTGAAGGAGGTCGGGTTGAACGGCGCGCTGACCTGGGTCTGGTAGTCGGCCTTGGACCAGTTCTCGCTGTAGAACGCCCACTCGCCGTGACCGCGGTAGGAGTAGGACCCGAAGTGGATGAACATGCCGAACCGGGCCTGGTACCACCAGTCCATCTTGGAGGGCACGGTGTAGGCCTCGGCAGTGCCGGGCCACACCACCTGCGGCAGGCCGAAGGCGACGGTGCCTCCGGCGAGGGCGGCGGCCTTGATGAGGGAGCGTCTGCTGAGGGGGGCAGAGGACACGGAGCGGCTCCTGAGGGTCGGGGGAATCAGGGCGGACGGCGCGTGACGAGGCGATGACCAGGCACGTCGGCAGACCGGCCACAGCGCGAGAAGACACGCGGAGACATCGGATGAATCCTGTAGTCACCCAGACCGCCATGTCCAGACGCGTGCGCCCAGATTTTCCCTCAACTACCAGTAACTGCTGGCTATTTCCGACTGGAGCGCAGCACAGGCAGCGAGAAGATCCCTGCGTGGAGCCTCAAGACATAGGACCTATATGGCTCGCGCCGCACCGTGTCAGCCGTCCGCGATCACGACTATGTCCAGGATCCGCGGTCCGTGCACACCCTCGACCCGGTCGAGTTCGATGTCGCTGGTGGCCGACGGGCCCGAGATGAGTGTCAGTGGCCGGTACGGGTCGAGCAGACTCAGGGCCTCGGGCACGTCGGGTGCGATCTGGTCCGCCCGGACCACGCAGACGTGCTGGTCCGGCAGGAGGGTCAGCACCCTGCGGCCCTGGCCGGGGCCGTGGTCGAGGGTCACCGTGCCGGTGACGGCGATGGCGGTGGTGACGGTGGTGATCACGGCGTCCGCCGCGTCCAGTTGAGCGACCGTCAGGGGCGGTGTGTCCTCCAGCCGTGACCAGGGCCCTTCCGGCAGCAGTTCGTCGGGGAGGCCGGGTGGCACTACGACGGACCGCGCTCCCGTACGTGCCAGCGCGCGGCCGACCGCGTCCGCCGCGTCCGCTGCCGTGACCCGGACCACGGTGGCGCGGTATTCGGCGGCGCGCTCGGTGAACAGCCCGATGACGTCCGGCCCGGCGTGATCGGCGCGACGCCCCCGCGGGAGCGGAACCTCGTCGGGGCTCTCGGAGGCCGGCACACCGGCCAGCGCTCCCCTCACCGCGCCCAGCACGGTCTCGCGGCCGCTCATCGTCGTCCCTTCCCTTCCACCGGCGCACGGCCGTCGGCTCGCGCGGTCGTTCTCGTACGGCGCCACCAGGCACGCAGCGACTCGGGAGGTGGCGCGGGCGTGTCACGGGTGCCGGACCATCGGGCGAACGGCCCCGGCAGCGCGCCGATCCGGCCGTCGCGGGCCACCAGCCGGGCCCCGAGGGCGGCGAGCTTCTGGACCGCGGCCAGCCGTCCCGGGGAGGACAGAACGGCGCCCGCGGCTTTCATCGCCAGCGCCTCGGGAGTGGGCAGCAGCCGGTCCCGGCGTTTGGCCTCCACAGCTTCGGCGCGCAGGTGGACGAGCACCTCAGGGATGTCGATCTTCACGGGGCAGGCGTCGTAGCAGGCGCCGCACAGGGTGGAGGCGAAGGGCAGTGAGGCGGCGTTCTCGACGCCGACGAGCTGCGGGGTCAGGACGGCGCCGATCGGCCCGGGGTACACGGAGCCGTAGGCGTGGCCGCCGGTGCGCTCGTAGACCGGGCACACGTTCAGGCAGGCCGAGCAGCGGATGCAGGACAGCGCCTGCCGGCCCACCTCGTCGGCCAGGGTGGCGCTGCGGCCGTTGTCGAGCAGCACGAGGTGGAATTCCCGGGGGCCGTCGCCTTCGGTGACACCGGTCCACAGGGAGGTGTACGGGTTCATGCGCTCGCCGGTCGACGAGCGGGGCAGCAGTTGGAGGAAGACGTCCAGGTCGGCGAAGGACGGCAGGACCTTCTCGATGCCCATGACGGTGATCAGGGTGTCCGGCAGGGTCAGGCACATCCGCCCGTTGCCCTCCGACTCCACGACCGCGATCGTGCCGGTGTCGGCGACGGCGAAGTTGGCGCCGGAGACCGCCACCTTGGCCCGGAGGAACTTCTCCCTCAGATGGAGCCGGGCCGCTTCGGCGAGATCGCGCGGGTCGTCGGTGAGCGTGTCGGGGGCGGGCCTGCCCCACTCCCCCATCTCCCGGCGGAAGATCTCCCGGATCTCGGAACGGCCCCGGTGGATCGCCGGAACGAGGATGTGAGAGGGACGGTCGCCGCCCAACTGCACGATGAGTTCGGCGAGATCCGTCTCATAGGCGCGGATGCCGGCGTCGGCGAGCGCCTCGTTGAGTCCGATCTCCTGCGTGGCCATCGACTTGACCTTGACGACCTCGCGTTCGCCGGTCGCCCGCACCAGGCCGGTCACGATGCGGTTGGCCTCGGCGGCGTCCGCCGCCCAGTGGACCGTTCCGCCCGCGGCGGTCACCGCCTTCTCCAGCCGCAGGAGATGGTGATCGAGGTGGCGCAGGGTGTGGCGTTTGACGGCCGCGGCCCTTTCCCGCAGGTCCTCCCAGTCGGTGAGTTCGGCGGCGACCGCCAGCCGCTTGTCCCGGATGGTGCCGGTCGCCCGGCGCAGGTTCGCCCGGAGCCGGGTGTCGGCGAGGGCGCCGCGCGCGGCTTCGGGGAAGGCCGGGGTGCCCAGCCATACGACGTTGTCGGCGCCGCTCACCGTGCGTCCCCTTCCGTGGCGGCCAGGATCTCGGCCAGGTGCATCGTTCCGACGCCGGTGCGCAGGCGGGACAGGCCGCCGCCGATGTGCGTCAGACAGGAGTTGTCGCCCGCGCACAGGAACTCGGCGCCGGTGCTTTGGACGTGGCGCATCTTGTCGGCCAGCATGGCGTTGGACACGCCCGGGTTCTTCAGCGCGAAGGTGCCTCCGAAGCCGCAGCAGGAGTCGGCGTCGGGCAGCTCGACGAGGTCGATGCCCTTCACGGCACGCAGCAGCCTGAGCGGGCGGTCTCCGACCCGGAGCATGCGCAGGGAGTGGCAGGTCGGGTGGTAGGTGACGCGGTGCGGGAAGTACGCGCCGACGTCGGTGACGCCGAGCACGTCGACGAGGAGTTCCGACAGCTCGTACACCGTCGGCGCCACCTGCTCCACCGCCTCGGTGAGGGCGGTGTCCCCGTACTGGGCGGCCACCACCCGATGGTGGTCGCGCACCATGCCGGCGCAGGACCCGGAGGGGGCGACGACGGCGTCGTAGCCCGCGAAGACCTCCGCGAAGCGGCGCACCATGGGCAGGGTCTCCGGGCGGTAGCCGGTGTTGAAGTGCATCTGGCCGCAGCAGGTCTGGCCCTGTGGGAACTCCACGGTGTGGCCGAGGCGTTCCAGGAGCGCGGTCACCGCGTGGCCGGTGCGGGGGAACATGGTGTCGTTGAAGCAGGTGATGAACAGAGCTATGCGCATGGTGCTTCCCGAAGGCCCGGAAATCCGGTGACGGTCAGGCCGTAGGTCCGCATGGCGGTGCCGGTGAGGACCTCGTGGCGTTCTGCGGGTGGGAGTCGGCCGGTCACGTCGCGGGCGGCGGCGACCACTTCGACGACGGCACGGCCACGGGGACGGGCGTGTCCTCGGCCAGCAGCGCCTCGGCGCGCATCTCGTCCCAGAGCGCGTCCGGGACGGGGCGGCTCAGTTGCTCCACGGTGTCGCGTACCTCCTCGGGTGAGCGCGCGCCCGTCAGGACGCTCACGACGGCGGGATGACCGAACGGGAAGCGCAGTGCGGCGGCGCGCAGCGGCACACCGTGGCGTTCGGTGACCTTGAGCAGGCGCAGCGCCCGGTCGAGCACGGGCTGCGGCGCGGGCGCGTAGTCGTAGGTGGCGCCCGGTCTGGGGGCGGTGAGCAGTCCGGAGTTGAAGACGCCGCCGATGATCACGCTCCGGCCGCGGGCGGCGGCCTCCGGCAGCAGTTCGGCGAGCCCGTCCTGGTCCAGGAGGGTGTAGCGGCCGGCCAGCAGGACCACGTCGATGTCGGTCTCGCGAAGGAAGCGGGCGGGCAGCGCCGACCGGTTCATCCCCACGCCGATCGCACCGACCACGCCCTCGGCGCGCAGCCGCTCCAGCGCCGGGTAGGCCTCGCGCAGCGCCTGTTCGGCGTGGTCGTCCGGGTCGTGCAACAGGACGATGTCGACCCGGTCGAGGCCGAGTCGGTCCAGGCTGGCCTCCAGGGAGCGCAGCACTCCGTCGGCGCTGAAGTCCCAGACGCGGTGGTGGGTGGCGGGGACGGCGAAGCCGTTCGCGAGGTCGTCGCCGTGGTCGTCCCCGTTGCCCGGCTGGTTCGGTACGAGGAGGCGGCCGACCTTGGTGGAGACGGTGTAGGTGTCCCGGGGGCGACCGCGCAGGGCCGCGCCGAGCCGCCGCTCCGACAGGCCGAGCCCGTAGTGGGGTGCGGTGTCGAAGGTGCGGATGCCCGCGTCCCAGGCCGCGTCCACGGTGGCGTGGGCGGTCTCTTCGGTGACGGGCCGGTAGAGGTTGCCCATGGCCGCGCAGCCGAGCGCCAGTCGCGTGACCTCGACCGCGCCACCGCCCGTCGTCGTGGCCCTCACGGCTTGGCTTCCGGTCGCAGCCGGAGTCCCTGCATGCCGCCGTCCACCGCGAGCGAGGTGCCGGTGACGGACGCCGCGGCGGGACTCGCGAGGTAGACGATGGCGGCCGCCACCTCGTCGGCGGTGACCAGCCGGCCCATGGGCTGGCGGGCGTTCAGGGCGGCGCGCTCGGCCTCGGGGTCGTCGGCGGCGTCCAGCAGCCGGGCCACCCAGGGCGTGTCGGCGGTGCCGGGGTTGACGCAGTTGACGCGAATGCCTTCCCGAACGTGGTCGGCGGCCATCGCGAGGGTGAGGGACAGCACGGCGCCCTTGCTGGCGCAGTACAGGGCGCGCTGTGGAAGTCCGGCGGTGGCGCCGATGGAGCAGGTGTTGACGACGGACGCGTGCGCGGACCGGCGCAGATGGGGAAGAGCCGCACGGGTGGTGCGGACCATGCCGACGACGTTGACGTCCAGGACGCGGTGCCACTGCTCGTCCGAGTTGTCCTCGACGGTCCCCACGGCGCCGATGCCCGCGTTGTTGACGAGGATGTCGATGCCGCCGAGCCCATCGGCGGCGGCTTCCACGGCGGCGCGCACCGAGGCGTCGTCGCCGACGTCGGCCTTGACGGCGAGCAGCGGCTCGGGCACACCGGCCGGGTCGAGGTCGAGCACGGCGACTGCCGCGCCCCGCGCGGCCAGCGCCCGGGCGGCGGCCAGGCCGATACCGGACGCGCCGCCCGTGACCATGGCCTTGAGGCCGGAGAGATCCATCACGCCACAGCCTCCTGTCCGGCGCGGTCGGCGACCCAGAACGTCCCGTCCGGGTAGCGGTACTCGGCGATGGACTCCTCGCGCATGGTGGCGGAGAAGCCGGGGGCGAGCGGCGCGGTGTAGTGGCCGTCGCGCATCACCACGGGCTCGGTGAAGTGCTGGTGAAGGTGGTCGACGTACTCGATCACGCGGTTCTCGGTGGTGCCGGAGAGCGCCAGGTAGTCGAACATCGACAGGTGCTGCACCAGCTCGCACAGCCCCACTCCGCCGGCGTGCGGGCACACCGGCACCCCGAACTTCGCGGCGAGCAGCAGGATCGCGAGGTTCTCGTTGACTCCGCCGACCCGGGCCGCGTCGATCTGGAGGACGTCGAGGGCGCCGGCCTGCAGGAGCTGCTTGAAGACGATGCGGTTCTGCACGTGTTCGCCGGTGGCGACCTTCACCGGGCCCACCGCCCGGCGGACGGTCGCGTGCCCGAGGACGTCGTCGGGGCTGGTGGGCTCCTCGATCCAGTACGGGTCGAACGCGGCGAGGGCGTTGGTCCACTCGATCGCCTCGTCCACGTTCCACCGCTGGTTGGCGTCGATGGCGATGCGGATGCCGTCGCCGACGGCCGCCCGGGCGGCGCGCAGCCGCCGGATGTCGTCGCCGAGGTCGGCGCCGACCTTGAGCTTGATCTGGGTGAAGCCGTCGGCGACGGCCTGCTTGGCCAGCCGGGTCAGCTTCTCGTCGGAGTAGCCGAGCCAGCCGGGCGAGGTGGTGTAGCCGGGGTAGCCGCGCTCCAGCAGGATCGCCTCGCGCTCCGCGAGCCCGGTCCGGCCCTCCCGCAGCAGCTCCAGCGCGTCGCCGGGGGTGAGGGCGTCGGCGATGTAGCGGAAGTCGACCTGGGAGACCAGCCACTCGGGGTCGGCGTGGGCGAGCAGCTGCCACAGCGGCTTGCCCGCCCGCTTGGCCGCGAGGTCCCACACGGCGTTGACGACGGCGCCGATCGCCATGTGCATCACGCCCTTCTCGGGGCCGAGCCAGCGCAACTGGCTGTCCCCGATCAGGTCGCGACTGAGCGAGCCCGGATCGGCGCACAGCTCCGCCACGGAACGTCCCACCACGTGGGGCCGCAGTGCGTCGATCGCGGCGACCTGGACGTCGTTGCCGCGTCCGATGGTGAAGGTGAAGCCGTGGCCTTCGAGCCCGTCACCCGCGTCGGTGTGCAGCACCACGTAGGCGGCGGAGTAGTCGGGGTCCGGGTTCATCGCGTCCGAGCCGTCCAGCTCCCGTGAGGTCGGGAACCGGACGTCGTAGGTGCCGACCGAGGTGATCCGGGCGGAGGTTGCAGTCACGGGGGTGCCTTTCACGCTTGGCCGAAGGTCTGGCGCTGGCTGCCGAGCCCGTCCACGGACAGCTCGACGGTGTCACCGGCACGCAGGAAGGGGGTGCCGGGCAGGCCGAGGGCCACGCCCGCGGGCGTACCGGTGTTGATCACGTCGCCCGGCTCCAGCACCATGTACTGGCTCAGATACGCCACGATGTGGTCCACCGGGAAGATCATGTCGCTGGTGTGGCCGTCCTGCCGCTTCACGCCGTTGACGCTCAGGTGCAGTCCGAGGTTCTGCGGGTCGCCGGCCTCGTCGGCGGTGACCAGCCACGGACCGAGCGGGTTGAAGGTCTCGCAGGACTTGCCCAGATCCCACTGCGGCGAGTACTCGAGCTGGAACTCGCGTTCCGAGACGTCGTGGCTGACCGCGTACCCCGCGATCACGGCATTCGCGGCGGCCGGTCCGTCGAGGTAGCGCGCCCGGCGGCCGATGACGACCGCCAGTTCGACCTCCCAGTCCGTCTTCACCGAGCCGCGGGGGATCAGCACCTCGTCGTACGGACCCACCACCGTGCCCGGGTCCTTCATGAACACCACCGGACGCGGAGGAATCGCCGCTCCGGTCTCGGCGGCGTGGTCGCGGTAGTTCAGGCCGACGCAGACGACCTTGCCGGGACGCGCGACCGGTGCACCGATGCGCAGACCCTCCGCGTCCAGCTCGGGCAGGGCGCCCTGTGCGATCGCCGCGCGAGCCCGGTCGACACCGTCCGAGGCGAGGAAGGCGCCGTCGATGTCGGAGGCCACGGACGACAGGTCCAGCAGCCGGCCGTCATCGGTGCGGACGGCGGGCCGTTCTTCGCCGGGGGCGCCGACTCGTAGCAGTTTCACTGGATAGCTCCCTTGCCATGGGGGTTCGTCATGGGGAAGTCGGCCGCTGGGAGGCGGCGATGGCCTGCGCCTTCAGTCATCGGACGAGTCATCGGATGTATGGCGGCATCGTGACTGTAGACGCAGGAATCCCGACTGGCAATCCATACATCGGATGTCTCCGCGAAATCCAAGGGGCTACCCAGCCGCGAAGAGGTCTTGAGAGGAGTCCTGCCAGGCGCAATGGTGCGGCACACCGCTCGACCTCCGATGAATACCGAGGGCGCTCACTGCATGATCAGCCCGGTGAAATGGATCAGCGTGGTCCGCGTCCACCCCGCCGCCGGTCCGTGGCGAGAGGAGCGACACCCTCCCGAAGCGCCGGACGCGGTGGTACAAGGAGCACCGTTGTCGAATCGTGAGCTGCGCGGGCATGAGCGCCCGTCAACCCCGGAGCCGGCAAAACCGCAGGCCAGTCCCTGTCACATGGGAAGGTGCAGGTCGCGGCGAGGGCTCCGGAACCGCCCATGACGCAGTGTGCCGGAAATCCTCAGGAGCAGAGTCTTGTCAACGTCGGCAACGCCGTCGTAACGTCCTCGACGTCCGAGATACATCGGAGGAATAACCGGAACATTCCCGGCGTCCGCTTGTCACCTGTGCGATGCGGCCGCTTGCCTCCGTCGCCTCGGCCACCGGCTGACCCTCACTTTCCGTCCCCGTCCGGGCGCAGTCCGCATGCCCTGTGCCGGACCATCACCTGCCCGGCCGGCGGGCTCGCCCTCTCTCTGCAGGCGAGCGCGCCACCACCCACCGTCGCCCTGCGGACCCCCGTCCTGGCTAAGGAGAGAACACGGCCATGAAGCTCGCTCGCACCCGCTCCACCGCCGCGGCAGCCACCGCTGTCCTCGCGGTGCTGTCCCTCGCCACCGCGTGCAACCGCGACAGCTCGGCGTCGACCGCCGCCGGCGGCAGCAAGCCCGCCATCGGCATCGACCTGCCGCGTTCCGACTCCGACTTCTGGAACTCCTACGCCCAGTACCTGAAGAAGGACATCAAGTCCGACGGCGTCAACACCCTGCCGCTGAGCAACTCGCAGAACGACGTCACCAAGCTGGTCGCCAACGTACAGGTGTTCCAGAACACCGGGGCCAAGGCCGTCGTCATGGCGCCCCAGGACACCGGTGCCATCGCCTCGACCCTCGACACCCTGTCAGCGGCGAAGATCCCGGTGGTCAGCGTCGACACCCGTCCGGACAAGGGCGACGTCTACATGGTGGTCCGCGCCGACAACCGGGCGTACGGGACCAAGGCCTGCGAGTTCCTCGGCAAGCAGCTGAACGGCGAGGGCAAGGTCGCCGAGCTGCAGGGCGCCCTGGACTCCATCAACGGACGCGACCGCTCCGAGGCGTTCGCGGAGTGCATGAAGAGCAAGTTCCCGAAGATCAAGGTCTTCGAGCTGCCCACCGACTGGAAGGGCGACGTGGCCTCCGCCAAGCTCCAGTCGCTGCTCGCCCAGCACCCCGACCTCAACGGCATCTACATGCAAGCCGGCGGTGTCTTCCTCCAGCCCACCCTGGCACTGCTCCAGCAGAAGGGCCTGCTCAAGCCGGCCGGCCAGAAGGGCCACATCTCGATCATCTCCAACGACGGCATTCCGCAGGAGTTCGACGCCATCCGCAAGGGCCAGATCGACGCCACCGTCTCCCAGCCCGCCGACCTCTACGCCAAGTACGCGCTCTTCTACGCCCAGGCAGCGGTGGAGGGCAAGACCTTCAAGCCGGGCACGACGGACCACGACTCCACCATCGTCAAGATCCCCAACGGCCTGGAGGACCAGCTGCCCGCCCCACTGGTGACCAAGGACAACGTCGAGGACAAGTCCCTGTGGGGCAACAACGTCGGCTGATCACCGGCAGCCCACGCCCGCGGTGGGGAGGGACCGGCACTTGTCTCCCTCCCCACCGCGCCCTCCCTGCTCCCCAGCATCCGACGTCAAAGGACGGAATCCACCATGGCGGACACCGCGACCGCCCCGGCGACCGGCCCCACGCATCCGGCTCCGGTGGCCGAGGCGACCGGCATCAGCAAACGGTTCGGCGCGACCGTCGCCCTGCGCGACGCACGCATCAGCATCGCAGCGGGCGAGTCGCACGCCCTGGTCGGCCGCAACGGCGCCGGCAAGTCGACGCTCGTGTCCATCCTCACCGGTATCCAACAGCCCGACACCGGAACCCTGCGGTTCTCGGACGAGCCTGCGCCCGCCTTCGGCGACATCGACGCCTGGCGCTCCCGGGTCGCCTGCGTCTACCAGCGCTCCACCATCATCGGTGAGCTGACCGTCGCCGAGAACCTCTTCCTGAACCGGCAGAGCGCCGGCGCGGTACAGCCCATCCGCTGGAAGCAACTGCGGCTGCGCGCCGAGGAGTTGCTCGGCGAATACGGCGTGGCCGTCGACCCCGCCGCGCGGGCGAAGGACCTCACCGTCGAGCAGCGGCAGTTCGTGGAGATCGCCAGGGCCCTGTCCTTCGGCGCCCGCTTCATCATCCTCGACGAGCCGACCGCCAAGCTCGACGCCCGCGGCATCGGCCGCCTCTTCGACAAGCTCCGCGACCTCCAGGACCAGGGCGTCGCCTTCCTCTTCATCTCCCACCACCTGCAAGAGGTGTACGACCTCTGCGGCACGGTCACCGTCTACCGCGACGCCGCCCACATCCTCACCGCACCCGTGGCCGACCTCGGTCACCAGGCGCTCGTGGAAGCCATGACCGGCGAGTCCGCCGCCCCGAGCGCCGCGGCCACGAACGCGGCCCCGGCCGCACGGGCCGACTCTCCGGAGCTGCTGGCCATCGACGGCCTGACGCTGCCCGGCGCCTGCGACGACCTGTCCCTCTCGGTCCGCGCGGGCGAGGTGGTCGGACTCGCCGGTGCCGCGGCCAGCGGCAATGTGCGGGTGGGCGAGGCCGTCGCCGGTCTGCACCGCGCCGAGGCCGGCCGGATCTCGGTCGGCGGCAGGAGCGTACGCACCGGCAGCGTGCCGTCCGCTCTTACCGTCGGAGTCGGTCTGGTCCCCGAGGACCGCCACCTTCAGGGCCTGGTCAACAACCGCAGCGTGGCGGAGAACGCGACGCTCACCGTCACCGACCAGCTCGGCCCGTTCGGCACGGTGCTGCCCTCCCGGACCAGGGTCTTCGCCCAGCGCATGATCCGGGACCTCGACATCAAGACCCCGGGAGCCACCACCCCGGTCTCCGCCCTGTCCGGCGGCAACCAGCAGAAGGTCGTCGTCGCCCGCGCCCTCGCCACCGACCCCCACGTCCTGGTGGCCATCCGGCCCACCAACGGTGTGGACGTCAAGTCCAAGGAGTTCCTGCTCGGCAGGATCCGGCAGGTCGCCGACGCCGGCAAGGCCGCGCTGATCGTCTCCGACGAACTCGACGACCTCAAGGTGTGCGACCGGGTCGTCGTGATGTTCCACGGCCGGGTGGTCGCCGAGTTCGAGCGTGGCTGGAAGGACGAGGCCGTCGTAGCGGCCATCGAAGGGGTCGCCGCGATCGAGGGCGCCGCCGACTCCAGCACCGCATCCCCCCTGTCCGGCAATGACGAGCACGGAAGGTAGTCATGTCCGCCACCACAGATCTCACCGAGCCCACAGCGAGCGCGGTGGAGCCGGCCGCCGCGGACACCGCCCGCCGCCGGGTCGACCTCGGACGCTTCCGTGAACTGTCCCTGGTCCCCGCCATCCTCGTCCTGATGGTGATCGGGTTCATCGTCTCGCCGGCCTTCCTCACCGCCGACAACCTCATCGGCGTCGCCCAGCAGTCCACCGAGCTGAGCCTGCTGGTCCTCGCCACGACGTTCATCCTGATCTGCGGGCGGATGGACCTCTCCCTGGAGTCCACCATCGGGGTGGCTCCCGTCATCGCCGTCTGGCTGGTCCTGCCCACCAGCGGCGGCCGGTTCAACGGCCTCGGGCTCTTCCCCGAGTGGACGGCCGTCCCGCTGTGCCTGCTGGTCGGCGCGGTGATCGGCGCCGTCAACGGCTTCCTCATCCTCAAGCTGCGCCTGAACGGCTTCATCGTCACCCTCGGCGCCCTGACCATGCTGCGCGGCCTTCAGGTCGCCCTGTCCGAGGGCCAGTCCATCGTCGAGCTGCCGTCCTCCTTCACCTACCTGGGCAAGGCGTCCTGGCTGGGCGTGCCCGCCGCCATCTGGGTATGCGCGGTGCTCTTCGCGATCGGCGGCAGCGCGCTGGCCTGGCTGCGGCACGGCCGGGCGCTGTACGCGATCGGCGGCAACCCGGAGGCGGCCCGCACCGCCGGCATCCGCGTCGACCGGATCGTATGGATCGTCCTGATCATCGGCAGCCTGCTCGCCGCGTTCGCCGGCATCCTGTACAGCGGCCACTACGGCTCCATCTCCGCGACCCAGGGCAGCGGCTGGATCTTCCAGGTCTTCGCCGCGACCGTCATCGGCGGGGTCAGCCTCAACGGTGGCAAGGGCTCGGTGTTCGGCGCCCTCACGGGCGTACTCACCCTCCAGCTCGTCGTCAACGTCATGACGCTGGCCGGCGTACCGCCCTTGTGGAACCAGTTCCTCAACGGCCTGATCATCATCGTCGCCCTGGTCATCTCCCGCTTCGCCTCCGGCGAGAAGCAGGAGTGACCGTGCCCCTCGAACGGCTCCGCCCGTCTCGGCTCAGGCGGGCGGAGCTGAGGTCCCCCACACCCGGCACGGAAGAAGCACGCACGTGGCACTGACCGACGAGGCCATCGACAAGATCAAGGCGATGATCGTCGCCGGCGAACTCGCACCCGGCTCCCGCCTGCCCAAGGAGGAGATCCTCGCCGGGCAGCTCGGCCTGTCCCGCAGCTCGCTGCGCGAGGCCGTCCGGGCCCTGACCGCCATGCGGATCCTCATCACCCGCCAGGGCGACGGCACCTACGTCTCCAGCCTCGAGCCCCACCTCCTGCTCGAGTCGCTCTCCTTCGCCGCCGACGTCTCCCAGGGTCAGACCGCCCTGCAACTGCTCCAGGTCCGCAGGCTCCTCGAACCCCAGGCCACCGGACTGGCCGCCGCCCTGCTCAAGCCGGACGACCTGCGGGAACTGCGCCGCCTCCTCGACCAGTGCCGCTCCGCCGCCACCGTCGAGGAGTTCGTCGCCCACGACATCGCCTTCCACCTCAGGATCGCCGAAGCGGTCGGCAACCCGGTGCTGTCCATGCTGCTGTGCGTGCTCTCCACCCGTACCCAGCGCGTACGCATCATCCGCGGCAGCCGCACCCGCCACGCCCTCGACAACGCCCACGAGGACCACGAAGAGATCCTCCGCGCCCTCCGGTCACGCGACGCCCTGCTGGCCGTCTCCGCCGCGACCGTCCACATCACCGCCGTCGAACAGTGGCTGGCGACCAGCCTGAACGAGGACCCGCTACGAGCGATCGACGGCTGACCGCCGGGTGCGCCGTCCGCCCTGCCGTCCGACGCCAGGTCGAGGCCGACCTGCGCCAGGAAGCCGACACCGGCTGCCGGCCGACCTGGTGGAGGAGCCGTCGAGCAGTGAGGACCCGAGTGGCTTTCGCTGGGCCGGCAGGAGATCGACCGCCGCCGACAACCAGCACGGCCACCGCCGCGTCGTCATGCGCGAACAACTGACCTCAGTCCCAAGGGGACCTGCCTAGATTTCGGCGTCAACGGTTTCCGGTACCGGCCGACGACTCGCCACGACTGCGCTTGTTCGTCGGCGGCCGGCCATGCGGCAGCCGAGGCAGTCGGGGTGCCCGCCGCGCGCGCTCAGGTCACGCACACGCCAGTCCCATTGGTCAGCGGGACGAGGCCCGCTCGGCTTGCCCCATCCGGCCAGGTGGAGGACCCACGTGGCCCCCGCAGCCAGTACGACGGTGGCAGCCCCGACAGCGATCAGGACGGCCGAGTCGGCTGTCAGGCCGATGCCGGCGATCCCGCAGCCGACCACGGCGACGAAGGTGCCGGTCCACCCTGCCACTGTGTGGCCGAGGTCCACGTCTCCATGCGCGCTCATCAATTCTCCCAAGTCTCGGCAGGGGTGGTCGAGTTACGGTGCGGAGTGCGGGACGTTCCTTGCAGCAGCGGCCTCGCCGTCTCCCCGCCTTCACGTCCCTTCATGAACTCGCCCCTCTCGACGAGGTCTTTCAGGGGCGTTCGCGGGGAGATGTTCCTCCGCCCATACGGTCAGGGCGACCAGGGGAATGATGAGGGCCTTGCCGCGGGAGGCGAGCGTGTAGCGGGCACGCGTTGGCGTGTCCGGCTGGACGGTTCGGGCCACGAGGCCGAGGGCGGTCAGTTCCCGCAGGCGCCGGGTGAGCACGCCGTCGCTGATGCCGGGGACGCGCTCGCGAACCAGGGGGAGGTCGGCGGGGCCCTTGGCGAGGGCCGCGATGATCAGCCCGGTGCCGTGTGTGCCCAGCAGGGCGCAGGCCCGGCTGAGGGCCGCAAGGGCTTCCGGCAGTCGCAAAGGGTCGGGCTGACGCGCCGACTGAGGGTGCAGCGGAGTCATGGTCGGTTCCTTCTCGGTGCGGCGCGAGGTCTCGCGGTGCGGTCCCTCGCGCCGTAGTCGTGGTGGCTGTGTCGGGCGGTCGGCTCGTCGCTACGTCGTCGCCTTCGCCGTGTCGCGGTCCGTGCCGTCGGTCTGCGTCTCCACGGCGACCGTGCCCGGCTTGCCGGTCCGGCGCAGCAGGAGGGTGACGACGACGGCGGCCAGGACGGTGGTTCCGGCGCCGCTGAGGAGTGCGAGGCGCATTCCGGAGGCGAAGGCGTCGCGGGCTTGTTCGATCAGTGCCGGGTTGGCGGTGGCGCGGCCCACGTGGTTGGCGGCGGCAAGGGAGGAGCGTGCCGCGTGGGCGACCGGGGCGGGGAGCCCGCCGGTGTCGAGGGAGTCACGGTACCGGGCGCTCATGAGGCTGCCGAGGACGGCGATGCCCAGGGCGCCGCCGAGTTCGCGTGACAGGTCGTTCACGGCGGATCCCACGTTCTGCAGACGGGGCGGCAGGGCGTCGGTGATCGCCGCGGTGGCCGGCGTCGTGGCCAGGCCCATGCCGGCGCCGAGCGGCAGCAGCCCGCCGAGGACCAGCCAGTACGAACTGCCGGCGTCGAGCTGGGCCAGCACGACCAGGCCGGTGGTGACCAGGAGGAGGCCGGCGGTCCAGGGGCCGCGGGCGCCTCGCCGGGCGACCAGGCGCGGGCTGAGGCGGGCACTGGGGATCATCGCCGCGGACATCGGCAGCACGCTCACCGCGGCCATCAGGGCGCTGTCACCGCGCACCAGCTGGAGGTACTGCATGGTGACGAAGATGAACCCGAAGAACGCGAAGAACTGCAGTGTGGTCGAGATCGATCCGGCTGCGAACGCCTTGTGGCGGAAGAGCCGCGGGTCGAGCAGGGGGTGCGGGTGCCTCAGCTCCCAGACGACGAAGGCGACCAGGACAGCGAGCCCGAGGGCTGTGCCTGCCAGGGTGCGCGTGCTGCCCCAACCGTGCTCGGGAGCCTCGATGACCGAGTAGACCAGCGCCCCCAGCCCCGCCACCGTGAGCGCCGCTCCGGTCACGTCCACTCGCTGCCTGCCCGGCTGCGCGGACTCCGGCACGAAGACGTAGGTGCCGATGAACGCCACCCCCGCCATCACGGTGTTCAGCCAGAACACCGATCGCCACGACCACACCTCGAGCAGGGCTCCGGAGGCGAACAGCCCCAGCGCGGCGCTGGCGCCCGCGACCGCTGCCCAGATGCTGATGGCACGCGCCTGCTGGGTGCGGGGAAACGTGCTGGTGATCGTGGACAGCGTGGCGGGCATGACGAATGCGGCTGCCACGCCGAGCACCGCACGAAGGGCGATCAGGACGCCCGGCTCGGTCGTGAAGGTCGCGGCGAGCGACACTCCCGCGAACAGTCCGACGCCGCCGAGCAATGCCCTGCGACGGCCGAAGCGGTCGCCGAGAGTCGCGGCGAACAGCAGGAACGAAGCGAAGATCAGGCTGTAGGAGTCGATGATCCACGACAACTGGGTCTGGTTGGCGTGCGTCTCCTGGGCGATGTCGGGCAGTGCCACGCTCAGTGACGCCATCGCCGACACGACGGTCGCCAGGGCCAGGCAGGTCACGGCCAGAACGGCACCGGGGCGCAAGGCGCGCACCGGTCCGGCGGCCGGGTCCGAAACGGGGGAGCCGGGCATGGGGGAATCTCCTTTGAACGAAACTGGTGGACGGGCGGTGCGCTTGGGCCCACTGCCCGGGAGTGGTCAGCTGGTCACGACGTCTGTGAGGCTGCGGCGCGGGCTGAGGCCCGGTGTGCGCTCGGGGTGGCCGATGCGGAAGGACAGCAGGCCGGTCGAGGCGGGGCGGCCGAGCAGAGCGGCCCAACGTGCGGAGAAGACATCGGGGTTGCCGGCCGCGTGGTCGCGGTCGATGCGTTCGGTGATCTGGTTCATGTGGTGCAGGCCGAGGCCGAGGGCGGTCGCCGTGAGGTGCGTTCGGGCCAGCAGCCGTCCGCCGTTGACCTGCGCGGTGCGGTCGGTGACGTCGTCGACGGTGATGACGCCGTACGCGGCGGCGGTCGCGGTGTGCACCTCACGGGTGGCCTTGACCCAGTAGGCGTCGCCGTCCTTGCGGGACTGCGCCGGCAGGAGTTTCGCGGCGAACAGGGTCAGCCCGCTGAGTCCCTGACCGTCGAGGGTGAGCCCGTCGCGGTGCTTGACGATGCTGCTGCGCGCGCTGCGGAACCAGGTGAAGGCTTCGGTCGACTGCGCGGTGTCCGCGGTGATCGCCTCGGTGGCCTCGACATAGAGCCGGCCCAACTGCTCACGCGCCGTCTTGTCGTCGATCCAGAGCACGCTCGCTCCGTCGATGCGGGAGCTCTGCTCGGTGAAGCCGCCGAGGTCGACGGGCGTGGACGTGTACGGGCCACGATTGGTGTGCCGGTGCGGGATCGCGGCGGCCAGGTCACCGTCCTGCCCGGTGCCGCCGTCCCCCAGCACGACCCGCGCGACGTGGTCAGAGGCGGTGCCGTCCGGAAACAGGGTCACTTTCGCGGTGAAGCCGGCCGGTCCGGCGGCGATCACCATGTTCTCCACGGCGCAGCCGAGCCCGGCGAAGTGTTCGCGGCCACTGGCGTCGTTGAGCGGCATCCGCCGGCTGGGGTCGGAGTGGACGTCGATGGCATCGCCGTCGACGGCGATGCGCCAGGGCTGGGTGTTGTGCGGGTTGCACGCGAGGACGCCGGCGGCGACCACCCGCTCGATACCGGACATCGAGGTCCAGTCGTGCCAGAGGTCGTACGGATCGCCGGATCCCGCGCTGAAGACGCCGTTGGTGATCGCCCGGACTCCGCCGACACCCACGCCGACGGTGACTATCGAGCCGAAACCGAGGCCGGCCAGCTTCAGCGCGTCCCTGCGGGTCACGGCCACCTCTGGGGGTTCGTCTGTGACAGCGTTCGTGGCCATTGCGTCTCTCCTGTCGCGCGGCCCGGGTTGTGGCAGGACGATCGCGTCGGACAGGGTGCTCGCGCACCACCCCGCCGCGAGGTGCACCCGGGGTGGTGGAGCTGGCAGAATCGGCGCCGGGTTGCGGTGCCGGGCCGCAGGTCGGGAGCGTCGTGACGTCGGACATACGCACGCGGCCACTGCTGGCCGTGAAGCAGGTGATCCCACCGGCCCGGGCCGGCGCGGTCCCGCGTGAACGCCTGCGGCGGCAGTTGCGTCTGGCCGAGACCCGGCTGACCGTGGTGGTGGCGCCCGCCGGTTGGGGCAAGACGAGTCTGCTCAGCGGTTGGGCGGCGGACCCCGACGAGAAGCGCCGCATCGCGTGGGTCTCGCTCGACGAGAGCGACGACGAACCCGTCCGGTTCTGGAGTTACGTGCTCACCGCGCTGCACAACGCCGGTGACGCGATCAGCACGGGCCCGCTGCAGGCGTTGGACGCGGCCGACGTCTCCCCGGTCGACCTCGCCCTGCCGATGCTGCTGAACGAGCTGGCCGCGTCGGAGGTGCCGCACGTGTTGGTCCTCGACGACTACCACCTGCTCGCCGACCGGCGGATCCACGAGGCGGTCGAGTACCTCGTGACGTACCTGCCCGCCTCGTTGCGTGTGGTGATCGCCGCGCGTACGGACCCGCCGCTGCCGATCGCGCGGCTACGGGCCCGTGGCGACCTGACGGAGCTGCGGGCGGCGCAACTGCGGTTCTCGCCGGACGAGGCGGCGGCCCTGGTGTCGGCGGTGTCGGGGCACGAACTCGACGAGGCGGCGGCAGCAGCCGTGTGGGATCGGACGGAGGGGTGGGCGGCAGGCCTGCAGCTGGCCGCCCTCGCGCTGCGGGAGAACCCGGCGAAGGCCCACGCCGACGACCGGCATCTGCTGGACTACTTCGCGGCCGAGGTGCTGCCCGGCCTCGCGCCGAGCCATCGCGACCTGCTCATCAGGGCTGCGCCGCTCGAACGGCTCTCCGGGCCGCTGTGTGACGCCGCACTGCAGGTGAAGGGGTCGGCCCAGGTACTGGCCGAGCTGGTCAGGGCGGACCTGTTCGTGGCCGCCCTGGACGACGAACGGCAGTGGTACCGGTGCCATCACCTGCTCCGGGAGGTCCTGGGACGCGAGGCCACGGCGGACCCGCGGGAGGTCCTCGGCCATGCCGCGGCGTGGTTCGCCGACGAGGACCGCATCGACGAAGCGGTGCACCACCTGCTGCGGGCCGGCCGCGACGACGACGCCGCCGAGCTGATGCTGCGCAACGGGGAGACCTGGTTCTTCCCACGGGGGGCTGCGGCGACCTACCTGCAGTTCGGTGAGCGGCTGCCCCGCCGGGCGGTGAGCCCGGCGCTGGCGTTCTCGCTGGCCTACACGGCGGCGCTCTGCGGCGATCAGGACCGTGTGAACCGCTGGCTGGACGTCTGCGAGGCGGGTGGCGCCCCCGACACCGCCGTCCCCGGCTGGCACAGCTTCCGCAGCGCCGTGCTCTGCGTGCGTGCGGGCTTCGGCATGTCGGACGCGCAGGCCGCGCGGTCCGTCGCCATGGTGCAGCAGGCGCTGGACGAGGAAACCGAGGCAGGCACCACCGGGCATCCGACCGTACGGGCGGCGCTGGGGGCCATGCTGGCTCGCGACGGCCGCTTCGACGAGGCCGCCACGCTGCTGCTCCACCTGTGGTCGTCACCGGCCCACCGCAAGGCGTGGCCGCCGTCGCTGATGCTTCAGGGGGCCGGCACGCTGACGATCAGCCTCCTCGAAGCCGGCCGCGGCGAGGACTGCGACCGGGTCCTGCGCGAGGCCGGTCCGCTCGCCGACGCCGTCGAGCGGGACGGGCGGGAGACGAGTACGCCGGGGCTGGCCCCCCTGCGCATCGCCCAGGCCAGGCGCAGATACCAGAACGCCGACATGGAGGCGGCCGCCGTCCTGCTGCGCCGCGCCGTCACCCTCGCCGAACTGCACCCGCGGCCGACCGTGCTCTTCCTCGGCCTGCTGTACCTCGCCGACGCCGAACTCGCCTGCGGCGACCGGCCCGCCGCCCGCGCCGCACTGGCGCGAGCCCGCGAGGTGGTGGACGAGGAGCCGGTGAGCGCCTACGCGAAGCGGCGGCTCGAGGAGAGCGAGGCGCGGCTGGGCCGGGCCGGCGCCCGCACCGCCGTACGCTCGGGTGCTCTCGCGGAGGAACTGACCGACCGCGAGTTGTCGATCCTGCGGGCGCTGCAGGGGTCGGCGACCCAGCGGGAGATCGGCGCGGCGCTGTTCCTGTCGATCAACACGGTCAAGGCGTACAACAAGAGCCTCTACCGCAAGCTCGGCGTCGCCTCCCGGCAGGACGCCGTCATGGCGGCACGCGAACTCGGCCTGATCTGAGGCCACCCCGGGTGCCTCTCCCGGGCGGGTGGTGCGCGGACACCCGGGCCAAGGGTTCTCTGCACGGCATGGCCCACAACCGTTACGAGCTGACGCTGCGCGGACCGGTCTCCCGCACCCTGCTGGACGTGATCCGGACCAGGTTCGACCATGTGTCGACGCCCGGCGCGGACGGCACCGTGCTGATCGTCGAGAACATCGACCAGGCATCGGTACGCGCCCTGCTGACCCTGCTCTGGGACACGGGCCACGAGGTGCTGGCCTTCGAGGAGTTGACGGCCTGAGACCTCCCCCGCTCTCTACCGGTAGTTGAGCTCGGCGAGTTCGGTGGCGAGCTTCTTGGGCATGCCCGTGTGGCCGAGCAGGGGAAGCGCGATGTTGCGTGCCCCGCGAGCCATCGCGTTGCGCGCGGTGGCCACGCGGGTCATCCGGTGGGTGAAGGCGACCACTCGCTGGGCCACGGGGCGGCGTTGCGCCTCGTAGCCGTCGAGCTGCCCGGACGCGAACGCCCGGCCGAGGGCGTAGCCGTCCTGGATGCCGGTGTTCATGCCCTGACCGCCGGCGGGGCTGTGCACATGGGCGGCGTCGCCGGCCAGCAGCAGACGGCCGGCGCGGTAGCGGTCGGCGACCCGGTGGTGCACGCGGAACCGTGACGACCACGCCAGGCCGGTGACCTCGGCCTGGCCGGGGGCGCGCTCGTCGAGCAACTGCTGGACGAAGGCGAGATCCGGTGTGGCGGGCGCGTCGTCCACGGTGGCGACGACCCGGTAGTGACCTCCGGGGAGCGGGGCGACGACGGTGAGTCCCGCGGTGCCGAAGGTGAGCGAGACCTCACTGGGGCCCGGGGCCCAGTCCATCACGACGTCGGCGAGCACGAAGGACTCGGCGTAGGCGTTGCCGGTGAACCCGATGCCCGCGGCTTCGCGCACGGTGCTGTGCATGCCGTCGGCGCCGACGGCGTACGCGGCGCGCAGCGTCTCACCGGTGGTCATGGTGAGCGTCACGCCCTCCTCGTCCTCGACGACGGAGGCGACCTCGTAGGGGCGGTGCACATCGCCGCCGAGGGCGCGCAGCCGTGCCAGCAGCACGCTCTCGGTCTCGTACTGAGGAACCATCAGCGTGTACGGGTGGGGCGTGGGCAGCTGGTCGAACGGCACGGTCAGCAGTCGGCGGGCGCCGTCGCGGACGGCGAAGCGGGTGACCTGAACGCCTCGCGCGATCAGCTCCTCGGAGGCTCCGAGCTCGTCCAGGACCTCCAGGGTGCGGGCGTGTACGACGGCTGCACGCGAGGTGTTCGCGCCCTCGGCCAGCCGGTCCAGGACGACGAAGTCGATGCCGGCGGAAGCGAGTGTGACGGCGAGCGCCAGCCCGGTCGGGCCGCTGCCGACGATGGCGACATCGGTACGGCCGGGGAGTGCGGTGGTGTTCATGTCGGGGTTTCCCTTCCAGGAGCCAGGTCGACGATCAGACGTCAACAACTGTTGGCCAACGTCTGTTGACATCATGCTCGGCTTCCCGCTGGAAAGTCAACATACGTTGGCCTACAGTCGTTGGCATGACGCCGGAAACCGAGATCACCAGCACCGACAGGCGTTCGGATCGCACCAAGGCCGCGATCCTGCGCGCCGCACGCGAGCGATTCGCAGCCCAGGGCTACGAGCGCACCACCATCCGAGCCGTGGCCTCGGACGCCGGCATCGACCCGTCGATGGTCATGCGCTACTTCGGCAACAAGGCACAGCTCTTCGACGCGACACTCGCCATCGACCTGCGACTGCCGGACCTCACGGGCGTTCCCGCGGGCGAGCTCGCCCAGGCCCTGGTGCGGCACTTCCTCGAACGCTGGGAGGGCGACCCGGCCGACGACGCACTGCTGGTCCTGATGCGTTCGGCGGTCACCAACGAACAGGCCGCAACGCGGATGCACGAGATCTTCGCGGCGCAGGTCGCCCCGACCCTGGCCGCCGCCCTGGGCCCGGAACTCGCCGCACGCCGGGCCGGCCTGGTCTCCGCGCAGCTCCTCGGCCTCGGACTCACCCGCTGCCTGCTGCGCCTCCCGGCAGTGACCGCCCTGACGCCGGACGAGATCGAAGGCGGCCTCGCCCTGGCCATCCAGGCCGTCCTCGACCAGAACCAGGGCGAGACCGGTGCTGGAGACCTTCGAGGATCCGAGCGTGCGATGCCCGGTCCGAGTGATGACCACGGTCACCTGGTGGCGACAGCGTGCAGGGACGCTGCTGCCCGCGGACAGTGCTGCCGGTGCCGGTGACAGCCTGGCTGCCGACGCGGCCACCACGGCGGTGGCTGCCACTCCGGCCGCGCGGAGAACCGCGGCCGATCGGATGAACGGCGCCGAGGGGACGGACCGTACCGCTCATGCGCGCACGGGCGTTGCCTAGCATGACGGCCGCCGGAAGTCGCGCGTCAGGGTGTCATGCCCCCGAGTCCGGCATCGGCGGCACTGGCCCTCGACGAACGGGAGTCCCTGGATGGACCTGATCCACTTCAGGATGGTGATGCCGCCTGCGCTGACCCAGCGGGCCGTCGACCTGCTCACGGCGGACGGTCACGTTCTCAACCTCGTGGTGGTGAGGTCGGCGGCACACGGCCCGGACGGCGACGCGCTCGACTGCGACGTGATGAAGGGCGCGGCCAACGAAGTGCTGGGTGGCCTGCGTGCCTTGGGGGTCGACCGCATGGGGTCGATCGCTGTCGACGATGTCGAGATGATGTTCTCGCGGCGTGCGGAGCGCATCGAGGCCGACGAGCCCAGCGCACTCGTCCACACGCCCCTGTGGGCCGCGGTCGAGGCCCATATCCGTGCGGAGGGGACCTACCTGCCCTCCTTCTACCTGTTCCTGGTCATCGCCGGGCTCATCGGTTCGGTCGGCATCATGTCGAATTCCCAGATCCTCATCGTGGCGGCCATGGTGGTCGGCCCGGAGTACAACGCGATCGCCGGCGTCGCCCTCGGACTCGACCGGGGCAACCGCCGCCGGGTACGGGAGGGCGCACGTGCGCTGACGTCGGGCTTCCTCCTGGCCATCGTCGTCACTTTCGGTTTCGCGGTGCTGTCGCGGGCCGCCCACTTCGAATCCGAGGCGTTTCAGCAGGGCCTGCGGCCTGTCTCCCACCTCATCGACACGCCCGACTTCTTCTCACTGGCGGTGGCCGCCCTCGCCGGGGTCGTCGGCATCGTCTCGCTCACCGAGGCACGCGCGAGTGCCCTGCTCGGCGTCTTCATCTCCGTGACCACGATCCCGGCCGCCTCGGACATCGCCGTCTCGCTCGCCTTCGCCGACTGGTCCCAGGCCTGGGGCTCGCTGCTCCAGCTCCTCCTGAACGTGGTCGTCCTCGTGGTCGTCGGCTATCTCACTCTTCGCCTGCAACGACGGCTCTGGCGGCGCGCGAGTCGCCCGGCCGCCGCGGAGGCGGAGGGATGACACGGGGTGGCGGGGCACGTCGGCGGGCGACGGCGCACGAGTGCGGCGGATCCGGCTCGGCGGGCCGGTGCCGAGTGCCCGGCTTACGCTGGTCGGGGGGCGTCAGCCGAGTGGCGATCAGTGCCGGAAGGGGCCCCATGGACAAGTACCCGCTGATCGAGAACCACGGTCTGATCGGTGATCTGCAGACCGCGGCGCTGGTGACCACCGACGGGACGGTCGACTGGTTCTGCTGTCCGCGCTTCGACTCGCCCAGCGTGTTCGGCGCGCTGCTGGACAAGGACGAGGGCGGACACTGCACGGTCCGGCCGGCTCACGAGACGTACGCGACCAAGCAGTTGTACTTCCCCGACACGGCGATCCTCGTGACGCGGTTCATGACCGAGGTGGGCGCGGGTGAGGTGGTCGACTTCATGCCGGTGACCGGTACGACGGCCACCCCTCGCCACCGGTTGGTCCGCATGGTCCGCTGTGTGCGCGGCAGCATGACCTTCGAGGTCGCCATCGCGCCACGGTTCGACTACGGGCGCAAGCCGCACGAGCTGCGCGTCACCGAGCAGGGGGCGGTGTTCGTCTCGGACGGACTGGAGCTGACCGTGCACGCCATCCGTGAACCGGACGACGAGCGCTTGCTGAACCAGCTCACGGAAGGGAACGATCTGCGTCTCTCGCTGAGCCTGAAAGCAGGTCAGCAGCGCGGACTGGTCCTGGAGTCCGCCGCCGACGGGCCGCCCAGAGAGATCCGGCTCAGCGAGTACCAGCAGCTCTTCGACGACACCATCCGGTACTGGCGGTCCTGGCTGAGCAGGTCGCGCTACTCGGGACGCTGGCGTGAGGCGGTGGAACGCTCCGCCGTGACGTTGAAGCTCATGACCTACGCCCCCACCGGCGCCGTGGTGGCCGCCCCCACGACGGGGCTGCCCGAACAACTGGGCGGGGAACGCAACTGGGACTACCGGTTCACCTGGATCCGGGACGCGTCCTTCTCCGTGTACGCCTTGCTGGGGCTGGGATTCACGGACGAGGCGAAGGCGTTCATCGCGTGGCTCGGTGAACGGATCAAGGAACGGGCCGGCGCCAAGGGGGGTTCCGGGCCGCTGAACATCATGTACGCGGTCGACGGCTCCTCCGATCTGAAGGAGGAGGTCCTGGAGCACTGGGAGGGCTACGAGCAGTCGGCGCCCGTCCGCATCGGCAACGGCGCCGCCACACAGCTCCAACTGGACATCTACGGCGAGGCGATGGACAGCATCTACTTCGCACACCGGCACGGGATCCATCCGGGGCACCAGGCATGGACCGAGCTGATCACCGTCCTCGACTGGCTGGCGGACCACTGGGACCAGGCCGGAGAGGGTCTGTGGGAGACCCGTGGGGGCCGCGAGAACTTCACCTACGGCCGTGTGATGTCGTGGGTCGCGTTCGACCGCGCGCTGCGGCTCGCGGAGGCCGGCGGCCGTCCGGCCGCGGCCGGACGCTGGAGCCGTGTGCGGGACGCGATCTACGAGCAGGTCATGGCGCAGGGGTGGAGCAAGCCACGCGGGGCCTTCGTCCAGCACTACGGGAGCGATGTGCTCGACTCCTCACTGCTGCGCTTGCCGACGGTCGGCTTCATCACCCCTGAGGACCCGATGTGGACCTCCACGCTGGACGCGATGGAGCAGGAGCTGGTGACCGACAGCCTGGTCTACCGGTACAACCCCGAGGCCTCACCCGACGGGCTGCGCGGGTCCGAGGGCACCTTCTCGCTGTGCAGCTTCATGTACGTCGACGCGCTGGCACGCGCCGGACGGACGAACCAGGCCAGGCTCGCGCTGGAGAAGATGCTGGGGTACGCGAACCATCTGGGCCTCTACTCGGAGGAGATCGCTCTGACGGGTCGTCAACTCGGTAACTTCCCCCAGGCGTTCACCCATCTGGCGCTCATCGACGCGGCCATCACCCTGGACGCGGCTCTGAACCGGCGACCGTGACCGGCCCGGGCCGTGTGCACCGGTGGACCCTAGGAGGGGCCGTCCGGTCCGGGTCCGAGGAGCACGAGCGTGTCTCCTTCCGCCGGAGTGACCTCCTGCGCCTGGGTGACCGGTTCGAGCCGGCCGTCGGCCCGTACGACGAAGAGCGTCTCGTGTCCCGGTGGCACCGGGTCGGAGGCGGGCCGCACGAGAAAGCGGGCCCCACGCCCATGGCGGTCCGCCAGGGCGCTCCGGACGTGCCCGGGACCGAAGAGGACGGCGCCTCCGGTGTACGGGGCGACGACGCCCTGGCTGCCGGGCGGCGGACCGATGCGGTAGACCGGTCCTTCGATTCTGTTCTGCACGACCACCGAGGCGAGAGCGTTGAAGTCGTCGTCGTCCGTGAGCAGGAGGACCGAGGTGACTCCCTCCAGCCGGGCTTCGGGGTCGGTCACCGTGGCCAGGAGTTCCCCCGGGGCCAGCTCGATCCCGGCCTGCCCGATCCGGTCTCGTTCCTGCGGGAGTCCGGCCCACATCAGCACCTCCAGACCGGCCGTGCGCAGCGACCGCGCGAGGTCGATCACCCAGGGGGCGGCGCCCACCAGCAGGGGCCTGGCCCGAGCCGACCGGACGACGCCCAGACGGGCGGCCACCGGCCGGGCCGTCAGCGCGTACACCAGGACGGTTCCGACGATCACCAGGAAGGTGACCGGCAGGATCTTGTCGGCGCCGCGCAGTCCCTTGTCGACGAGCGTGGCGGAGAACGTCGTGGCGGTGGAGGCGGCGACGATACCCCGGGGCGCCATCCAGCCGATGAAGCGCCGGTCCCCGGAGCCGACGTCCGTCCTCGCCGTCGCGCAGACGGCTACCAGTGGTCGTACCACGAGGACGAGCGCGGCGACGAGGGCCAGTGAGGGAAGCAGCAGGGGGACGACCGTGTCCGGTGCGACCGAGGCCGAGATGGAGATGAACAGAAGACCGATGACCAGTTCGACGACGGTCCCGAAGAAGGGCCGGCGTGCCGGCATGTCGAATCCGGGCAGGTTCGCCAGCGCCATACCCATGACGATCGCCGCGATGAGCCCGGTGTCGTCGAACACCATGTCGCACGCCGCGGACAGCCCGACGACGGTCGCCAGCTGCGCGAGGGTCCCCAGCGTCCCGCTGAGCCCCAGCTTTCGCAGCGCCGCCCACAACAGTGCGACGCCGACCACTCCGCCGACCAGCCCGACGGCCAGGCTCGCGACGAACGTGCCGAACCGGAATCCCTGACTTTCCTGGGACCGGACGACGGCGTGGAACACGACCGCGCCGAGGATGCCGCCGAGGGGGTCGATCAGGGACCCTTCCCAGATCAGGATCCTGCGCACCCGGTCGGTCGGTCTGACGTGGTCCAGCAGGGGACCGACGACGGTGGGCCCGGACACCACCAGGATCACGCCGATCATCGCCGCCACCGTGAGCGGGACGTCGTACAGCGCGGTGACCAGTCCCAGACAGGCTCCCCAGGTGATGAGGACCCCGAGCACGATCAGCTGTACCACGACGTTCCGGGTCCTGCCTTTCAGGTACCGCAGATCGAGACCGAGTCCGGCGTCGTAGAGGATGACGGCCACCGCGAGCGACACCAGCGGCGTGAAGTCGGGTACCAGTTGGTCGGGGTGGACGACGTCGGTGAGTGCTCCGGCGGTGAAGCCGACGGGGAGCAGCAGGATCAGTGAGGGAACCCGCAGCCGGCTCGCCAGGATCTGGGAGCCGACCGCGAGCACGACGGTCAGACCGAGTCCCAGCAGGATCTCTTCTTCGGTCACGGCGGTCTCGTCCCTGTCGAACGCGGTGGTGGGGTTCCGGGATCAGCCTTGGTCCCCTGCTCCAGGTCGCCGCAGGTCGGCGTCGGTGAGGGGTTCCAGCTCGCCCTGGGTGTCCAGCCAGTACAGGAGGGCGACGGCCGGGAAGACCAGCAGCACGGCCACCAGCGTGACGATCCCGAGCCAGTGCAGGGTGCTGGAGGCTCCCGCCCCCTCGGTGACGGTCAGGGAGGTCGGGATGAGGTACGGGCGCTGGGCCATGCCCCAGGCGATCACGGCCGAGGCGACGACCGCGACGGCCGTGACCCGCGACCAGGAGCCGGGGGTTCGCAGCAGCAGCCCGGCGGTGGCGAGCGTGGCCACCGCCGCCAGGACGACGAAGACCAGGCCGACGCCGTGGGTGAGGCCGTGCCAGACGTGCGGTGCGTCGTCGTGGGTGACGAACAGGGTGATCACGGCGAGTACGGCGACGGCGGCGAGGGCGCCGAGCGCGCGCCTGCGGAAGTAGCCGTCGAGGTCGTCCGCACGGAAGCGCCGGGCGTCGGCGGCCAGGAACACGCCCCCCAGGAAAGCCGTCGCCGCGACGGCCAGCAGACCGAAGAGGAGGGAGGTGGGATTGGACCAGGCGTCGTCCGCCGCGGGTGTGCCCGGGGCGATCCGGCCCGAGGCCACGCCGCCGGCCGCCGCGCCGAGGAAGAACGGGGTCAGCAGCGAGGAAACGGCGAACACGGCCCCGTAGAGCCGCCGCCCGGCGAGCCGTCGGCTGGGCTTGCGCAGGGCGAAGCCGGCCCCGCGCAGGAGCACGCCCACGGCGGCCAGCGTCAGCGGCAGCCACATGGCGGCGAAGACCGTCTGGAACATCACCGGGAAGCCGGTCCACATGATGACCAGGACGAAGATCAGCCAGACGTTGTTGACCTCCCAGACGGGGGCCATCGCGTGGTCGATGAGCCATCTCGGGCGCCTGCCCCGCTTCGCTCCCCCGGCTGTCAGGTCCCAGAACCCGGCCCCGTAGTCGGTGCCGCCGGCGCAGCTGTAGGCGGCGATCGCGAGCAGCAGGACGACGGCGATGACGTCGGCGATCATGATCCGTCGCTTTCGGAGGAGTCGGCGCCCGGCGCGCGGGAGTCCCCGGCCGGGACCACGGGACGCGGTCCGTAGGGGCTGTCCGTCTCCGGGCCTTCCGCCGTCCGCTGTTCGTCGGCGAGACGCCAGCGGGTGCGCATCCTCAGAAGCACGACGAGGAACGAGCCGAAGACGAACACGTATACGACGATCACCAGGCCGAACATGGTCCACAGTCCGCTGGACCGAGTAGAGGTCACCGCTTCGGCGACCCGCATGTTCTCGTAGACGATCCACGGCTGGCGTCCCACCTCGGTGGTGATCCAGCCGCATTCCACGGCCACGACGGAGGCGACGCCCGCGCACGCGGCGACGCGGTAGAACCATTTCGACTCGGGCAGCCGGCGGCGGCGCAGCCACACCACTCCGTACCACAGGGCGAGCAGCGCCAGCAGGGAGCCGATGCCGACCATGGTGTCGAAGGCCCAGTGGGCGATGGTCGCCTGGGTGGCGTTCGGCCGGTCGGCGGCCGGTACGGAGGTCAGCCCGGTCACCTTGGTGTCCGGGCTGAAGCCGGCCAGGATGGAGTCGAACTGCGGGATCCTGATCCCGCCGGAGATGCTTCCGTCCGGATGGAGACGGCCGAACAGGTACTCCGGCACATGGGTGTCGGTCTTCCAGACGATCTCCATCGCGGCGAACTTGACCGGTTGTTTGTGGAACACCTGCCGGGCGATGGAGTCGCCCAGCATGAACTGGACGGGTGTGAACACCGCGGCGACGGTGAACGGGACGGCGAAGCCGAGACGGTGGTAGCGGTCCCGGCGCCCGCGCAGCCACCCGGTGGCATACACACCGGCCACGACATAGCCGGCGGTCACCAGCATGGCCACCATGAAGTGCCAGTACTCCGGCCCGAACATGGGCGTGAAGATCGCCTTCCAGACCTTCACGTCGCTGGGGTTGCCCTCGGCGTCGAGCGTGAAGCCTCGCGGCGTGTTCATCCAGGAGTTGGCGGCCAGGATGCCGAAGGCCCCGAGGAGGGCGGCGGCAGGAAGCGGAAGAGCGAGCAGGAAATGGGTGCGGGGCTTCAGACGGCGCCATCCGTACAGATAGATGGCGATGAGCACCGCCTCCAGGAAGAAGGCCCATGCCTCGACGCCGAAGCCGATGCCGAACACGTCCCCCCAGCGGCCCATCAGGCCGGGCCACAGCAGGCCGAACTCGAAGGACAGGACCGTGCCGGTGACGACGCCGATCGCGAACTGAACCGCCATCACGGCCGACCAGCGCCGGGCCAGCAACAGGGCGGTCGGATCGTCTTTGCGCAGCCCGTATCCGTGCACGATGAGAGTGATCAGCGGCAGCGCCACGCCCAGCGGCACCAGGATGATGTGAGAGGCGAGGGTGAAGGCCATGAGCGATCTGGCCGGCAGCATCTGCGGCGGAGCGTCGGCCAGCAGGTGGATCGTGGTGTGCATACGTGTCTCCCGGAAAGCCGACGAGGCCGGTGAGCGAGGTCAGCCGCCGGTGGCGAACCCGGGAAACAGGGTCATTCCCCCGTCCACGTAGAGGGTGGTTCCCACGACGTAGTCCATGAGGTCGGAGGCGAGGCCGACGGCCGCGTGCGCGATGTCCGCGGGGTCGCCGACGCGCCCGTACGGGATCAGCCGCAGGAGGTCGCGCTCGGCGTCCGGCGTCGCCCAGGCGTCGCGGTTGATGGGGGTCCTGATGGCCCCGGGGGCGATCGCGTTCACGCGGATCCTCTTCGGGGCGAGTTCCTGCGCCAGGGTCTCCATCATCATCTGCACGCCGCCCTTGGAGCTTGCGTAGTTGACGTGTCCAGACCACGGGATGAGCTGGTGCACCGAGCTCATGCAGATGATCTTTCCCGCGGCGCACGACACCTCGGGGACGACCCCGCGACGCAGGAACTCCTTGGTCGCCTCCCGGGCGCAGAGGAACTGCCCGGTGAGGTTGACGTCCAGTACCTTCTGCCACTGGGCGAGGGTCATCTCGGTGAACGAGGCGTCCCGCTGCAGTCCGGCGTTGGCGACGAGGATGTCGATCGTCCCGAACTCCTCGACCATGCGCTCGGTCATGGCGACGACCTGGTCCTCGTTCGAGACGTCCGCCTCGTACGCCGCCGCCTTCACCCCGAACGAGGTGATCTCCTCGACGACCTTCTCGGCTTCCTCCCGGCCGACGACGTAGTTGACGACCACGTCCGCGCCGGCCCGGCCCAGGCCGATGGCGGTGGCCTTGCCGATCCCCGAGTTGGCCCCGGTCACCAGCGCCTTCTGGCCCCGGAGCAGGTGGGCGGGAATCACGTCCTGAGGTGTCCCCTCGATGGAACTCACGGTCGACTGCCTCCTCGGCTGCGTGGCACCGTCCGGGCTGGTCGCGGCCCGATGGGTTTGTTCCTCACACCATCACCGCGGGCGGCAGGCGGCATCCGCAGCGGGTCGGTGTTGCGCTGCCTGGCCGACGGCGTTCGCTCACTCGGAGGCGGCGCCGGCCTTCAGCCCAGCCGCTCCAGCAGGTGGTCGCCCACGCGCAGGGCGTTCGCGATGGCCGTGAGGGACGGGTTGACCGCGCCGATGCTCGGGAAGAAGCTCGTGTCGACGACGTAGAGGTTGTCCACCTCGTGGGCCTTGCAGTTGATGTCCAGGGCCGAGGAGGCCGGGTCGTCGCCGAACCGGACGGTGCCGGCCTGGTGGGCGGTGGCGCCGATCGGCATCCCCTTGTGCAGGTAGATGCTGTGGGGCAGCAAGTGGTGCTCGTGCATGCCCAGATGGCCGAGCATGTGCTGGAGTTTGTGCCGCAGGCGCTTGAGGCCGGCGATGTTGTTGCTCTCGTCGAGCGCGAGGTGGATACGGCCGTCTCCGTCCAGGGTGACGCGGTTGTCGGGGAGCGGAAGGTCCTCTCCGCACAGCCAGAAGTCGACGGCGTGATGGGCCAGGACCTCGAACGGCATGTCCGGGGCCACCGCTCCGGCCCAGCGCGGGGCCTCGCCGTGGATCTGGTCGGCGTCCGACTTGCCGAGCATCTGGATCCCGCCGAGGGGGTAGTCCCAGTCGTCCGCGCCGAGGTACCAGTCGTGCAGGGCGAGCGTCTTCTGGAACTTCGTGTCGTTGGGTTCCTTCGACACCGCCATCAGGGCGAGGTTGTTGTGCCGCATGTAGTGCCGGCCGACCACGTCGGAGCCATTGGCCAGGCCCCGGGGGTGGTGGTCGTTCGCCGAAGCGAGAAGCAGCACGGCCGAGTTGACCGCCCCGCAGGCGACGACCACGACATCGGCCGAGTAACGGATCTCCTCGTCGCCCGCGATCCGGGCCACGACCGTGTTGACACTGCGCCCTGTCCCATCGGTCTCCAGCTTGGTCACACGGGCGTTGGTGACCATCTCGACGTTGGGGTACCGCAGGGCGGGTTCGACGCAGATCACCTGGGCGTCGGACTTGGCGCGCACGAGGCACGGGAAGCCGTCGACCCGGTCGCAGCGGATGCACACGCTCGAATGGGCCGCCCGGCCGTCGCCGTCCTGGGTCAGATCGACGCCGATGGGCAGGTGGAAGGGGTGCAGGCCCTGCTTCTCCAGGTCGTCGCTGAGCTGCTGGATACGCGGCTCGTGTTCGACGGGCGGGTACGCGTACTGGTCACTGACGGGGCCCTCCCAGGGGTCCTCGCCGTGCCGTCCGTGGACCAGGTAGAGGTGTTCCGCCTGGGTGTAGTACGGCTCCAGGTCCTCGTAGCGGATCGGCCAGGCGGGTGAGACCCCGTCGTGGTGGCGCAGTTCGCCGAAGTCCTCGGGCCTCAGCCGGAACAGGGCCGCGCCATAGAACTTGGTGTTGCCGCCGACGTAGTAGTTGACCTCGGGCGGGAACTCCCGGCCGTGCTTGTCGAGCCAGAACTCCGGGGCCCGGTACTGGCCTCTGACGAACACGGCGGTGGAGTCCCAGTTGTCCCGCTCGCGCGGGAGATAGTCGCCGCGTTCGAGGACGAGCACCCGTTTTCCGGAAGGGGCCAGCCGGTGGGCGAGCGTACCGCCGCCGGCGCCGGTGCCGATGATGATGACGTCGTAGTGGGGAGCGTCGCCCACGCGGACCACCGTCCTCGGGTTCGCGGCCCCGGGTCCCGCCGGGACCTGACACGGCCGTTCCCCCCTTCGAACGTATACGCCCTTCGTCCGCTCGGCACCCGGGAGCGTCTTCGTACCGCCGCGGTCAGAGCACGGCGATCGGATTCACCGGTGAGCCGGTGGCCGCCGGCAGCCGCAGCGGCGCGACCACGCACAGGAAGTGCCAGCGGTCCAACTCCGCGCACACCGGTGCCAGTTCCTCGAAGTCCAGGTAGTCCATCAGGTGCACACCCATCGCATGTATCGCCAGCACGTGCACGGGGAACGCGATGCCCGCCACCGCGCTCGGCGCCGTGTCGTTGTTGCCGTCCGAGCCCAGGACGGCGACGCGTCGCTCGGCCAGGAAGCCCATCGCCCTCGGATGGAGGCCGACCCTGGCCTGCGCCGCGTTCCACGCCCCGGCTTCCCGGCGCCGACGGCGGTGCCCGACGCGCACGAACAGCAGGTCTCCCGGCCCGGTCCGGACCCCTTGGGCGGCCTCGGCCGCCGTGAGGTCGTCGGTCGTCACCTGGTCGCCGGGTTCGAGCCAGGGCACTCCGCGCGACCGTGGGATGTCCAGGAGCACGCCGCGGCCGACGATTCCGTCATGGAGCAGGTCGAGAGCGAGCGCACGGGCGCCGCCCGGCGTCACCGTGCCGGCCGGGACGCCTCCGTGGAGCTCACCGTCGAACATCACATGGCACAGCGCGTCGAGATGGCTGTCCGTGTCACCGTGCACGTTCATGGCGAAACGGTCGCGGGCGAAGTGCAGCCCGGCGGCTTCCGGGCCCCGGGGGGCGGTCGCCGTCATGCTGTGGGTCGCGGGCTCCGGGTTGTCCGGCCCGGGCCGCGTCTCGATGGGCGCGGCCAGGGACACGGTGCGTCCGTACCGCACCTCGGCGGCGGCCGCCCTCACACGCTCGGGGGTCAGATGGACCAGAGCTCCGCGGCCGTGCTCCTCGCCGGTCCGCGCCTGATCCCGCAACTGTTCGTACAGGGACCGGAACGCCTCCTCGGACATGAGCTGCGCCGCCGCTCGGTCGGGTGTCGACGGGTGCGGATGTGACGTCATCGGAACCGACCCCCTGCGCCTGGTCCGTCCGGGGTGTTTCCTCCAATCTCCGGTGCCGTTGTTCCCCACGCACCCCGGGCGTCACTGCCGCAGGCTCGCGCGCCCGCCCCCGCCCGGCCGTCCACGACCGGGCTTCAGCGGTCTGCCGCAGATCATGTGGCCCCCCCAGCCGGTCCCCGGGACGGCCGTGGCGTTCGCGCGGTAGCCGACTGGACTTCATGGTGCGACGTCCACCAGTACCTTGCCGACCGCGCCGCTCTCCACCGCTCGGTGCGCGTCGGCGGTACGGTCGAGGGGAAAGCGGATCAGCGGCAGGCCGTGCTCCTCGCCGACCGGCAGGGCGCCGCCGCGGACGGCGGCGGCGACGTCCTCAACGGCCGCGGCGCGTGCCTCCGGACCGGCCGTGAACAGCACGATGAACTGAAAGCGCGTGTTCAGCACCATGTTCTGCAGCGCGTCCAGTTCGACCGGCTTGCCACCGTCGTTGGCGTAGGTCGCGATCGTGCCGCGCGTCCGCAGCACGTCCAGGTCCAGTGCGAGGTTGGCGCCGAGCGCCACCTCGGCGACGATGTCGACGCCGTGCGGGGCGATCTTGCGAATCTCGGCGGCCGGGTCGCCCTCGCGATAGTTGATCACGTGGTGGGCCCCGGCAGCAGTGGCCAGCCGTGCTTTCTCCGGGCCGCTGATCGTGCTGATCACGGTGGCACCGGCCCATCGGGCGAGCTGGATCACCGCGTGCCCTACCGCCCCGGCCCCGCCTGCGGCGAGCACCACCCTGCCGTCAAGTGCCCCGGGCTGCAGACGGCGTGGCCCGCCCTCGGCGACGGTGAGCGCGCGGTGCGCGGTGAGCGCGGGGACGCCGAGTGCGGCGCCCACGTCGAACCCGGCCTCGTCGGGCAGCGGCATGGCCCGATCGGCGGGCACGACGGTGAACTCGGCTGCGGTGCCGGTGGGCCGCCCGGCGGCGGCCATGAACAGCCAGACCCGCTGGCCGACCTGGCTCTGGTCGATCCCCTCACCGACGGCGTCGATTGTGCCGGCGCCGTCGAGGTGCGGGGTGACCTCTGGGAATCCCTTCGGTATGGCGCGGGACCGGGCCTGCCAGTCGGTCGGGTTGACCCCGGACACGGCGACCCGGACGCGAACCTCGCCGCGGCCGGGGGCGGGCAGGTCACGGTCGACGAGCTGAAGAACGTCGGGGGCGCCGTTGTCGCGGTAGATGATGGCCTTCATGAACCGTCCTCAGGGTCCTTGCAGTCTGGTGGAGCGGGGAGTCCCTGCGGCCTGGCGTTCCGTCAGGGCGTCCGGCGTGTGGTGTGTGGTGTGGTCGCGGTGTGGTGTGGTCGCGGCCCGGGTCGTGTGGCTTCCGGTCAGCCGATGGGGACCTCGTGGGAGCGGGACTCGACGGCACCGAGGGTGGCGAGGGTCGCTGCGTCGAAGGTGATCTCGCTGACCGCCATGTTGGCCTCCAGGTGGGCGGCGTCGGCGGTGCCAGGGATGAGCAGCACGTTCGGGGCACGGTGCAGCAGCCAGGCGAGGCCGACCTGGGCGGGCGTGACGCCCAGGGACACGGCCACGGCGTGCACGGCCGGCTCGTCGGCTACTTTGGGCAGGCCCGGGAAGGCCCCGCCGAGCGGGAAGAACGGCACCCAGGCGATGCCCTCGGCCACGCACAGCTGCAGCATGTCCTCGTCGTCGCGGGAGACGAGACTGTACGCGTTCTGCACGCAGACGATGCCGGCCGGCAGGGCGCGGCGCAGGCCGTCGAGGGTGACGCTGCTCAGGCCGATCGCGCCGATCTTGCCCTCGTCGCGCAGGGCGGTCATCATCGCGAGCTGGTCGTCGAGGTCGACGACCTGGTCGCCCTCCGGACGCAGCCCGGGGCCGGTGTCCAGGCGGCGGAGGTTGACGACGGCCAGCCGGTCGACGCGCAGGCTGCGCAGGTTGTCCTCGACGCTGGCGCGCAGTTGCTCGGGCCGCTGTGCCAGACGCAGCGGCAGGTGTCCGCCGGGGTCGGGGTCAGCGCCGACCTTCGTGACGACCAGGACGTCGTCCTCGGGGCGCAGTGCCTCGCGGATCACGTCGTTGGCGAACCCGAAGCCATAGAACTCGGCGGTGTCCACGTGGTCGACGCCCAACTCGACCGCGCGGCGCAACAGCGCGACGGCGTCGCCGCGGCGGTCGTGCAGGCGCTCGAGCTGCAAGGCGCCGTAGCCGATCCGGAAAACGGTGCGGGCGGCCAACGAAGCGGTCGAGGTGGTCATGACGCTGTCTCCTCAGTCGGTGATCTCAAGGCGGTGTACAGCAGTTCGGCCTGGTAGAGCGCCATGACCCGGTGGGCGATCGGAGTGGCGCGCTCCCGGGCCTCGGCCGGTTCGTGGCGCTCGACCTTGACCAGCCACGCCATGACGCAGTCGTGCAGCATCGCGCGCATGCGGTCGGTCATGTCGACGACGATGTCGCGGACGGCCTGGTCGGTGGTCGCCTCACCCCAGGTCTGCACGCCGACCCGGGCCTCGGCCGGGTCGATCGCGGCGATCAGGTGGGAGAGCAGTTCGTCAGGGCTGGGCGGGGCGTCGCCCGCGGCGTACTCGCCGAGGACGTCGGCGCGTCTGGCAAGCACCTCGCGGGCGGCGGCCCGAACCAGATCGGCCTTGTTGCGGTAGTGCGCATAGATAGAGCCGGCCGAGAGGCCGGACTCGGCGGTGATGTCGGCGATCGAGGTCCGCTCCAGACCGTTGCGGCCGAAGCAGCGTACGGCGGCCTCCGCGATCTGCGTACGCCGGAGTTCCTTGCGCGCGTCGGTGAGCCGCGGCACCACACCCCCACAAAAAGAATCGCGATTCTGCTTGCAAGGGCCCACGCTAACAGAACGGCTGTTCCTTTTGCGGTGGGTGAGTCGCGTACGAACAGGTCCGCTCGTGACGGCCCGGGCCTGTTCGCGATGGGTTCGTCAGACGGACGGCAGCCAGTCGGTGCGCGCGGGCTCGGCTGTCGCGCTCTCCGGATCCCGTTCCGCGGCGGCGGCGATCCGCTCCGCCGCCGCCAGTCCCGGCTGACGGCCCTGCACTCCGAAGGTGTGGAGCACCGCGTCTGCCACGACCGACGCCTTTCGCCGTCTTCCACTGGTCGGCGTCGACAGGATGGGCCCGAGGCCGCCACTTACGCTTCCCTGCGTCCCATCAGCGTCCCAACCACCGACCCCACCCGCCTGTCGGGCCGTCCGCTCCAGTCCGCGAGAGTCACCGAACGATTCATAACCGCAGGTCAGCGAAGCACTCAACTAAAGATCACCGCATCACCGCTGAACTCACGAGCAGCGGATGGGCGTTGGGGCAGCAGCGGCAGATGCCGGATCCATGAGCGGCCCGGGCCGGGGTGGAGTGTGGAGGTTCACACCCCGGCCCGGGTCTCATCGGATGTGCTTCGCAGGCTTGGTGGCGGCGTTGAGCAGGTACTCCAGGGGGCCGCGGCGGAAGAAGCGGGACCAGATCGCGGCGAACAGGATGGCTGCGAGGATGTACATGATCAGGGGCAGCCAGGACTGCTGGGTGCCGGTTCCGGCGGGCGTGGACAGTGCGGTCTGTGCGAGGAAGTGGCCGACGTAGGCGGTCAGGGACATGGTGCCCACGGCGATGACCGGCTTGGCCAGGCGGCGCAGTCGCGGCAGGCGGTCCATCGCCACCGTCGCGCCCACGATCACGAGGATCGCGATTCCGACGCTGCCGATGATGTCGAACGTGGTGCCGCTGTGCGGGCCGGCCGTCAGGAGCGTCGACGACGGCATGTCGGGGAACGACCCCCCGTCGGGCACCGACCCGCTGTCGAGGGGCACAGACCCGGAGCCGCCGGACGACGGCCCGTCTTCCGCGAGGCTCCGCAACGCGCCCTTGCCGGCGAGCAGCAGGGACATGCCGTAGGCGGCCGCGGTGAGGGTGGCGCCGAGCGCGGCCAGGCGCTTCTGGATGGTGCCGCAGGAGAGGTCGAGGCGGCCCAGCGCCATGCCCGCGATGACGAACGACATCCAGGTGAGCGCCGGGTAGAAGCCGGTGAGCAGCAGATCGAGGACGCCGACCTCGCTGAGGTGGCGGAGCGGGTCGTAGGTGTTGATGCTCTGCTGAACCGACGGGGTCAGCAGCGAGGTGAGGACGAACGCCAGCTGCGGTGTGACGAGGGCGAACGCGGCCGCGATGATCGCGAGAGTCCTGGCGCTCAGTCGTACCAGGGGCAGGGCGAGGAGGAAGTAGACGCCGTAGAAGCCGAGGATGATCACGCCCCCGTACTCCATCGCCATCACGGTGCCCAGCGCCAGCAGGATCACGGCGCGGATCGCGATGCGGGCCCTCGCCTGCCGGCCCGCCTGGCCGGTCTTGGGCTCGCGGCGGCCGGCGAGCAGCATCAGTGAGAACCCGGCGAGGGTGGCGAACAGGACCGACGAGTGGCCGTCCGACATGTATCGGATCCAGCTGGCGACGCCAGTCGTGGCGGACAGCGGGGGGCCGATGTGCACGACGTACATGCCGAACACCGCCAGCGCGCGGGCCAGGTCCACCCCGACGAGGCGTCCCATCGAGGGACCGGGCGAGGCCGGGGACTCGGGGGAGGTCTGGGGCGGCGGAGGCGAGTTCTCCTGCGGAGCTGACGTCTCCTGCGGCGGCTGTGTCTGTGTCATACGGAGAACCTCGCGTGGGCGTCCGGGGGCGGACCATCCGGCAGTCTTCGGGCTCTCCCCCGCCGATCGGCGGGTACCTCCCTGCCGACTGACGGAGTCTCGTCCTGACCCGTCGGTCCGGTGCGACCGGACGGGCGGTGTTGTTCAGCCACTTGGCGGGGGTGGACCCGACGGTTGCCGGATGGGCGCGTGGCGGCCGGGCTTGAAGGCTGGAGGCATGACAGACCGCGCCGGCACAAGGAGCGCGAGGACTGCCTGCCCCGGCACTTCGGCCCGCGTACCGGGTTGTGACGCCGCGACGCTGCAGAAGAAAGGAACTTCGTGAACACCGCATCCGCTCCGACGACGGATGAGCCGTCCCTGTCCGCCCGGGAGACGATCAAGGCACTGGGCGCGTATGTGCGGCCGCACCGGTGGGCGGTCGCCCTCGGTCTGTTGTGCGCCCTGGTCGGGACCGCCGCGGGGCTGCTGCAGCCGCTGGCCACGAAGGCGCTGGTGGACCGGCTGGCCTCCGGCGAGACCATCGCCGGGATCCTGATCGCGCTCACCGTGCTGGTGGTGCTGGGCACGGCGGTCGAGGCGTTCGGCGCGTACGTGCTGGAGCGGACGGCGGAGTCGGTGGTCCTGGCCGCGCGACGCACCCTTGTGGGGCGGCTGTTGCGGTTGCGGATCGCGGAGTGGGAGCGGATCGCGCCGGGCGATCTGATGTCGAGGGTCACCTCGGACACCACGCTGCTGCGGGCGGTCAGCACCCAGGCGGTCGTCTCCGCGGCCACCGGCGCGGTGGCCTTCGTCGCGGCGGTGGTGGTGATGGCGTTCCTGGACGTCGTGCTGCTGGGTGTGACGCTCGGTGTGATCGTGTTGGTCGGTGGGGCCGCCGCGCTGGTGATGCCACAGATCGCGCGGGCCACCGAGCGGTCGCAGGAGGCGGTCGGGGAGATCTCCGTCGGATTGGAGCGGTCTCTCGGGGCGTTTCGCACGGTGAAGGTGTCCGGTGCCGAGGAGCGGGAGACCGCCCGGGTGGAGGCGGCGGCACGGCGGGCCTGGCGGCACGGTGTGAAGAGCGCGAAGTGGGAGGCCGTGGCCGGCTCGGCCGACGAACTCGCCGTACAGCTGGCCTTTCTCGCGGTGCTCGCCGTCGGCGGGGCGCGCGTGGCGTCCGGGGAGATCCCCGTGTCCACCCTCATCGCCTTCCTGCTGTACCTCTTCTATCTGATCGAGCCGGTGTCCAGGCTGGTCGACGCCGTGACCTCCTATCAGGAGGGGGCGGCCGTGGTCTCCCGCATCGCGGCCGTGGAACGCCTCTCGACGGAATCGCCCGCTCGGCGGACAGGCGCCCTGCCCCGGCAGGGGACAGCCGCCCCGGGTCCGGCGTCGGTCCGTTTCGAGGACGTGTCCTTCCGCTACCGTCCGGGCCTGCCGTACACCCACCAGCAGGTGAGTTTCGAGGTGCCCGGTGCCGGGATGACGGCCTTCGTCGGTCCTTCCGGCGCGGGCAAGTCGACGGTCTTCGCGCTCATCGAGCGGTTCTACGAAGCCACCGGCGGCCGGGTCCTGGTCGACGGCAAAGACGTACGGGACTGGTCCCTGGGCGAGCTGCGGTCCGCCATCGGGTACGTGGAGCAGGACGCTCCGGTGCTGGCCGGCACGCTACGGGAGAACCTGGTCTTCGCGGCGCCCGGTGCGACGGACGACGCCCTCCGCGACGTCCTGACCCGCACGAAGCTCGACACCCTCGTGGAGCGTCTGCCCCACGGCCTGGACGCCCCGGTCGGCCATCGCGGCTCGAAGCTGTCGGGCGGTGAGCGGCAGCGCGTCGCCATCGCCCGCGCCGTCCTGCGCAAGCCCCGGCTGCTGCTGTTGGACGAGGCGACCTCGCAACTCGACGCCGTCAACGAGCTGGCGCTGCGGGACGTCATCGCGGACGTGGCCAGGGAGACCACTGTGCTGGTGGTGGCCCACCGCCTGTCGACGGTGACAGGCGCCGACCGGATCGTCGTCATGGACGCCGGCCGGGTCCGGGCCGTGGGCACCCATGAGGAACTGGTGGACCAGGACCGGCTGTACGCGCGGCTGGCGGCCACCCAGCTCCTGGCACCCGCGCGATGACCCACCACACGCAGGGTTGTCCGGTCGTCCACTGCCCCAGTCCCGGCCGGACGACCCACGCACCGACACCCACCTGGCTCATGGGTACGCCCACCAGATCGCCCACCGCGACGCGCAGGGCCATCCCGGCTTACGAGGTGTGGTGCGTGCCGTGCTCCTATGCGGGGCCGGCCTTGGCTGGTGGCGCTCCGCAGGCATCGAGTACGTCGCCTTCGGAATCAACACCGTGAAGTGAGGCGGCGATCAGGACTGTCAGCCTGGTGCCGGGATCCTCACCGGGCTGACGCGGCACCGGACACGGTCAGGACGGGGAGCTGGACGAGCGGGCGAGCCGACGGAGCACGGTCCAGGGGCGCCGGCGTCCGTTGCCGGCCGCGGCTCACGCGTGGGTCTTGTGAGCCGCAAGCCGACGGAACAGCATGTCAGTCCGCGCTGAGGGGAACCCTCAGCCGCACCCGGTAGCCGCCCTGCGCGGTCGGGCCCGCGTCCAGGGTGCCGTGCAGGATCTCGGCCCGTTCGCGCAGACCGACCAAGCCCTGCTGCGATCCAGGCAGGGAGAGGGAGGGGCGCGTGGGAGGGGTGTTGGTGACGGTCACTCCAATACCGTCCCCGTCCTGCCACAGCTCCACGCGAGCGTTGGCGCCGGGGGCGTGCTTGCGGACGTTGGTCAGCGCCTCCTGAACCGTGCGGTAAAGGGCGCGTTGGGCGGGTGTGCCCACGGTGGGCGGCAACTCACCCGTCAGCTCCGTGTGAGTGCCGCTGGATTCCACCAGTTTGCGCAGGTCGGCCAAGGTGGGCTGCGGCGCCGGCTCGGTGGATCTGCCGCCGGAGGCGCGCAGCAGCGTGACCATGGTGCGCAGCTCGTCGAGGGTGGTGACGCTCAGCGAACGGATCGTGCGGGCGGCCTCCTTGGCGTCCGCGTCCTTGGCGGCGACCTGCAACGCCCCGGCCCGTACGGCGATCAGGCTGACCTGGTGGGAGACCACGTCGTGCATCTCGCGGGCCAGCTGGGCGCGTTCACGGGCGAGCACGGCCTGGGCGTGCAGGGTCCGCTCGTGCTCCCTGGCCTCCTCGACCTCGGCCAGCCGCCGCGCCAGGTCCCGTCGTGCCTGGAGAAGCTGGCCGAAGAGGACCGGGGCGACGCTGGTTGCCAGGCCGTACACGAAGAAGACCAGCGTCATGGTCCGGTCCGCCTCGGCCAGGGGCCACGGCGTACTGCTCGCGACGGCGGCCAGGACGACGCACACCGCGAGGAGACGGCGGTTGCGGGAGCGTTCGGCCAGCGTGAACAGCGCCGCGAGCACAGCGACGGCGACATCCTGCATCAGCGCGATGGGCAGGGTGAGCAGGAAGACGCCGAGCGGGAACCTGCGCCGGAACGCCAACGCGGCGCAGCCGACCGCGGCCAGCGTGGCCTCGGGGCGCGTGTGCTCCCACATGTCCACCACCAGCACATCCACGGCCGCCACCGCCACCAGGACGATGTCGACGACCGGCGCGGGAACCCGCTGCCACACGGCACGGGCACGGCTCATCGGCCGGCCTCCGACCGCGTGCGCTCGTCGAGCAGCCCGGCCCGCTGTGCGAGCAGCGCGGCCTGCACCCGGCTCGTCACCCGCAGCTTCGTGAGGATCGCGCTGACGTGGTCCTTCACCGTGCCCGCCCCCAGGTGGATGCGCGCCCCGATGTCGGCGTTCGACAGCCCCTCCGCCACCAGGACGAGGACGTCGCGCTCCCGCGCGGTGAGCAGCCGGACCCGCGCGGCCTCCTCGTCGACGGCCGCCTCGGTGCCGGGGTGGCTGTGCAGCAGCGTCCGCGACGCCCTGGGCGACAGCACCACACCGCCCGCGACCAGGGTCCGCACCAGGTGGGCCAGCTGTTCCGGCTCCGTGTCCTTGAGCAGGAAACCGGCCGCACCGGAGTGCAGCGCGGTCAGGATGTACTCGTCGGCGTCGAACGTCGTCAGCATCGCCACCACCGGCGGATCCGGCATCGTCCGCAACTCGCGCAGGACGGTGAGCCCGTCGACGTCCGGCATCCGGATGTCCAGCAGCACCACGTCCGGCCGCTCCCGCCGGACGGTCTCCACCGCGTCGCCGCCGCTCGCGGTCGCGACGACCTCGATGTCCTCGGACGCGCCCAGAATGAGTTCGAAGCCCGAGCGGACCAGTGCCTCGTCGTCGACCACCACTACCCGGATCACGCGCTCCGCCTCACCTTCGTTCATGCCTACGGCCCATGCCGATTCGACCCTAAAGCCACGTAGAGCCCTTGCGACCCGGCGAGCGGCAGCTCCAGCCACACAGCGGGGTAGCACCCACCACTCGGCAGGGACACCGCAGCCTTCTGCCGGATAGTCCATGATCGGCCCGAGTTTCCACCCTGAGGGCCATGACCCATCACCCGGACTCCCGGCCCCTTACGGCCGACGCGCCGTCCCCCGAACGCGAGCGCAGTGAGCCCTCGACCGGCGCGCCCGGCGTGGGCCGGCTGATCGGGCTGGACGTGGCCCGCGGCATGGCCGTCTTCGGCATGTACGCGGTTCATGTGGGCCCCCGCCCCCAGCCAGGGCGGGGTCATCGGCTTCATCGGGGGTGAAGGACGTGCCGTTCCAGTCGCCGGTGAAGTACTGGGCGGTCGAGCCGTTCGTGGCGCGCAGGTCGGGGGTCCAGCCCCGGAGCGTGCCGTCCAGCCCTGGATGCCGGTGACGAGGTCGGCGGCGGCGATGTTCTCGAAGGACACCGCGCCGGACGTTGCCGTAACGGCGAGTCGGCCCGTGGTGTGAGTTGCGTCCTGGGCGGTGATGACGGGGCTGCAGCCGTCGGGTGAGAGGAAGTTGGTCTGCCAGTGCACGCGCAGTTCGTCGTGCTCGGCTTCGACGCGCAGGCGGTAGACCGTGTCCGCCTTGATGGTGGTCGGGTACGTGCCGAGGGTGACGTCCCCGTCGATGCGGTAGAGCCTCAGCTGCCCTGGCCTGGGTCGACTTGGACGCCGTAGCCGCGTGCGGCCTTGGCGTCGGTGCGCACCAGCAGCGTGGCGATCGTGGCGGCGTCGTGCAGGAGCAGGTCGGCCTGGAGCGCGGTGTCGTAGACCGGGGTCGCGGTGATGGCGCGGGCGGTGGCTCCCTCGGAGGGACCCGCGTGCCAGCCGAGCGGGCTCGCGGTCCAGGTGCCGCCGCTCGTGGTCCAGCCGGTGAGGTTGGTGGTGATGGTGGAGACGGAGGGCGGGCCGAAGGTGACCGTGCCGCCCTGGGCGAGCAGGCCCACGGAGCCGGTGTCGTGGCGGTGGTCCTCGGCGTGGAGGAGCCGCTTGCCGTCCACGAACACCGACAACTCGGGTCCGTCCACGGCTACTTCGAGGTTGTGGGATCTCCCGGCCGGCGTGTTTTTCAGTGGCGCGGTGGCGAGTGTGCCGCCGCTGGCCAGGTCGTAGAGCCGTACGCGGGCGCGGCCCGAGTCGAAGGCGGCCGCGTATCCGGTCGAGCCGTCCGGGGCTGCCCGGAACACCAACGCGCCCACGGCGGAATCGGATTCGGGCGTCATGCGAGCCGCGTACGTGCCCTTGACCGCGAGCTGCTGCTCGGAGGTCAGCATGGCAGGCAACAGGCCTGCCTGGTGCCTGCAACGACCGCAGCAGCCTGACGCCTGCGTCAGCAGGAACTGCCGCAGGACGACGAGCTGCTGCCGCACGAAGAGGAGCTCCCACACGAAGAGGAACTCCCGCACGACGACGAGGCACTGCCACAGGACGACGACGAACCGCTGCCGCACGAGGAAGGGTTCGACACACCGTCGCACGAGGTGCCCATGACGTACCAGGACGAGTCGCTGAACGCGCCGCTGCCGGCAATCGTCGCTGCTCCTGTGCTCCCGGCACCACCCGGCGACCAGGACCTGTGACCACGTCCGGCGCCTCCGCCGCCGACGCTGCCGATGGACGCCTGCCGGCCCAGGTCCGCCCATGCACGCCGCCAGGCCCGCCGCAGCATCCACGCGGACCAGGCGACGAGCCCCACCGTCACCGCGCCCACCAGAACGAGCGTCATCAACATGCTTTCTCTCCCCCCGTGACCGCCGGGCCTTCGCACCGGCTGCTTCGAGGGTGCCCGCGGGCAGACCCGCTCCAAGCCTTCCTTGAGCAAGCCCAGAGGTTCGGCAAGCAGGCCGTCGGAGGCCGCGGTGGCGCACTGCCCGGTGTGGCCGGGCCCCGCCGGCAGGGGCTGCGCGGCGGGGCCCCGTCCCGTGGCTGCTCACGGGCGCTGGAAGACCGAGGTCAGCAGGACTCGCCGAACTTGACCGCGGTGAACGTCACAGGCTCACCGTCGATTCTTGTGCCTGCCGCAGGGGTCTGGGTACAGACTTTCCAGTTGGACTCGACGATGACGAAGCGGTCGTCACCGGAGGCGTCCTCGACGGTGATGCTGGTGCCGCTGTCCAGAGACTGGCGGGCGACCTTGACGGACTTGCCCACGTAGTCGGGCATCGTCGCGCCCGCCTCCTGCACGGTGCCCTCGTCCTTGGCCGGGCAGGTCTCCTCGAGCTTGACCGTGCCGAAGTCGACCTTCGTGTCGGTGGCGTGAGTGCCGGCCGCGGGAGTCTGGGAACAGACCTTCCAGTTGCGGTCGAAGGCCTGCATACGGCCGCGGCCGAGTGCGTCGTGCGAGGTCAGGTGGTAGAAACCGGCGGCCTGAGCCTGGTCCTGGGCGGACTGCAGGCCCTTGCCCCGCATGTCGGGCAGGCTCGCGCTGTCGGCCTTGTCGCTCGTCACCGCGTCCTTCTCCGGGGTGGGAGTAGGGGTGGGGGTGGGCGTGGGAGAGGTGGCCTGGGGGGCGGAGGCCGCCTTGTCGTTGCCGGCACTGGCGGCGGCTGGGGCGCCCTTGCCGTTGTCCTTGTCTCCACTCCCGACGATGGCGCCGATGATGGTGATGACGACGAACAGGCCGATGACGCCCAGGCAGCCGACACCCACGATCTTTCCGGCGGAGGGCCTCTTGGGCGTCGCGGGCGGTGGGCCCCATACGGGCTGCTGAGGTCCGTGGTGTCCCGGTTGGTGGTGCTGGCTCATGGTCTCCCCGAGGCCTTGGTTGTGCTGTGCGTGTGTACGACTCGTGCAGAGGCCATGTGGTTGCGGAGTGCGCCGGGATTCACCGGAACGTGATCTTCGGTTCGCCACGGCCGCTTCCGGCCGTCGGCCCACCCCCCGTCTCCGGCCCCCTCCCGTCTCCGGCCCCCTCCTGCCTCCGGGCTGCTCCCACTCTCCGGGAGGCCTCCTGCCCCCTGGCCCCCTCCTGCCTCCAGACCGCCCCTGCCTCCAGGCCGCCCCTGCCTCCAGGCCGCCCCTGCCTTCGGGCGAATGCGGAGCCGGCGGCGTGGTGTGCCGGGCGGCAGGTGGTACGAGCATGGGGATGTCCACACACCCCGATCCGCCCACGTCACCGCCCCCACGCCTGAGCGGCGCGGAGACGCATGTGCCGGGCGTGCTGCGGACCGCGGCCGCATACGCGTGGCGGATCCTCGCCGTCGGCGTGGTCGTCCGGGCCGCCTTCTCCGTGCTGGGGCAGTTCCACCGCATCGCCGTAGCCGTCTTCCTGGGTCTCGTCATCACGGCGGTGCTGCGGCCTCTGGCCGATCTGCTCGCCCGCGTGGTTCCGCGGGCACTGGCGGTCGCCGTCGCGCTCGTCGGCGGCACGGTCCTCGTCTTCGGGGTGTTCATCGGGGTGGGCGAGATCGTCGCCGGGCAGCGCACCGGGCTGGAGAGGGAGTTCGTGTCAGGGATCGACCGGATCGAGCACCGGCTGGAGGAACCGCCGTTCCGGCTCGACCCGGGAGCACTCGGCGACATCCGGTCCCGTATCGGCAAGCTCCTGTCGAGCCACCGCTCCACCGTCATCAGTACGGCGCTCAGCGGCGCGACCCGGCTCCTCGAAGTACTGACCGTGCTCGCCCTCGCCCTGTTCTGCTCGGTCTTCTTCGCGCACTCGGGTGAGCGGCAGTGGCGGTGGTTCTGCGAGCAGCTTCCCGCGACGGCTCGGAAGCGGGTCACGGTCGCCGGCGGGGCCGCGTGGCGCACCTTCACCGGCTACACGCGCGGCATCCTCCTGGTGGCCGCGGTCAACGCGGTTCTCGTGGGCATCGCCCTGTTCGCTCTGGGCGTGCCGCTCGCCGTGCCGCTGGCGCTGCTGGAGTTCTTCGCCGCCTTCGTCCCGTTGATCGGCTCGCCGATCGCCCTGGCGGTCGCGGCGGTCGTCGCGCTGACGTCCAAGGGCGTGCTGACCGCGGTGGTGGTCGTGGCCCTGATCGTGGTCATCGGGCAGATCGAGGGGCATGTCCTGCACCCGATCGTGATGAGCTGGGCCGTCCGGCTGCACCCGGTGGTGGTCGCCCTGTCGGTCGTCGGCGGAGCGGTCGCGGCGGGGGTGGTCGGCGCGGTGGTGGCCGTACCGCTGGTAGCCGTGGCGTGGTCCGTGCACCAGGCGCTGCGGGGCCGTACGGGTGCAGCGGCAGAACCCTGATCGGCGGTTCAGGGGTCGCATGGCCAGCAGTCCGGGGCGGGGAGCGGCCCCGTACGCGCACTGGTGCATGCCCGAGCCACGACGTGCGCGGCCCGGCGCTGCCGCACCCTCCGTACCGTACCGGCCTGCCGCACCTCCGTACCGGTCTGCGCGTCGCCGACGGGTCGTCAGGCCGCCGCCTGCTGGAGGCCGTCGAGAACGAGGTCCAGCCCGAACTCGAACTCGTCGCCGTAGGCGTATCCGGGGCGCATGACGTGGGCGGTCGCGATCTCGGTCAGGTAGGGGTACTCGCCTTCGCCGAATCCGCTCATGATGGACTCCGCGAGTTCGGCGGTCTCGTCCGGCGTGTCGAAGGGCAGGGTCTTCTCCTGCAGGGCGAAACCGTAGATGTAGCTGTCGAGGACCGAGACGGCGTGCGCGGTGAGGGTGAGGGAGAAGCCGCCCTGACGCAGGCAGCCGAGCACGGCGTCGTGGTGGCGCAGGGTGGCGGGGCCCGGATGGGACCGTGACTCCATCAGCCCGATCGCCCAGCGGTGGCGGGACAGCACGTGGCGCATGGAGATCGCCCGCTGCCGCATCGCCTGACGCCAGTCGTCGCCGGGGGCGGGCAGTTCGACCTCGCCGAAGACCAGGTCGACCATGCCGTCGAGCAGGTCCTCCTTGTTGGCGACGTGGTTGTAGAGGGACATCGCCTCGACTCCGACGGCCTCGCCGAGCTTGCGCATGCTGAGCGTCTCCAGGCCGCCGCTGTCGGCGAGTTCGACGGCGGCGCGCAGTACCCGCTGCCGGGTGAGCGTCTCGCGGGTCGGCTGCGGGTTGGGGCGTCGGGTCACGGTGGACGGTCACTTCCTCTTGCGGTCTCCCAGCGTTGACGAGCTTACGCCGTAAGTGCTGTACTTACGGCGTAAGTACAGGCTTACACCGTAAGCACGCCGACGGAGACGACCGGGAGCAGCAGCGACGATGCGGAACAAGAGCGAGCCGGTCCCGACCGCCGCCGGGACCAAGACGATGAAGGCCGTCGTGCAGGAGCGGTACGGCGCCGAGCCGGAAGCCGTGCTGCGCGTGGCGCGGCTGGGCCTGCCCGGAATCGAGCCGGGCGAGGTCCTGGTCCGGGTGCGCGCCTCCAGCGTGGACCGGGGCACCTGGCACATGATGGCCGGTCTGCCGTACGCGGTCCGGCCCGTGAGCGGCCTGCGCAGGCCGAGGCTCCCCAACCCCGGCCGCAACGTCGCCGGTGTCGTGGAGGCGGTCGGCTCCGACGTGACCGGGTTCGCGCCCGGCGACGAGGTGTACGGCACGGCAGCCGCCGCGTTCGCCGAATACGCCGCCGCCCGCCCCGACCGGATCGCTCCCAAACCGGCCGGGCTCACCTTCGAGGAGGCGGCGACGGTACCCGTCAGCGCGCTGACCGCGCTGCAGGCGGTGCGCGACAAGGGCAGGGTCGAGGAGGGACAGCGGGTACTGATCACGGGGGCGGCCGGCGGCGTGGGCACCTTCGCCGTCCAGCTCGCCCGCGCCGCCGGCGCCCGGGTCACGGCCGTCGCGAGCACTCCCAAGCTCGACGCCGTACGGGCCCTGGGCGCCGAGCAGGTCGTCGACTACACCCGAGAGGACTTCCTCGCCGGCGCGCGACGCTACGACGTCATCATCGACATCGCGGGCAACCGCGGTCTGCGGGACCTGCGCCGCGCCCTCACTCCCCACGGCAGGCTGGTCATCACGGGCGGCGAGACGAACGGCGTCTGGCTCGGCGGCACCGACCGGCAGCTCCGCGCACAGGTGCTGTCCCCGTTCACCGGCCAGCACCTCGGCACCTTCATCGCCTCCGAGCACGCCGACGGGCTACGCGACCTGACCGCGCTCATCGACGCGGGCACAGTCAGCCCTGTGGTGGACCGCGTCCACCCGTTGACCGAGACCGCCGCGGCTGTGCGACACCTCCTCGACGGCCGTGTCACGGGCAAACTGGCGCTCTCTGTGCCTGCGGAGTGACGGCGTGGGCCGCTACGCACGCAACACCCAGGCGGGCAGACGCTTTTCACCCGCGTGGGCATCGCCGCTCGGCAGCGCAGGCCGACGATGCCCCAGCCGCGGCGTGCGCGCTCGCGCCGCCGGGCCGACGCGTCGCTCACGACACGATGAGGTGCGCCGGCGTCCTAGTGCCGCGGCAGGCAACGTTTGCCCGTGTACCTCCCGCCCGAGCCGTGCGAAGCCGGTTCGAGGGTGGGGGAGCGTGCTCTCGGTGTGCCGGCCGGAAGCCCTCGTACTGGATGTACTTGGGCTTTCGGCCGGTGCGGCGAGAGGGCGTGCCGGGCGTCGCGACGGGGCGAACGTTGCCTGTCGCGGCACTAGCTTCCGTGCCCGGCGCGACCGGTCGCGGAGCGGACGGTGCCGCCCCTCGACGCCCCGCCGGACGCCCCGCCCGAAGCACCGCCCGTCGCCTCGGCTGCCGCGTGGCCCATCACATCGGGCAGGCCGGCCTCGACGCGGGCGAGCTGTGCGGTCAGGCTCGTCAGCCACACCTCTAGGTCGACCAGTGCCGGCAGCGGCGGCGTGAGCGGCCGGGCGGGTCCCCGCGGCGTCGTGTCCGGTGGCGGCCGTTCCCCGGTGCACAGGGCGGCCAGTCGATCGGTGACCCCGGCCGCCGCCCGGGCATCGGCCCGCGCGCGTTCCACCGCGCCCGGAGGCAGGGCACTCCTGGGCAGGTCGAAGCGGGGCAGCCAGTGGGCGCCGAGCAGCACCTGGTGGGCCGCGATGAGGACGCCGTGCCAGTCGGCGCCGGCGAAGTCACCGGCGGACGGCTCGCTGCGGAACTGGGCGTAGGCGGACTCGGCCAGGCGCATCCGGTGAAGGGCGTGGAGCGTCGGCGGGGACGGGGCGGAGCCCGACGGCACGGCCGTCAGTGCCGCCACGGTGCCCCTGATCAGCGGGCCGCACTCGAGCAACAGCCCCGCCATGGTCCTGCGCACCTCCCGGCGCGCCCCGGCCGGCCAGGCGAGCGTCGCGCACAGCAGACCGATGACGCTCCCGGTCACCACGTCCACGATCCTGACCTCCGCCAACCGCCAGGACGCCGGGGCGATCTGCGCGAACGCGGTCGCCACCACGAGCGTGAACAGGCCCTGCGTCCAGGCGATGCCGAGCAGCGGCCCGAGCGCGAAGGCGAGCAGCATGCTCGGCGCGAGGATCGCGGCGTAGGCCTCGGTGTGCTGTCCGAGACCGATGAGCAGGACGCCCGCCGTCACGGCGCCCACCAGATTGCCGGCCACCGCCCGGCGAGCGGCCACCCAGGTCTCCCCGACGGTGGTCCTGCTCAGCGTCAGCACGGCGAGCAGCACCCAGAACCCGTGGGTCAGGTCCAGCAAGCCGGCGATCAGGCGTGCCGCGCCGAGGGCGAGCGCGATCCGGACGGCGTTGTGGAACTGCACCGACCGGGGCGTCATGTTTCCGACGATCCGGCGCAGCCACAGCCGGACCGTGGTCGCCTCCGTGTACCAGAACAGCTCCCGCGGCTCGATGGGCGGGGTGCGCCGCCCGTCGAGGCCGACCCCTACGGAGATCTCCAGGGCGCGCACCGACTCGGCGACGCCGAGCAGGGCCGCCTGCCGGCGCAGCACCCGTGCCGCCGCCGGCCCCGGTGGCGCCTCGGCGGCCGACTCCGCCGCCTGCCGCACGCGCATCGCCTGGAAGACACCGATCGCGTCGTCCATGCGCGGCCGGCCCGGGACTGCCCGGCCCACCCGAAGGGCCTCGGCACTGGCGTCGCACAAGGACGCCACCTGCGGCAGAAGCAACTGGGAGGCCACGTCGGCAGGCGCCGCACCATCCCGCACGTCCGCCCGTCCACCGTCCCGTACGTCCGCCCGTCCACCGTCCCGAACGTCCGCCCGACCACCGTCCCGAACGTCCGCCCGACCACCGTCCCGAACGTCCGCCCGACCACCGTCCCGTACGTCGGCAAAGCCGCCGTCTCCTGCGCGCGATCGGCCACCGTCCCGGAGGAGGTCGTGCAGTTGTCCCGTCTCGGTCAGATGGGCCAGCTGTTCGAGCAGTCGGCGGGCCGAGGAACCCGCCTGGGAGAGGCCACGGACCGCGCGGCCCGGGCCCGCGGGGCGTTCCGCGGGCGGGATCTGCGACAGCCGTAGCCACGCGCCCGCGGCACGCAGGGCCTCGGGCGAAGGGCTGGTGCGGCCGGCGAGAGTGTCGCCCGCGATGTCCACAGCCTTCGCGAGGCTCCATCGGTACGTCTCCCCCGCGGGCCGCGGCAGGACGAACAACTCGCACAGCGCCAGCAGCACCACGCCCACGGTGAGCCCGGCCAGCCGCAGCCCCAGGGTGTGCGGTTCGTAGGGCGGGAAGCAGGCCAGGATGTAGAAGAGCTGGAGTCCCGGCGCCGCACCGGCCGGCCGCGGTCCCGCAACGGCCGCGAAGGCCAGCAGGAAGCCCACGACGAGCATGCCGAGCACCGCCGCCCAGGTCCGCACCGCCAGCACGGTTCCCAGCGCCACCAGCACCAGGCCCACCGGCAACGCCTTGAGCATGACCGCGGCCCGTTGCCGTCCCGACCCCGGGATCAGGGAGAGCAGCCCGAGAGAGATGGGCCCGAACAGCGCGTACAGCGCCGGCAACGGCTCGCCGAGTCCGTACAGGAAGGGGTAGAAGCCCGCGGACGCCGCCAGTGTCACCCGCGCCGACCGGTGCAGGATCTCCGCCCGCTCGGCCCCGCTCTTCACGGCGGGTCCCCACCGGGCGTCACGCGCGAGCCGAGCGACGGGACCCGGCCCAGGGCCACGAGCCGGCGGCGTACGGCCATGACGACGAGGGACGCCGCGAGCATCACCGCGCCGCCCCTGCGCAGCGTCACGCCGCATGCCGCCTTCGGCGCCCGCGCCGGCGTGACACCGAACTCGTCGGCGAGGACCGGGACGGCCGGCTTCAGCCCGGGGAAGTCGAGCGGGATGCGGGACAGTGCCAGGGCGACCGCGACGAATTCCCCCGTCCGCGCGCCCGGCGAAGACTCAGCGCGCATGAGCACATTCCTCTCGGGCCGACGCCGCCGAGGCGTCGTGGGCGGGCCGACAGGCGCCCCGTCACCCCATTGTCGGCCGACCTCAGAGGTACCGCAGTCCGACCGCTCAGGCCGTGACGGGCTTCCTCCGCCCGCCGTGCCAACCCGGCGGGCCACGCCGGTCGCCGCCTCCGGGCGGCGGGGATGTGTCGTGTCAGCGCCCCCACACATGGGGTCCACCGCCCCGCCACTCGATGAGCCCGGACATCTCCACGTACGCCTCGTCCGCGTCCTCGACACCGGCCCGGCGCAGGAAATCGGCGACGTCCAGCAGCCCGTACGCCATCCCCAGGAAATGGTCGTCGACACGAACCCGGCGCCCGCCGTCCGCGGCGGGCGGGTAGACGACCACGGGCTGTGCGGAGGCCATGAGGCCAGGGTGCGCCCCGCGCCGACCGCACGCACGCGGGGGCCTGGGCCCGGCCTGCCGAGTCCGTGGCTCAGGCGGCGGGCCACCACCGGGGCGCCGCCCAGGCCAGCGCATAGCCGAAGCCGTTGATCGCCCAGTGCACCGCCGCGGGCGTCAGCAGGCTGCCGGAGCGGCGGCGCAGCTCACACAGGACCGCCCCGGCGGCGACCATGGCGACGACGGCCGCCGTCACGGTCGTCGCCACGCCCGCCGAGCCGCTTCCGAAGACCGTTCCCACGGCGGAGTTGGAGCGGTTGAGGCCGCGGGAGGGCAGCAGATGCCACAGGCCGAAGAGGAGCGACGAGGCGGCGGTGGCCCACGCCGTGCCACGTCGGCGCCGGATCATGGCCCACAGCACACCGCGGAAGGCGGTCTCCTCCAGCAGGACGGTGCCGATCGGCACGCGCACCAGCACTCGCCACAGCATCTGCCCAAGGGTCAGGCCGGCGCTCCTGGTGTCCCGGAACGCCTCCCGGCCGGCCGGAACGGTGAGGAGGAGCTGGAAAACGAAGAGGACGGCACAGGCCAGAACAGGAGCCCACCGCAGCCCCTGACGCACCCCCGCCGCGTCGATCCCCAGATCGGCCGGGGTGAGGCCGTCCCAGCGGGCGATCAGCAGCAGGACGGCCGTCGTGGCCACACAGGTGAGGAGGTACGCCAGGGGGCCGCGCGCGAGCCAGTTGTTGATCAGGTTCGCGGCGGCCAGGACGACCATGACAGAGGCGATCCGCATCCTGACTCCAGGATCCCAGCCGGCAGCGGAAAGCGCGCACATCACCTTCGACCAGCGGGCCGCGCATCACCGGCGGCCACACCGCCGGATCCCTCGCCCCTGGCGGTACTACTTCTTGGTGCCGTCCACGATGACCGGCGCCCCGTTGGAGTCGGTCCCGCACGGCACCGCGTACACCGGGTTGGCCTTGGCGGCCTCCCTGTAGGCCTCCAGGCACTGGTTGTACAGCACCTTGTCGCTCAGGGACTTCTCGATGATCTTGTTGGCGCGGGCCGTGCCCTCCGCCTCGATCCGCTTGCGCTCCGCCTCCGCCGTCGCCGTACGCGAGGCCTCGACGGCCCGCTGTGTGGCCTGCTCCTGCTGGATCTTCTTGTCGATCTGGTCCTGCAGCTTGTCCGAGGGCTTCACATTGCGCAGGTTGACGGCCGTGACGTCGATCCCCCGCGGCGACAGGCGCTCCTTGATGAGGACTTCGATCTGTGCACCGATCTTCTCGCGGGCGGAGGCGTAGCCCTCCTCGCTGGTGTGCTTGGCGAAGACGTTGCGGATAATCTCACGGCTGTCCGGCAGTACCAGCCGCTCCTGGATCGCCTCCTGACTGCCCGCCAGCCGGTACAGCGCGACCGCCTTCGCCGGGACCACGGCCCACTTGATGGTGACGTCCGCGTACAGCACACCGCCCTGCGACGAGCGGACCTCGACCACGTCCTTGTCGTAGAGGTTGAGGTCCACCGGTCGGGTGGAGAAGGAAGTGACGTCGGTGAACGGCGACTTGAAGTGGACGCCGGAGGTCAGCGGCGTGCCGACCCTGCCGAAGGTCACCGGTACGCCGACCTCGTACGCACTCACGACATGGATGCACGCGAAGGTTCCGGCCAGGACGCCCGCCACCGCGCTGAGCGCCGCCCCGAGTTTCCAGCTTCCGGCAGTGCGGCGCCGGCCGACGACAAAGAGCACGACCGCCGCTATCAGCAGCAGGACGGACAGCACGAACACAGGTATCCCCCTCCGGAAACGAATGCGCGCCGCCTCGGAGGCGGCGGCGGCAGCGCAGCATAACGAGCCTCGACGTACGGCCCGCACGCAGCCCTGCCGTTGCCGTCGCCTCGCACAACTCACCATGGCAGCGGCTGTGTTGAAGGACGGATGCGCAGCTCCGCACGGGGCACGGGTGCCCGCACCACGCTGTCGACCGCCTCAGGCCACCGTGCGGTCCGCTCGCCGAAGGGCAAGCCGGAACCCCGCGCGGCACCCTCGCCCCGGCTCGGGGCGTCAGCGCCGTTGCCCCCAGGCCATCGCCATGCCCGGTCCGAGTTCGGCCAGTCGGGGCGAGGCCAGGTACGCCAGGGCCTCGTCGATGACGTCGGGGGCGACCCGGCCGGTCGCCTCCAGCGCGGGGCGCATACGGCTCCAGGTCTCCGACCAGAAACGGGCCAGGGGACTGTCCGCGACCAAGGGTGGACAGAACAGCTCCGCGGCGATGTTCCGCAGGCCTTCCTCCCGCAGGAAGTGCGGGTACGCCGGCACGGAGGAGATGTCCGTGCCGATCGTCGTCCGCAGCGCCTGCCACATGGCGTCCATGGTCCGCCGGTAGGCGGAGGAGGTGTCGAGGGCATCGGGCAGTTCCACGGCATCGCCGAGCAACAGCCAGCCGCCGGGGTTCAGCCAGCCGGCGAGCCGCGAGATCAGCCGGCGCCGTCGGGGCAGGTGCATGAGGACGAACCGGGCGTGGACCAGGTCGAAGCTGCCCGGTCGCAGGCTCTCCTCCGTGAGATCGGCGGCGACCACCCGCAGTCGAGGGCCCGCGAGGGCGGCCAGCGCGCCGGTGTCCCTGTCCAGGGCGACGACCTCCTCGACCCCTGCCTCCTCCAGGAGCCAGCGCGCCACCGTTCCGGTCCCGGCGCCGACATCCAGGCAGCGCCAGCCCGGGCCTGCGCCCAGCGCCCGCAGGCGGTGCGTGGTGACGGGGTCGTACGCCAGTGCGGCGGCGTCGATCCGCTCGGCCTCACCCGCGTGCTCCGGCTCGAACAGGTCCTTCCCGTACCGGCCACCGCCGGCGTGCGCCCCGTCCTGACCGTACGAACGCGTCATGACCGCACCTCCTGCCCCGAGCGCCCTGCCACGGCGCCCGCGGCATGCCCCGCGTGCCCGGCCCGGAACGCCGGTCGGCCCCGCCGCCCCGACCGGCACGGTCCTGTCCGGTCGACCGTCCCCGCATCCGGTCCGCCGCTCGTCGCATCCATGACCTCGAAGCTAGGTCTGTCGCCCGGAGGCCGCCACCGGGCTCCGAGTCGTGACCTCGCACAACGCCACCAGCATCATCCAGCTATCCCACCAGCGCACGGGCCGGCGTCCCGCCGACGATCGCCGCGCACCCCAGAAGGACAGCCCTCCCCCGTCGTATCCGAGTACCTCCGCTGTCGTGTCCGAGTACGTCTCTGAGTAGCGCAACGCATGCCGTGTCCACTGCGTCCCCGGAATCGTGATGACCGGCTCCTCCGCCAGAACCGCGCGGAACGGGGCCGGCCTCGACCAACAGATCGGAGAACACCGTGAGTTCCTCTCGCCGCGGCCGTGCCGTGCTCGCCCTGGCCGTGAACAACTGGCTGTCCCGCGGCTACCTGGCCGCGGTGGTCCTCACGGGCGGGTACGCGCTCTGCGAAGACGTACTCGTGAGTCAGGCCGACGCCTCCATGGCCTATGTCGTGCCCATGCTGCTGACCGCTCCGCTGAACCTCCTGCTGATGGTCGCGCTCGGCTGGATACCCACCGACGCCCCCTTCTACCTGGGAATCGCGGGCGGCGCGCTCGTGAACGCCGTCGCCCTGGGCGCGGTCGTCCGCGCGGTCCGCAGGCGCCGGCCGTCATCCGTGCGTCCCGCCCCCAGCGCCTGACCGCGTCGGCCTGCCCCCAGCGATCCTCCAGCGCCGTCCGTGTGCGGCGGCGGGGACGAAAAACGGGGCGCCGGCCACCGCACCGGTCCCCTGCCCCTGCGCCGGCCTCCGCCCGGGGGTCGCAGGGCCCAGGTGGTTCCCGATCGCCGGCAGCGGCCCCGCTGCCGGCGCACCGAACTCCCCCGTGCCGAGAGCACGTACTGTGGGCGTCGGATTCCACCGATGCGGCGAGGGAGCGAGGCGGCATGGCCGACCAGGTGAAGGAGAAGCTGTCGCGCAAGGTCTACGAGCGTGAACTGCTGCGCTTGCAGACGGAGTTGGTGAAGCTCCAGGAGTGGGTGCGAGCAGAGGGCGCCCGGCTCGTCGTCGTCTTCGAGGGCCGCGACGCGGCCGGCAAGGGCGGCACCATCAAGCGGGTCTCCGAACACCTCAACCCGCGTGTCGCACGCATCGCCGCGCTGCCCAAGCCGACCGAGCGCGAGCGCACCCAGTGGTACTTCCAGCGGTACGTGGAGCATCTGCCGGCCGCCGGGGAGATGGTGCTGTTCGACCGGTCCTGGTACAACCGGGCCGGCGTCGAGCACGTGATGGGCTTCTGCACCAAGGAGGAGCACCAGCTCTTCCTGCGGCAGTGCCCGATCTTCGAACGGATGCTGGTGGAGGACGGGATCCTGCTGCGCAAGTACTGGTTCTCGGTCAGCGACACCGAGCAGCAGGAGCGCTTCCGGCGTCGCCTCGAAGACCCCTTGAAGCGCTGGAAGCTCTCCCCCATGGATCTGGAGTCGATCACTCACTGGGAGGCGTACTCCCGGGCGAAGGACGAGATGATGGTGCACACCGACATCACCGAGGCGCCCTGGTACGTCGTGGAGAGCGACGACAAGCGTCGGGCCCGGCTGAACATGATCGCCCACCTCCTGGACTCCGTGCCGTACCACGAGGTCCCGCCGCCGGTGCTCGAGCTGCCGCCCAGGCCGTCATCGACCGGCTACGAGCGCCCGCCCCGTGATCTGCAGACCTACGTCCCGGATCACGCGGCGAGCCTCTGAGGCCTCGAAGCGCAGGAAGCCCTCCCCGGTGGATCGGGAGTCGATCACTCACCGGGAGGCGTGTCGGCACACGATTCCCCCGCGAACCGTTCGGCGTCTCGCGGTCGGCCAGGGGCGGGGAGGATCCTGAGGTCCTTCGGCCCAAGGAGGATGATGTCCCAGAGCTCGGTCGGCCCTGCTCCATGGTGGCGGCGTCTGGTGCCCGGGCTCGGTGCGCTGCTCGGCTACCGGCGTTCGTGGCTGAGGGGCGACGTCCTGGCCGGAGTGACGGTGGCCGCGTATCTCGTGCCCCAGGTGATGGCGTACGCGGGCGTGGCCGGCCTGCCGCCGGTCGCCGGGTTGTGGGCGATCCTGCCCGCGCTCGCCCTGTACGCGCTGCTCGGCTCCTCCCGCCTGCTCTCGGTGGGCCCGGAGTCGACGACCGCGCTGATGACGGCGACGGTGGTCGGACCGCTCGCCGCCGGTGATCCGGCCCGTTACGCGACGCTGGCGGCCACCCTCGCGATCGCGGTCGGCCTGCTGTGCGTGCTGGCATGGGCGGCGCGGCTCGGCTTCGTCGCGGATCTGCTCTCGCGGCCGGTGCTGATCGGGTATCTGGCGGGCGTGGCACTGATCATGATCGTGGACCAACTTCCCAAACTGACCGGTGTCCGCACGACGGGGTCGGCCTTCTTCCCCCAACTGTGGTCGTTCGTACGGCACCTGGCGCGGGTGCACGTGGCCACGGTGCTGTTCGCCGTTGTGGCGCTCGGCGTCCTCTTCACGGTGGCCCACTTCTTCCGCGCCGTCCCCGGTCCCCTGCTCGTCGTGGTGTTCGGTACGGCGGCCGTGTCCCTGTTCGACCTGGACGACCGACACGGCATCAAGGTGATCGGCGACGTCCCGTCGGGCCTGCCCGCCGTGGCCGTGCCGGACCTGACCGAGCTGCCGCACCTGGTCCTTCCCGCCCTGGGCGTCCTCCTGGTCGGCTACACCGACTTCGTCCTCACCGCGCGGGCCTTCACCAGGCGCGACGACGAGGGCCCCGGGCTGGACGCCAACCAGGAGTTCCTCGCTCTGGGCGCGGCGAACCTCGGCGCGGGCACGCTGCACGGATTCCCGGTCAGCAGCAGCGCCAGCCGTACCGCGCTCGCCTCCTCGGCGGGCGCGCGCAGCCAGGCGTACTCACTGGTCGCCGGCGCGGTCGTCCTCGCGGTCCTGCTCTTCCTGAGCCCGCTGCTCTCCCGCACGCCCACGGTGATCCTCGGGGCGCTCGTCGTCTACGCGGCCGTCCGCATGATCGACCTGGCGGGCTTCCGGCGGCTGGCGTCCTTCCGCCGCCGGGAACTCCTGCTTGCGCTCGGCTGCCTGGCCGGGGTTCTCGCCCTGGACATCCTGTACGGCGTGCTGGTCGCCGTCGGCCTGTCCGTGGCCGAACTGCTCACCCGGGTGGCCCGCCCGCACGACGCCGTCCAGGGCCTGGTCCCCGGTGTGGCCGGCATGCACGACGTCGACGACTACCCACAGGCCCGCACCGTCCCCGGCCTCCTGGTCTACCGCTACGACTCGCCTCTCTTCTTCGCCAACGCGGAGAACTTCCGCCGCCGGGCGCTGGCCGCCGTGGACGAGGAGACCGTGCCCGTCCGCTGGTTCGTGCTGAACACCGAGGCGAATGTGGAGGTGGACATCACCGCCTTGGACGCGGTCGACGAACTGCGCCGCGAACTCGCCCACCGCGGCATCGTCTTCGCCCTCGCCCGCGTCAAGCAGGACCTGCTGGACGACCTGAAGGCGTACGGCCTGGTGGACGCCGTCGGCAGCGAGCGGATCTTTCCCACTCTGCCGACGGCGGTGGCCGCCTACCGGAAGTGGCGCCGTGACCAGTAGATCGCCCGGGAAGCCGTCCCCCTCGGCGCGAAGCGTGCGAGGCCGCCGCTGATCGCGCCATCATCAACGCTCACCCGGAAGAGCCGCAACGGCGGCACTCCGCGCCGCGACGGACACCGATCGACCGCCCGCGGTTCTCGGCGAGGCGTCGGCGGTGGCCGCGCGGGCGGCCGAACGCGCCGAGGTCGCGGTCACTCGCCGAGCAGCCGGCGCAGCCACCGCAGCCGTGCCGCGCGGGCGTCCTGCGAGAGGGCGGCCTGCGGCACCATCCCGTCGAACCCGTGGAAACCGCCCGGCCACACGTGCAGTTCGGCGATGCCGCCCGCCTGCCAGATACGGCTCGCGTAGGCGACGTCCTCGTCACGGAAGGTTTCCGCCGAGCCGACGTCGATGAACGCCGGCGGCAGACCGGACAGGTCGTCCGCGCGGGCGGGCGCGGCGTACGGGGAAACGTCGGCGGTGCCCCGTGCCTCGCCCAGCAGGGCGCTCCACCCGGTCTCGTTGGACGTGCGGTCCCACACGCCCAGGCCCGCCATCTGGTGGGCGGACGGGGTGTCGTTGCGGTCGTCGAGCATCGGGCACATCAGCACCTGCCCGATCGCACGCGGTCCCTCGCGGTCGCGTGCGAGCAGCGCCACGGCCGCGGTGAGCCCGCCGCCGGCGCTCCCGCCCGCCAGGATGACGCGGTCCGGGTCGCCACCGATCTCCTTGGCGTGCTCGGCCGTCCACAGCAGGCCCGCGTAGCAGTCCTCCACCGGGGCCGGGTGGGGATGTTCGGGGGCGAGCCGGTACTCCACCGACACCACGACCAGGCCCAGTTCCTGCGCCCAGTCGAGCGGCAGCCCCAGCCGGTGGGAGCCCGCCACCATGCCACCGCCGTGGATGGTGTAGACGATCGGGCGCGGTTCGGTCACGGTCGTGGGCCGACAGATCAGCAGTGGAACCTCCGGCGCGCCCGGAGGACCCGGGACCGTCCGCTCCTCGACCTCGAAGAGACCGCCGCAGGCCAGCTCCTCGTTCGTCGGAGGCGCGAACGGGCCGCCGTCCGTCTGCCGCCCGGCGGGGATCATGTCCGGGGTGATCGTGGGCGGCAGCACGGCGCCGATCGCCTCGAGCTCGCCGGCGAGTTCCGGGTCGAAGGGCGGGGGGCGCAGGTCCATCGGGTCTCCTCAGGGCTTGTACGGGGGCCGCAGCCATCGCGGGGTCCTCGGGCCGGGCGTGGACGGGGTCGTCGAGACGGCGACTGCCTCCATGGGCACATCGACAACTGCCCGCGCTCGGTGCGACCAGGCGGCCGCTGTCAGGTCGACGAGGCCGACGCTTCGGTCGGCCGGCAGTCCGCGAGCGTTCGGCGACGAGCCTTCGGCGCGGCCTGCCGCCCGGGGTGAGGGGCCTGGGGCAGTCGGGGCACCCAGGCCAGGCCGATCACCGCCGCGACCAGCATGAAGCCGAACAGCAGGCCGAAGAAGAGCCGGGTGTGGCCGAGGGCGAAGGCGGGCGTGCCCAGGGCGGCCAGTCCGGCGACGGCCCGGGTGAAGGCCATGGTCACGCCGGTCGCGGTGGCGCGCAGCAGCGTCGGGAACAGTTCCTGGGTCCAGACCTTGTAGACGGACTCGCCTGCGAAGGAGTTGCCCAGGCCGGACAGGAGCATGACGGCGATCAGTGTGAACCTGTTCGCCCCGAGCAGGGCGGGCAGCGCCCAGGCGAGGACGATCGACGCGGAGCCGACGGCGAACCAGGTGTGCCGGGCGGGCTGGTCGACGACCCTCATGAACGCCAGGCCGGCCAGGAAGCCGACGGGCAGTCCGAGGAGGGTGAGCCGGGAGTACTGCTCGACCTCTCCCTCGGTCAGGGCGGTCCACAGGAAGGTGCCGAACTGGCCGAGGGTGTTCGCGCCGAGGTTCCAGGTGGCGTAGTACAGGCCGGTCGCGAGCAGGGCGTGCACCACCGGAGGCCGCAGCAGCTCCTTCGCCCGGCTGAACCGGACGGTCTCGGAGGCGGCCGCGGCGTCCGCGTCGGCGGACTGGCGTGCGGCCGCCCATTCTGCCGATTCACCGAGGGTGAGGCGCAGGAGCAGCACGACGACGGCCACGAGGAGCAGATGGGCGAAGAGGATCCGGCCGCCGAGCAGGCCTCGCGCTCCCATGAAGGAGCTCAGCAGGAGCACGGCGACGATGCCGGCGAGCCAGAGCATGCCGGAGAACACCACCATGGTGCCCTTCCTGCCCGGTGGGGCCTCCTCGTTGGCGAGCGCGAGCGACACCGGCAGGTCGGCGCCGATGGCCAGCCCGGTCGCCATGACACCGGCGTACAGCAGGACGGGGCCGGTCGCGACCAGGAGCAGAAGGACGCCGGCCGCGTAGAGGACGAGGGAGAGGGTGAAGATCTTCCGCCGGCCGAACCGGTCGCCCAGTCGGCCGCCGAACAGCGCACCGGCCGCGAACGCCAGCGTCTGCAGTCCCAGCAGGGTTCCGATGGTCCCGGCGCCGAGCCGAAGGTCGGCGGCGTAGTAGCCGCCGATCGCGATGCCCGAGGTCACCAGCGCTCCGGCGTCCAGGTAGGAGGCCATGCCGGCCAGGACCGCCGTCTTCCAGGGGCTTCTCAGGGGGGCCTTCATGTCGGACATGGGTCATCCTCGCTGGGGACCGGGAAGGGGCTGGTGGCCTGGCACCGCGTCGTCACGATCGCGCGCGGGGCGGGGCTCCGGGACGGTGTGCCTACTCGTTTCACTTACGCGTGCCAGTTGGGCAACCTGGCAGGTAAGCTAACTGCGGCCGTGGGCTTTGACAAGAGGTACGACCGAGGGCGGGGCGGGTGACCGGGGTGTCCGAAGGCAGACGGGTGACCAGCGCGGATGTGGCGCGGGAGGCCGGAGTCTCGCGTGCCACGGTGAGCTACGTCCTCAACGACACCCCTCACCAGAAGATCCCCGAGGCCACACGGCAGCGGGTCTGGGAAGCGGCGGCCCGGCTCGGCTACGCGCCCTCGGCTGCCGCGCGGGCCCTGCGGATGGGACGTTCGGACATCGTGCTCGGCCTGCTGCCGGACTGGCCGATCGAGCATGTCCTCGGACGGCTCATCCAGCAGCTGACCAACGCCTTCGCCGAGCACGGACTGACCTTCGTGGTGCATTCGTCGGCTCGCCCGGCACGCCCCCTGCGGGAGCTCTGGAAATCCATGACGCCGGCGGCCGTGCTGGCCCTGCAGGAGTTCGCCGAGCCGGAAGCCCGGGCGATGCGGGCCGCCGGCATCGAGGTGGTCATGGCGATGCACGGGTCGATCCCGGGTGAGGCGGGGCCTCCCCTGGTGTCCGAGCAGCCGATCGGCGCGGCGCAGGCACGGCACCTCGCGGCATCCCACCGCAGACTCGGCTACGCCTACCCCGATCTGCCGGGACTCGACGTCCTGGCACAACCGCGGCTGGACGGCGTCCGCAAGGTCTGCGCCGAACTCGGCCTCCCGGACCCTGACGTCCGTACGGTGCCCCTCGAAGCGCGGGGTGCCGCCGAAGTGGTCGAGGCGTGGCTTGCCGACGAGTCACCGGTGACAGGTGTGTGCGCCTTCAACGACGATGTGGCCCTCGCGGTGCTAGCGGGTCTGAGTCACCTCGGACTGCGTGCTCCGCGGGACCTGGCCGTGATCGGCGTCGACGACATCCCCAACGCGTCGCTGGCGCAGCCGCCCCTCACCACCGTCTTCCGGGACACGAACACCATCGCGCGGAACATGGCCCGCCGCGTCGTCGACACACTCGACGGAAAGCAGATCCCGGCCGAACCCCTCCGGGACGAGCTCGGGATCCGCATCCGGGAATCCGCCTGACCCCTGCGCGACGGACCCCTGGAAGCCGGTGGCCATGCCCCGGAACACGCCGAGACGGTCCTCGATCCTCCGGCTCGTCCGGGGCGGATCGCCGGAGGGCCGGCTCGGCTTTGTCCCGTTTTCCGGTGCGGCGACTACGGCCGAACGGTGATGACGGTCTCGGCCGCCTCGCATCCTGGGGCGGTCACCCGGACGCGGATCCCGCCGACGGCGGTCGGCCGTACGACGGCCAGGGCCTGTCCGTCGTAGGTGTGCCGTTCGGTCGCGTCGAACCGCTCCTGCGACCGCGGAGCGGCGCTGCCCAGGGCGATGAGCTCACCGGTTCCGGACACCTCCACCCGGACCGGGCGGTCGGCCCCGGTCCGGCAGGTCCCGTGCGGGTCGGTCAGGGCCGGTTCTCGCTGTCACCGCCGACGAGCGACAGCTCCCGCTCCTGCAGTGCTCGCTTGTGCCCGGCACTGGTCACCGGTCGTCGGGCCGTCCGTCATGAGACCGCTTCCACACCCAGCCGATGGAGACGGCGTTCGCGTTGCAGGACCGGGTCCGGGACGGGCGCGGCCGCCACCAGTCGCCGGGTGTACTCGTGCTGCGGCTGGTCACACACATCGGTGCTGCGTCCCTCTTCGACGATGCGTCCGTGTTGCAGCACCAGGGTGCGCGCCGCGAACTGCCTGACGACGGCGAGGTCATGGGTGATGAACAGATACGCACAGCCGAGTGTGGTCTGGAGCTCGGAGAGGAGGTCCAGGGCGGCGGCCTGGGTGGTGACGTCCAGGGCACTGGTCGGCTCGTCACACATGATGATCCTGGGTTGCCGGGCGACGGCCCGGGCGATGGCGATGCGTTGGCGCTGACCACCGCTGAACTGCGCCGGGTACCGGTCGGCCGCGTCCTCCGGCAGGCCGACGCGGCGCAGCAGATCGGCGATGCGGGCGCGGACTTCGCGAGGTGAGCGGGTGGAACCGGCGAGCAGGGGCTCCGCCAGTGTCCGGCCCACGGGCAGCGCCGGGTTGAGCGACCCGTACGGGTTCTGGAAGATCGCCTGGAGATCGGTGGACAGAGCACGGCGGGCACGACCGGTGAGATGGGTGATGTCCCGCCCGCCGAGGAGCACGCGCCCGCCGCTGACCGGGGTCAGCCCCAGCACGGCCCTGCCGATGGTGGTCTTGCCCGAGCCGGACTCACCCACGAGCGCGACCGTCTCGCCGGGACCCACCTCGAACGACACGTCCTCGATGACCGTGGTCGCAGGCCTGCGGAAACCACGGGAGGGGTAGCGGACGACAAGGCCGTCAAGCTGGAGTACGGGTGTTCCGGTCACGCGATCCTGCCCTCGGTAGCGGTGATGCTGGGGGTGCTCTGGATGAGTTGCCTCGTATACGGATGCCGGGCCTTGTAGAAGATGTCCTCGACCGAACCCTCTTCCACGATCCGGCCCTTCTCCATCACGATCGCGCGGTCGCAGATGTCGGCCACCACTCCCAGGTCGTGTGTGATCAGGATGATCGCCATGCCGCGCTCGTCGCGCAGCGACCGGAGCAGGTCCAGGATGCCGGCCTGAACCGTGACGTCCAGTGCGGTGGTGGGCTCGTCGGCGATCAGCACCTTCGGTGACCCGGCCAGCGCCATGGCGATGGCGACCCGCTGGAGCATGCCGCCGGACAGCTCGTGCGGGTGCCGGCGTGCGACGTCGTCCGGCTCGCGCAGCTGGACGCTGGTCAGCAGGTCACGGACGCGTTGCCGCACGGCCTCCTTCCCGCCCGTCACGGTGCCGGTGCGTCGGATGACCTCGCCCAGCTGGGAGCCGATGGTGAAGTAGGGGTCGAGTGCCACCATGGGCTCCTGCGACACCAGGCCTATCTCACTGCCGCGGATGCCCTGCAGTTCCCGCTCCGCCAGACCGGTGATCCGGGTCCCGGCCAGCCACGCCGCGCCGCCCGTCACCGCGCCGCCCGGGGCGAGCAGCCCGAGCAGTGACAGGCCCGTCACCGTCTTCCCGCTGCCGGACTCGCCCACCAGGCCGAAGATCTCACCGGCGTTCACCGTGAAGCTGACGGAGTCGACGACCGTACGCGGCCCTTGCGCGGTGGCGAAGGCGATGGAGTAGTCGCGCACGGCGAGCACCCCCGTGTCCGATGGTGTGTCCGAGGCTTCGGCGGTGGCCTTGGCGACCGTCACGGGAACCGGCCGCCGCGACCGGCCGCCGGTCCCGCGCCTCCGGTCCTGATCGAGGTCGCGCAGCCCGTCGCCGAGCAGCCCGAAGGCGACGGACATCAGGCCGATCAGACCGCCGGAGATGAGCAGCAGCATGGGGCTCTGCTCCATGACCTGCGAGGCCTCTCCGACCATGCCGCCCCAGCTGGGAGCGGGCGGCGGGGTGGCCAGGCCGAGGAACCCGAGGCCGGTCTGCACCATGAGTGCGATGCCCGAGAAGAGACACACCTGGACCAGCAACAGCCCCACCAGGCCGGGGAAGATGTGCCGCGCCATGATCCGTGCGGCGCTGAGGCCGGACACTCTGGCGGCGTCCACGAACAGTTCCTCCCGCAGCGCGATGCACGAACTCCGGATGACCCGCGCGAGGCCCGCGGAGGAGAGGATGCCGAGCGTGACCATGGCGGCGACATTGCTCTGGCTGAAGATCGCCAGGACGGCGAGCATGAGGATGACCACGGGAACGGAGAGCATGATGTCCATCAAGGCCACGATCACCCTGTCGGTCCAGCCGCGCAGATAGCCGGCGAGGATGCCGAGTGACGTGCCCAGGACCATGTAGACGCTGACGGCCACCCCTACCCCCAGCAGGGCCGGCCGCCCGCCGTAGAGCAGGCGGCTCAGCACGTCGCGGCCGAGGTCGTCGGTGCCCAGTGGGTGGCTTGCCGACGGACCGCCGCGCGCGTGGAGCAGATCCTGCGCCAGCGGCGGGTGCGGCGCCAGAAGGGGGGCGAGGAGCACGGCGAGGGTGACCGCCAGGACCACCACGAGCGCTGCCGCGGTGAGAGGTCGGCGCCAGATCCCGGCGAAGGGGTTGGTCCACGTGCGTGCTCGCACACGCACGGGCGGATCTGCAGCGGTCATGCCACACGCACCTTCGGGTTCAGGAAGCTGTAGAGAACATCGACGAGAAGGTTGATCACGATCACCATCACCGTGAAGGTGATGGCGACGCCCTGCACGACCGGCAGATCGTGCTGGTTGGTCGCGTCCGTGACCGTCGTCCCGAGCCCGGGCAGGGTGAAGACGTTCTCCACGAGGATCGTGCCGGGGATGTACGCGATCATCGTGAGGCCGACCGCGGTCGCCACCGGCAGCCCGCAACTGCGCAGGGCGTGCTTCCAGACGATGGATGCGGGACGGACGCCGGAGGCTCGGAGCGTTCTGATGTGGTCGAGGGCCAGGGTCGACAGCATCGCGTCGCGGGTGATCTTGGAGATCAGGGCGACTCCCCCGATCGAGAGAGCGATCACGGGCAGTACGAGGCCGGCCGCCCATTGCCCCGGTGACTCGGCGAACGGGGTGTACCCGGTGGCCGGGAAGATCCGGAACCTGACGGCGAAGACGGATACGAGCATCAGCGCGAGCCAGAAGTTGGGCAGGGCGCTGCCCAGCAGGGACACCACGTCGATCAGCCGGCGGCTGAACCGGCCACGCGTCGCGCTGTACACGCCGAGCAGGACGCCGACCAGGGTCGACAGCACGGTGGCCCCGATCACCAGGGTCAGCGTGACCGGCAGGCGTTGCTCGATCACCTCCAGCACGGACTCGCCGCTGAACAGCGAGCTGCCGAAGTCGCCGTGCAGGATGTCGCGCAGGTACAGCCAGTACTGCTCGACGAACGGCTTGTCGAGATGGAGCGCGGCTCGCAGCGCGTCGTACTGCTCCTTCGTCGCGTTGACACCCAGGACCGTTGGGGGCCGGGACCCCCCCCCGAACCACACACGGGGGAGGGGTTGGCCGGGCGCGCCCGCCGCCCCCCCCGCCGCCCCCCCCCCCCCCCCCCCCCCCCCCGACTCCAGGAGCGAGGTGATCGCCGAGACGACCACCAGGAGCGGGACGGACAGCGCCAGCCTGCGGAGAATGATGGAAGGCATCGGTCCTCGTCAGCGAGAAGTCCACGTGACGTTCGGGGTCAGCTGGGCGGTGCCCACCCCGAACTTCACCCCGCGCAGCTTGTTGTTGTACATCGCGATCGTGTCGGTGGCGGACACCGGCAGGGCAAGCGCCTTCCGTACGATCACATCGGTGAGATCCTTCGCCGCCGCGCCACTGGTCCGGGGGTCCGACTTGGCGAGCCGGTCGAAGGCGGCATCGACGTCCTCGTCGTCCACGGCGAAGACGTTCATGATGCCCGTCTTGATGAACCCCGCCTGCTGCGCATAGAAGTTCTCACCGCCACCCTGGCCGGGCGACAGCACCGTGGCTGCGTACTTCTTCGACAGGAAGTCGTTGATCCACCCACCGAAGTTGGCGGCGCCCTTGAGCTTCAGGGTCACGCCCACCTTGGCGAGCTGGTCCTGCACGGCCTGAAGCATCTTGGTCGTCGAGGGGTCGAAGGACCCGTAGTTCACCGGGATGGTCAGCTTCTCGTAACCCGCCGCCTTCAGCAGCTCCTTGGCCTTGGCCGGGTCGTAGGGGTACATCTTCTCGGCTTCGGGGCTGTGGCCGTCGTACCCGGGCATCGCGGGCTGGGAGACCGGTGCGCCGAAGTCGCCGTAGACCGCCTTCGTGATCGCGGCCCGGTCGATGGCGAAGTTCAGCGCCTGCCGGACACGCACATCGCTCAGTCCCTTGACGACGGTGCCGTCGCGGTCCACGAGGAACAGGCCCGCCCAGGTGGTGGGGCTCTTGATCATGGTGAGCGACTTGTTGCCGGCGATGGTCGGCGCCACGTCCGGAGTGCCGTACATGAGGTCGATCTGCCCGGACTTCAGGGCCTGCGCCTGCGAGTTGACGTTCGGCATCACCCGGATGGTGATCTTCTTGAAGTGGATGGCGGACTGGTCGTAGAAGTGCTTGTTCGGCACGTAGACATAGTGGTCGTTGGAGACCGTCTGCTGGGCGCTGAGCACGTACGGCCCGGCACCGAAGGTCGCGGTGGCCAGCTTCTTCGGGTCCTTCAGTCCCGCCGGGCTGACGATGGCTCCGCTCATGAACGCGGGCGTGAACAGCGCGCCCATGTCGGGGTTCGGCGTCGGGCTGCTGACCACCACGGTCGAGCTGTCCGGCGTGGAGAAGGTCAGGGGACGGACGTAGGACCCGCCGGGTCCACTGCCCTTCTGGAAGTACTTGATCGAGTTGACGACGTCGGTGGCCGTGACCGGCGTGCCGTCGGCGAACTTCGCATCCTTGCGCAGCTTGAGCTGGAACTTGGTGTTACCGCTGCCGACATAGCCCCACTGGTCGGCCAGCCCGGGCCCCAGGGTGCCGTCGTCCTTGCGCGTCAGCAGCGACGCGTAGGCAGGGTCCATGTAGTTCAGGAACGGCCCGACAGCGACCTGGGCCGGGTCCAGGCTGTTGGGCGCCGAGTTCAGAGCGATGGTCATGGTGGCCGGACCGGCGCTGCCGTTGCCGTTGCCGGCGCTGCAGGCGGCGAGTGCGAGTGCTGCGGCCGCGCCGATCGAGGCTTGGAGGAGGATTCTTCTCTTCATCGAGGTCTCCGTTGGGTCGGGGGGCTGCGATGGGGGCACGGGGAGGGTGACGTGGGTGGGCGAGGGCGTCTGCGAGGTGGACGGACTGGGTGGCGGGCTCCGAACTCGCGGAGCTCCAGGGGGATTCAGCGGTGTTGAGGTCGGGGTCCCAGCGCGTTGGCTGCTGAGGTGACTCGGTGTCCGAATCCCGCACGTTGCCCGCACGGTCGCTGACACGTTTCGCTTACACGTTTAAGCCGATGCCCGGTAAATTAACTGCGCCGGATGCGTTGCGCAAGAGGTGCGCGGAAGCGGTTTTGAGGAACCGCGACGCCGTGGAGCGAACAGCGCGCCGGGTCCTCGAACGGCAAACTCGGGCCGGACCCGCGGCATCGCGGTCGCTTCCCGCACTTCCGCGCTCCCGCACTTCCGCGCTCCCGCACTTCCGCACTTCCGCGCTCCCGCACTTCCGCACTTCCGCGCTCCCGCACTTCCGCACTTCCGCACTTCCGCGGCAGCGCAGCCGTCAGGCGGACAAGCGCACGAGCACCCGAGGCGCGTCCCCGAGGGGATCGGCGGGGAGCCGCCTGCCGTCGAGCGCGTCGACGAGGCGGCGGGCCAGGCCGCGCGCGATGGCGTCGGTGTCGCGGACGACCGTGGTGAGCGGCGGCTGCGCCAGCGCCGCCCCGAGAGTGTCGTCGACGCCGATCACGGCCATGTCCTCCGGGACCCGCAGCCCCAGCGAGCGCAGGGCGACCAGCACGGACATGGCGACGGCGTCGTTGAAGGCGCAGACGCCCGTCACCGGCGGATCGGCGGCGCGCCATGCCTTCACCGCCTCCACGGCACCGTCCGGATCGAAGGGGACGACGCGCACGTCCGGCTCCGGAAGGCCGAGTTCGGCGCACACCTTGCGTACACCGTCCAGCCGCGGACGGGCCAGGACACCGAGTCTCGCGAGGTCCGGGCACGCATAGCCGATCCGGCGGTGCGAGTCGGCGAGGTGGCGGGCCTGCGCCGCTCCGACCGGTTCCTCCGACACGAGAGCGGGCCGGTGCCGGCCCTGTGCCGAGCCGTGCACCGCCATGACGACCTCGATCCCCGCCGCCCGCATGGCGCCGGCCTCGGACTCGGGAAACGCGTCCAGCGCCAGCACCGCCGCGGGGGTCAGGGCTTTCCAGATCTCCCGGAGGGGCCGGACGGGGTGAGCCGACGAGTGCACGAGGAAGGTGAGCTCGTGTTCGGCGAAGGCGTTGGTCAGCTGCTGGACGAGTCGTCCGAGGACATGCTCGATCGGCCAGTCCGGCAGCAGACCGAGCACGATGTCCGAGCGCCCTGTCCGCAGCGAGCGGGCCGCCGCCGAGGGCGCGTAGCCGAGCCGGGCGGCCGCTTCCCAGACCCGCTGCCGTGTGGTCTCGGGGATCTTCTGGTGCGGGGTGTCGTTGAGGACGTAGCTCACCGTCGCGCGGGAGACGCCGGCCTCCCGCGCGACATCCCCGCTGGTCACGCGTCTGCGGCCGGACCCGGTCATGCATCCCACCCCTCTGACAGGCCTCTTGTCAAAGCCCACGGCCTGGGGCTAACTTACCCGCTCAGTATACGTACACGTTTAAGTGACGCGTTTAAGTTCGCTCTCCGTAGCCACCTTCGTGGACGCCACCCCGCTACCCGGCTCCCCCACCGCCGCCGGCAGCCCCAGCCGAGCGTCCCCCCTCGAACCGACCGGAAAGGCTGCCCTGTGATCCGCCATCACGACTTCTCGCACAACGGCTTGACCCTGCGTTCCACCGTGCACATACCCGAGGGCCCGGCCGGAACCCGGTGGCCGACCGCGGTGTTCGTCCACGGCTTCACCTCCAACCGGCTGGAACTGCCGTCCTTCGTCGGCATGTCCCGGCTGCTGGAAGCGAACGGCATCGCCTCGGTCCGGTTCGACCTCTCCGGCCACGGCGAGAGCGACGGCGACTTCTTCGACGTGACCATCACCGGTGAGATCGCCGAGACCCGCGCGGTCCTGCGGACGGTCCGGACCCTGGACTTCGTCGACCCCGAGCGCATCGGCCTGGTCGGTATGAGCATGGGAGGTGTGGTCGCGGGCATCGTGGCCGCCGAGGAGCCCGGGATCAGCGCGCTGTGCCTGTGGTCCCCGGCCGCCGTCGCGCCCTTCGAGATCGGCGGCGGCTACCTCAAGGGCCGCAGACTCGCGCCGGAGATGGAGGAGAAGGGTTACGTCGACGCCGACGGGTACCGGATGAGTCCCGCGCTCGTCGAGGACATCGCCGGTCTCGACGTCTACGGGCGCTCCGGCGCGTACACCGGACCGGTCCACATCCTGCACGGCGACAAGGACGAGATCGCTCCCCTCGCGTACGTGCGCCGCTACCTGGACCACTACGACGGCAACGCCGAACTGGACCTCGTGGAAGGCGCGGACCACGCCTGGGGCACCGTGCCGCACCGCACCACACTGCATCGATCGACCCTGCGATTCCTTCGGAGGCACCTCCAGTCATGACGACGTCGAGCTCCGAGGTACTCCACACCGCGGACACCACGACGGCTGTCGTCGGGCTGCGCACCGCGGACGACTCCGGTCTCGTGGCCACGCCGAGTCCCGCCCCCCGACTGTCGTGGGCGCTGGCGAGCGACCGGCCCGGTGTCCTGCAGCACGCCTACGAGATCCAGGTCTCGGCCGACCGGTCCTTCGGCGACGCGGCCTCCAGCGGACAGGTCGAGTCCGACGTGGTGACCGATCACCCGTGGCCGGCCCAACCGCTGCGCAGCCGGGAGGTCCGTCACTGGCGCGTGCGGGTCCGCACCGATCTCGGGTGGACGGCATGGAGCGAACCCGCCCGGGTGGAGGCCGCGCTCCTGCGCGACGAGGACTGGACGGCCCGCCCGGTCCACCTCCCCGGTGACCGAGAGCGCGCCGCTCCCGGCCCGGTGCCGCTGCTCCGCCGGGAGTTCGACCTCCCGACGAAACCGGTCTCCGCGCGGCTGTACGTGACCGCGCTGGGCGTCCACCGCACCACGGTCAACGGCCGACCCGTCGGCGACGAACTCCTGGAACCCGGCTGGACCAGCTACCCCAACCGGCTGCTCTACGCCACCTATGACGTCACCTCACTGCTCGCGGCCGGCCGGAACGCTCTGTCCGCCGCGGTCGGCGACGGCTGGTACCGAGGCCACCTCACCTGGCACAAGAACCGCGACGTCTACGGCGACACCTCGGCGCTGCTCGCCCAGCTCGAAGTCACCCTGGCCGACGGCACCACCGTCACGATCGTCACCGACGACCGCTGGAGGGGCGGCTACGGCGACCTGCTGGCGGCCGACCTGTACGACGGCTGCGAACGCGACCTCCGCCGGGAACCGCACGGCTGGCGGCTGCCCGGCTTCGACGACCGGGGCTGGGAGCGGGCCGCCCCTCTCCCCCTGCCCGCCGGGCTGACGCAGCGCGCCCACCCGCCCGTGCGCGTGGTGCAGGTCATCCAGCCCGAGCAGCGGATACTGCCCGACGGCACCATCGCGGTCGACGCGGGTGAGAACGTGACCGGTTGGCTCCGGCTCCGCGCCCGCGGCCCGGCGGGAAGCACGGTCACCGTCCGGCACGCCGAGGTTCTCGACGGCGACGGCCGCCTGCTGACGAGCATCCTGCGCGGCGCACGCGCCACCGACCGGTACACCCTGGCCGGTGACACGGCCGAACTGGAGCCGGAGTTCACCTTCCACGGCTTCCGGTACGCCGAGATCGAGGCCTCCCCGGGCGTCACCGTCGACCGGATCGACGTGGCCGTCGTGGCCAGCGACCTGGACCGCATCGGCGCGTTCCACTGCTCCGACGAACGCGTCAACACGTTGTACGCCAACGTCGTCCGCTCCCAGCGCGGCAACTTCCTCGCCGTACCGACGGACTGCCCGCAACGCGACGAACGCCTCGGCTGGACCGGAGACCTCATGGCCTTCGCCCCGACGGCCTGCGCCACGTTCGACAGCCGCTCCTTCCTCGACAGCTGGCTCACCGACCTCGCCCTCGAACAGCGACCGGACGGCGCGGTCCCGATGGTGATCCCCGATGTGCCGCTGGGCGACCCGCCGCCGAGCGAGTTGCCGTTCGCGGGCTCCGCCGCGGGCTGGGGCGACGCCGCCACCGTCGTACCGTCCGCTCTCTTCGACGCCTACGGCCGGCTCCATCTGCTGGGCCGCCACTACCCGGCGATGCGCGCGTGGGTCGACTTCACCGTCGCCCACCTGGACGACGACGGGACGTGGAGCGGCAACGCGCAACTCGGGGACTGGCTCGACCCGGCAGCACCGCCGGAGGACCCGGCGCGCGCCACCACCGACTCCGGGTATGTCGCCACCGCCTTCGTCGCGCACAGCGCCCGTCTGCTCGCCGACGCGGCCGGTGAACTGGGCCATGCGGACGACGCCGACCGGTACGCGGCTCTGCACCGGCGTACCGCCGAGGCCGCCTGGCGGAAATGGGGGGACCACGCCCGCACCACCCAGACGGGATGCGCGCTCGCCCTCGCGTTCGGCATCGCCCCTGCCGCTGAGCGTGCCGCGGTGGGCGAAGCCCTCGCCGCCCTGGTGCGCGCGGGCGGCGGGCGCATCGCCACCGGCTTCCTCGGCACCCCCTTCGTCTTGCCCGCCCTGACCAGCACCGGCCACACGGCCGAGGCGTACCGGCTCCTGCTCAACACCGAGTGTCCGGGCTGGCTGTACCAGGTCGCTCGAGGCGCGACCACCATGTGGGAGCGGTGGGACGCCATACGCCCCGACGGCACCATCGACACAGAGACAGCCGGCACGATGCTGTCCTTCAACCACTACGCCTACGGCGCCGTCGCCGCCTGGCTCTACCAGTGCGTCGCCGGACTACGACCCGCCACCCCCGGCTACCGCACCCTCGAGGTCGCGCCCCGGCCCGGCGGCGGGCTCACCTCGGCCGACGCCTCGATCGTCACCCCCTACGGCACGGCGTCCGTCTCCTGGTCCGTGGGCGGCAGCACCTTGACGGTGGACCTCGCCCTGCCGCCCGGCACCACCGGGCGGTTCAGCGCCCCCGAGGGGTGGCGATGCACCACCGCGGTCGGCCGACTCGGATCCGGGCACCACCGCCTGGTCCTCCACCCCGGCTCATAGCCCGGTCCGGTCCACCGGCCCCCCGATCGCGGCCCGCCGTGCCCTGACACACGGCGGGCCGCTTGCACGGCCTGCCCCGGTCGGCTCACCGGTGGCCGGAAGGCTCCGCGGCTTCGACGCTCAGCCGGTCGAGAGTGGTGGCGCCGACGAGGCGGTTTCCTGGGTGGCGGCCCAGGAGGCGAGCAGCCGCAGTCCTTCTTCGGAGGGCGAACCCGGCTCGGCGGTGTAGACGGTGAGGGCGAGGCCGGGAGCGGCGACCAGCTCCAGGCCCTCCCAGGCGAGGGTGAGATCGCCGACGACCGGGTGGTGGAACTCCTTCGCGCCGGTGCCGTGGAGGCGGACGTTGTGGCTGGCCCAGCGGGTGCGGAACGCGTCGCTGCGGGTGGACAGCTCGCCGACCAGGTCGTGCAGGTCCCGGTTGTGGGGCTCGCGGCCGGCCTGGGTGCGCAGGATGGCGACGGTCTGGTCGGCGATCTGCTCCCGGTCCGTGTAGAAGCGCTGCGCGGCGGGGTCGAGGAAGGCGTGTCGAGCGAGGTTGGCCGGCCGCCGGTCGGTGGCGCGCAGGTCGCAGTAGAAGGCGCGGGCGAGCTGGTTCGTGGCGAGCAGGTCCATCCGGCCGTTGGCGACGAACGCGGGTCCGGCGGTGACGGCGTCCAGGGTCCACTGGAGGCTCGGGTGCGCGGTCCACTGCCTGGCTGCGCGACGGCGCGGCCGTGCGAGGGTGTCGGAGCCGTCGGCGGCCTGGGCCAGGTGGAGCAGGTGGGTGCGTTGTTCTACTCCACGCCCCGGGGCTACCACCCGAACTCCATAACCCAGTTCACACTGACGAGCAGCATGTCGTTCATGAACTTCCCGCTGCTCACCCACATCAAGTCGATCTCGCCGCGGCCGATCCTCTTCCTCGCGGGCGAGGACGCCTTCTCGCGGTACTTCAGCGAGGACGCCTACCAGGAGGCGGCGGAGCCCAAGGAGCTCCACCTCGTCCCGGGCGGCAACCACGTGGGCCTCTACGACAGGACGGACGTGATCCCGTTCGACAAGCTGGAGGAGTTCTTCACCAAGAACCTCGCGTGACCGCCGGGTTGCGGCGGGCCTGGTGCGGCCGGGCTCGCCGGCTTGGTCGGC
>NZ_JBNCAQ010000035.1:0-103864 GCF_049808595.1 Streptomyces aurantiaciflavus | reverse complement strand
CCCCGCGGCGGGTGGTGTCGTGGGCCGTCAGCCGTCAGCCGTCAGCCGTCAGCCGTCAGCCGTCAGCCGTCAGCCGTCAGCCGTCAGCCGTCAGGCCGCCCGGACCTCGTATGCCGTGATGTGCACCGTCTCGTCGTCCAGGCACTGGCCGCTCCGCAGGTCGAAGCGCTGCTTGAGGAGGGGCGAGGCGACGAAGGGACGGCCCTGGTGGGTGCCGGTGAGGCCGCGGGAGAGGACGGCGGCGCCGCCGAAGGGGTCGCGGTTGTCGATGGCGTACAGCTCGCCCTTGCGGTCGCGGAACAGGGCGACCTGGCGGCCGTCCGGCAGCAGGGCGGCCACGCCCCGGCCGGGGACGAGCTGGTGCAGGTCGCAGACCGTGAACCAGTCGTCTGCCGGGGAGTCCAGCTTCAGCTGGACCTTCAGGTCGGTCGTCTCGGGTGCCAGGGTCATCGCTGGGCGGTTCCTTCCAGGACGTCTTCCGTGGGTCGCATGCCGATGGAGAGCAGCGGCAGGTCGGGCTTGATCTGGTCGCGCTCGGGGACGAAGCCGACGACCGGGTCGGGGGTGTCGGGGGCGTTCACGAAGGAGACGAAGCGGGAGAGCTTCTCGGGGTCGTTGATGGTCTCCGCCCACTCGTCGCGGTAGTTCGCCACGTGGGCCGCCATCAGGGACTCCAGCTCCTCGCAGATGCCGAGGGAGTCCTCCACGACCACGTCGCGCACGTGGTCCAGGCCGCCGGGGATGCGCTCCAGCCAGGTCGAGGTGCGCTCCAGGCGGTCGGCGGTGCGGATGTAGAACATCAGGAAGCGGTCGATCAGGCGGATCAGCTCGGCGTCGGACAGGTCCTGGGCCAGCAGGTCCGCGTGGCGCGGGGTGGCGCCGCCGTTGCCGCCGACGTACAGGTTCCAGCCGTTGGCGGTGGCGATGACGCCGAAGTCCTTCGACTGGGCCTCCGCGCACTCGCGCTGGCAGCCGGAGACCGCCGACTTCAGCTTGTGCGGGGAGCGCAGGCCCCGGTAGCGCAGCTCCAGGTCGATCGCCATGCGGACGGAGTCCTGGACGCCGTAGCGGCACCAGGTCTGGCCGACGCAGGACTTCACCGTGCGCAGGGCCTTGCCGTAGGCGTGGCCGGACTCGAAGCCGGCGTCGACCAACCGGGCCCAGATCAGCGGGAGTTGCTCGACCCGCGCACCGAACAGGTCGATCCGCTGACCGCCGGTGATCTTCGTGTAGAGGCCGAAGTCGCGGGCGACCTCGCCGATCACGATCAGCTTCTCCGGGGTGATCTCACCGCCGGGGATGCGCGGCACGATCGAGTACGAGCCGTTCTTCTGCAGGTTGGCGAGGAAGTGGTCGTTGCTGTCCTGCAGAGCCGCCTGCTCGCCGTCCAGGACGTATCCGCTCGCGCCGATCGTGGGGGCGAGGGAGGCGATGATCGAGCCCACCGCCGGCTTGCAGATCTCGCAGCCGTCGCCGCCCTTGGCGCCGTCGCGGCCGTAGCGGTCGAGCAGGTCCTGGTAGGTGTTGATGCGCAGGGCGAGGACGATCTCGTACAGCTCCTCGCGGGTCTGCGAGAAGCAGCCGCACAGGCCCTTGTCGACCTCGACGCCGCTGGCCTCCAGCTCGGCGGTGACCAGCTGGCCGAGGACCTTGACGCAACTGCCGCACGTCGTGCCGGCCTTGGTGCACTTCTTCACCTCGGGCACGGTGGTGCACTGGTGGTCGGTGACCGCGGCGCGGATCGTGCCCTTGCGGACGTTGTTGCAGGAGCAGATGATCGCGTCGTCCGGCAGTGCGGCCGGGCCGAGCTGGGCGGGCGCGCCGGCGCCGGCCGGCAGGACGAGCGACTCGGGCGAGACCGGCGGGACCGAGCCGGTGAAGGCCTTCAGCGTGCCGTACGCCTCCGCGTCACCGACCAGGATGCCGCCGAGCAGCGTGCCGTCGCGGCCGATGACCAGCTTCTTGTACAGGCCCGAGCGGGAGTCGGAGTAGACGACGTCCAGGCAGTCCTCGGCGGTGCCGTGCGCGTCACCGAAGGAGGCCACGTCCACGCCGAGCAGCTTCAGCTTGGTGGACAGGTCGGCGCCGGTGAACGTCAACTGCTCGGCCTCGTCCGCGGCGATCGTGGCGGCGGCCGTCTCGGCCTGCTCGTAACCCGGCGCGACCAGGCCGTACACCCGGCCGTCCGCGGCCAGCGCGCACTCGCCGATCGCGAAGACGTGCGGGTCGGAGACCGTCCGGCACTGCTCGTCGACGCTGATGCCGCCGCGCTCGCCGACCGTCAGGCCGCAGTCGCGGGCCAGCTGGTCGCGGGGGCGGACACCGGCGGAGAACACCACCATGTCGGTGGCCAGTTCGGAACCGTCGGACAGCTTCATACCGGTGACCGCGCCGTCCTCGCCGACCACGATCTCCTGCGTGCCGACACCGGTGTGGACGGACAGGCCCATGTCCTCGATGGTGCGCAGCAGCGCCGCGCCACCGCCCTCGTCGACCTGGACGGGCATCAGCCGGGGCGCGAACTCCACGATGTGGGCGTCGAGTCCGAGACCCTTGAGCGCACCGGCCGCCTCGAGTCCCAGCAGACCGCCGCCGACCACCGCACCGGTGGTCGCCCTCGTCTTCGCGTACTCCTCGATCGCGAGCAGGTCCTCGATCGTGCGGTAGACGAAACAGCCGGCGGCGTCCTTGTTCGGGACCGGAGGGACGAAGGGGTACGAGCCGGTGGCGAGGACGAGGACGTCGTACTCGAAGACCTGGCCGGACCTGGCGGTGACCTTCTTCGCCTCGCGGTCGACGGTCTCCGCCGGGTCACCGATGTACAGCTCGATGCCGTGGTCCTTGATGAACTCCATGTCGGTCATCGAGAGGTCCTCGGGGGTCTTCCCCGAGAAGTACGAGGTGAGGGCGACGCGGTCGTACGCAGGGCGCGGCTCCTCGCACAGGACGACCACGCGGTGCGTGGCGGTCAGGCCGCGCTCGGCGAGCGCTTCGAGGAAGCGCTGGCCGACCATGCCGTGGCCGACGAGCACGATCGTGGGGGTGGCCCCCAGGGTGGCGGTCATCAGGAGCCTCCATCGTTGGTGAGCAGGTGGAGCAGCGGGCCGTTGTCGGGGAGCGGCTCTGCTCCCTCCCAGGCGCGGGCGAGCGCGCCGACGGTGCCGAGTTCGCCGACGAGCACGCCGCCGACCAGGCGGTCGTCGCGGACGACGACCTTGCGGTAGGTGCCGCGGGTGGCGTCGGCGAGCTGCACGACGTCGTCGCCGGGGCGTGCCTCGGTCTCGCCGAACGCGGCGAGGTCGAAGGCGGAGTGTCCGTTGAGCGTGAGCCGGGTCAGGGCCCTGGTGCCGCTGTACCGGGCGCTCGCGTTCCCGGTCAGCGCCTCGGCCAGCACGTCCGCCTGTTCGAGGGCGGGGGCGGCGAGGCCGTACACGGTGCCGTCGTGCTGGGCGCAGTCCCCGATCGCGCGGATGTGCGGGTCGGAGGTGCGCAGTTCGTCGTCGACGAGGACGCCCTTGTGGACGGCGAGCCCGGCGCTCTTGGCGAGACCGGCGCGCGGGGACACCCCGCAGGCCAGCACCACCAGGTCGGCGTCGAGGGCGTATCCGTCCGCCATCTCGACGGAGCGGACCGCGCCGCCGACGCAGCGCACGTCCCGCACCCGGCACTCGGTGTGCACCTCGACGCCGAGGTCCTTCAGGTGCCGCAGGACGAGCTGGGACGCCCCCGGGTCGAGCTGACGCTCCATGAGCCGCTCGGCCTGCTGGGCGAGGACGACCTGCGCGCCGCGCACCGCGAGGGCGCGGGCGGCGGAGACCCCGAGGAGCCCGCCGCCGATGACGACCGCCCGCACCCCCGGCCGGACCGCCTTGGACAGGCCCAGGCAGTCGTCCATGGTGCGGAACGCGTGGACGCCCTCGGGCAGCACGTGGTCCGGGGTGAACAGGCCGCGCAGCGGCGGCAGCACCGGGTTGGACCCGGTGGCCAGCACCAGCGTGTCGTATGCGATCTCCGAGCCGTCCGCGCAGGCCACGGTCCGCCGGTCGCGGTCGATGCCGGTGACCCGGGCCCGGACCAGCGCGGCGGGCGCGGGCAGCGCGATCACCTCGGGGGCGTACCGTCCGGCCAGCACCTCGGCGAGCAGGACCCGGTTGTACGGGAGGTGCTCCTCGTCGCCGATCAGTACCGCGGGCGCGCCGAGTTCACCGAGCCGCCGGGCGAGACGTACGCCCGCGAGGCCGGCGCCGATCACCACCACACGCGAATTCGAGGTCATGTCATCGAGCGTGCGGTGCGGACGTTACCCGGCAGCATCACGGTTGTTTCCCGCGAGGAACGCTGCCCTCAGCGGAGCCGGGGCGGGGATGTGAGGGTTTCCGGGGCCGGCGCCGGACGGCCTGTGAGGTGACGGGCGGGGACGTCCGGCGACGCCCCGCAACCTCAGAAGGGCCTCAGTTCGATGGACGGGGCATGTATCCGGTCCCGTACAGTCGCGATCATGCCCGACATATCGCTGACCATGGTCGCCGTCCTCTGTCTCGCCGCCCTCGCGGCCGGCTGGATCGACGCCGTGGTCGGCGGCGGCGGGCTCCTGCTGCTTCCGGCACTGCTGCTCGGACTGCCGGCCGGCACCCCGGCCGCGCACGCGCTCGGCACCAACAAGGCGGTGGCGATCGTCGGCACGGCCGGGGCGGCCGTGACCTACGCGCGCAAGGCGCCGGTCGATGTGGGTCTGGCCGTACGGATCGGACTCGCGGCACTCGCCGGCTCCTCGGCGGGGGCCTTCTTCGCGGCCGGGATGAGCACCGACGTCCTCAAGCCGGTGATCATGCTGGTGCTGCTCGGCGTGGCCGCCTTCGTCATCCTGCGCCCCGCCTTCGGCACCGCCCCCGCGACCGGCCCGGCGGGACCGCGCCGCGTCCTCGCCGCGATCGGCCTCGCCGGCCTCGGCATCGGCTTCTACGACGGCCTGATCGGCCCCGGCACCGGCACGTTCCTGGTCCTCGCCCTCACCGCCGTCCTCCACCTCGACCTCGTCACCGCCTCCGCCACCGCCAAGATCGTCAACTGCTGCACCAACGCCGGCGCGCTCGCCACCTTCGCCTGGCAGGGGGCGGTCCTGTGGCAACTGGCCGCCCTGATGGCGGTGTTCAACCTGGTGGGCGGCACCCTGGGCGCGCACACGGCCCTGAAGAAGGGCAGCGGTTTCGTGCGGGTGGTGCTGCTGACGGTGGTGTTCACACTGGTGGCGAAGCTGGCGTACGAGCAGTGGGTCGCCTGACCGGGTCTCACTCCCTGAGGGCCAGGGCGACCTGCCGTGCGTCGCCCGTCCGCTCAGCCCACGCGGCTCCCCGTGAGATGGGCGAACACCACCACGTTCCCCTGATATCCGGTCGCCCGCGAATACCCCCCGCCGCAGGTGATGACCCGCAACTCCGGCCGCTCGGCCGCTCCGTACACCTTGGCGTCGGGGAAGTTCCGTGCCTCGTACGTCTCGACCGCGTCCACCGTGAACACCGCGACGGTGCCGTCGCGCCGGTCCATCTCGATCGTTGCGCCCCGCTTCAGGGCGCCGAGGTCGTAGAAGACGGCGGGGCCGTCGGCGTTGTCGACGTGGCCGGCGACGATCGCGGTGCCGGTCTCACCGGGGGTCGTGCCGGCCTCGTACCAGCCGGCGAGGTTCTCGTTCTCGGGAGGCGGGACGTCGAGGCTGCCGGCCTCCGTCAGTCCCAGGCCCATCAGGGGGGCGTCCACATGGATCGACGGGATGCGGACGCGGTCGGGCGGGGAGGGCGGCAGCGCGGGGGCGGAGCGCGGGTCGGGGCGGCCCGGCCGGCCCTCGGCGGCGGCCGGCTGCGGCGGGGCGTGCGTCTCGGCGCCGCTGTGCAGCAGCCAGGCGCCGGAGCAGAGGGCTGTGACGGTGACGGCCGCTATCGCGGTGTTTCCGATCCTGCGCATCCAAGAACCCTCTCGGTCGGCGGAGCCCCGTGCCCCCCTCCGGGCCGCGAGGGGCGTCGGACCCGGAGGGGGAGGGGAGATGCGGTACCGGTGGACGGACAGCGGAGGGTGTCCGTCAGATCCCGTCGCCTCTCGCCCGGCGATGCAGGAGCCAGGTACCGCCCGCGGCGGCGACGGCGAGGGCCGCCACACCGGCCGCGGTCTGCACGGGATCGCGGCCCAGTGCGCCGCCGACCCCCGTCTTGACGCTTCCGTGCGGATACACCTGCTGCAGCTGGGAACTGAGCACCACCACCAGGTCCCCGGCGACCTTCCGCCCGTCCGCGGCGCACTCCGCGACGATCTCGTACGTCCCCGGCTGCGCGCTCGGCGGCACCCGGAACTGCCCGACCGCCTCGCCCCGGTGCGCGCTGGGCGCCAGTATGAAGCGGCCGGCGCCCACCGCCCCGGCGTCGCCCGCGGCCCCGCCGTTCGCGCACGCCGCCGTGTTCACGGTGACCTGGCCGCCCGGCACCGCGGTGGAGGGGTACACCTCCAGGCTGCCGGTCCCGCCGTCGGTGCCGTGCGCGGGTGCGGCCGCCCCGGCCGCGGCGGCGACGGCGAACGCGGTGCCGGTCAGCAGGCGCGCGGCGGTACGTCGCATCGGTGCTCCTCCGAGCTCGTCGAGGGCACGGCCCGCGGCACCCCCATGTGCCGCCGCCTCGGTCGCGTCCCTGCCCTTCCAGAGGTAAGTGGCAGCGGCGCGAGCGCGCTTCCTGAGGGCGCGTCAGGACTGGGACGAACGGGTGTCGGCGGCCCGGCGGAAGGGTTGCTCGTGCGGGCGTTTCGGCAGGTCATCGTCGTGCGCCGGATGCCCTGCGGAAAAGGGCCGTCAGGGGGTGTGAACGGGTGACCGCCCTCACGCACGGGCGTGCCCCGCTTCCGCGGGTGGCCCGGCTTGCACGGGTGACGCCGCTCTCGCCGTGCGGGTGACCCCGCTTCCGGGGGTGGCCCCGGCTGCCGGGGGTGGTCCCGCTTGCGCGGTGGCCCCGCTTTCGTGGACGTGCCTCGCTTGCGCGGGTGACCCCGCTTGCGCGGGTGACGCCGCTTGCGCGGGTGACGCCGCTTGCGCGGGTGGCCCCGCTCTCGCCGTGCGGGGATCCCGCTTCTGCCGCTCGGCTGCCCCGCTCCCGCGGGCGGCCGTCCGCGCCGTACGGCTCCCCGCCCCCGGGACGGCCGGCCTCGGGTCTTTCAGGGCGCGGGGCTGGCCCCCTGTGCGGCTTCGCCGCGTTGGGGGTCCCTCCCGCTCGAGCGAAGTCGAGAGTGGGGGAGCGACCAGCCCCTCGAACCCGCAGGCGCCGACGTCACCCGGGCAGCCGCCCCCTCACCGCACGCTCCCGCTGCGCCCCCGCCAGTCCCCGCCCTCGATCAGCTTCCCCCGTGCCCGCAGTCCCGCCGCCACCCCCGGCGCGGCGAGGTACACCCACGCCCGCACCGGCGGTTCGTCGCCGGCCCGGACCACCTCACGTGCCACCCGCTCGTACAGGTTGCGCGGGTCGCCCGGCCGGTACTCCTCCAGCTGGTCCAGCTCGGCGAGCAGGTGCCCGTACGTCTCCGGGAGCGCGGTGACGAGTTCCCCGGCCACGACTCCGCCGGGCTCCTCGACGACGTACGGATAGCCGGGGCCGTCGTAGAGCACCGCGTCCCGCAGCCGGGCGGGTTCCTCGGTGAGGGTGCGGCCGCGCAGGAAGAGGTCGTGGTTGACCTCGCCGGGGCGCAGGGTGCCGTAGACGAAGAAGGGGAGTTCCGGGGCGCTCACGGAAACGATTCTCTCCCCTCACCGCACCCGCACTCCTTCCGCACGCGGGGCTATGGACATGACATGTCATGCCCTCTTAAATCTCAGGACCAGGTCAGCGCCCCCACGCGCCCCCCGCACGCGCCCCCACGGCGCCTTCCCGAGGAGACCGATGAGCCGGATACGGCCGCACGTCCGAGGTTCCCGTCTCGCCACCGCCGGCATCGCCGCCACCACGGCCACCGTGCTGGCCGCCGTACTCACCCCCGCCGCCGAGGCGGCGGACCGTCCGAGCCGGGCCACCGCGCTGGACAACGCGGCCGCGGTCCTGGCCGAGCACGCCGTGAGCCTGGGGCTGACCGCAGCCCAGGGCACCACCGCCCGGGACGTCATCGTCGACGAGGACGGCACCCAGCACGTCCGCTACGACCGCACCTACCACCGACTGCCCGTCCTGGGCGGCGACTTCGTGGTCCACCTCGCCCCCGACGGCGCCTACCGCGGCGCGAACCGCGCGACGAGGACCGAGATATCGCTCCCCACGACCACCCCCGCCCTCTCCGCCCCCAAGGCCGCCGACGTCGCCGCGAACGCCCTGCGCGCCACGCACCTCGGCGAGACGCTGAAGAAGCTCACCGCCAAGCCCCGCCTGGTCGTCGACGCCCTGCACGGCGCACCCAGGCTGGCCTGGCAGACGAACGTCGCGGCCCTCGACTCCCTCGGCAACCCGGTCGCCCGCGCCGTCCTGACCGACGCCCGCACCGGCGCCCAGATCGACGCCTGGGACACCCTGGAGACGGCGACGGGCGACGGCAGGTCCCTCTACGGCGGCACGGTCCCGCTGGAGACGACCCTCTCGGGCTCGGCGTACCAGCTGAAAGACGCCACCCGGGGCAACACGTACACCGGCGACGCGGCCAACAAGACCGACCTGTGCTTCCTCGGCATCTGCGTCAGCCGCGCCCCCTCGACCGTCTTCACCGACGCCGACAACCACTGGGGCACCGGCACGACCGCCGACCGCGCCACCGCCGCCGTGGACGCCCAGTACGGCACGGACGTGACCTGGGACTACTACAAGAACGTCCACGGCCGCAACGGCATCGCGGGCGACGGCAAGGGCTCCTACAACCGCGTCCACTACGGCACCCGGTACAACAACGCCTTCTGGGACGACAGTTGCTTCTGCATGACCTACGGCGACGGTGACGGCACCCAGCTCGGCCCGCTGGTCTCCCTGGACGTCGCCGGCCACGAGATGACCCACGGCGTCACCTCGAAGACGGCCGCGCTGACCTACTCGGGGGAGTCCGGCGGCCTGAACGAGGCCACCTCCGACATCTTCGGCACGCTGGTGGAGTTCCACGCGAACAACGCCACCGACGCCGGCGACTACCTCATCGGCGAAAAGATCGTCCGCTCCGGCTTCGGCCGGGACGCCCTGCGCTACATGGACAAGCCCTCCAAGGACGGCAACTCCGCGGACTACTGGAGCAGCACGGTCGGCAACCTCGACGTCCACTACTCCTCGGGCGTCGCCAACCACTTCGCGTACCTCCTCGCGGAGGGCAGCGGCACGAGGACCGTCAACGGCGTCACCTACGACTCGCCGACCTTCAACGGCTCCACGGTGACCGGCATCGGCCGGGACAAGCTCGGCAGGATCTGGTACCGGGCCCTGACGGTCTACATGACGTCCTCGACGAACTACGCGGGAGCCCGGACGGCGACGCTGAACGCCGCCCGCGACCTCTACGGCGCCGGCAGCACCGAGTACGACGCGGTGGCCGCCGCGTGGAGCGCGGTGAACGTGAACTGACCGCCCGTACGGAACTTACGGGTGGGTAAACCTGCTTCCCCGTGAACCGATCACCCGTTAGGCTCCCCCGGCGCGCGCGTCCCGCGTGTGCTGGGGGACCAGGGTGACCAGGGGAAACCGGGGGTAACGGGGAAAATGACCGAGGAAGTCGCCGCGGCGGAGAAGAGCCCGAACGCGTGGGCGCAGGCCGTCGCGGCGTTGGCGCTGATCGGGGCGCTCGGGGGCGGGCTGTGGGCGCAGGACGAATTCGCCGGGGGAGCGGACCCGAACGCGCCGGCGGTCTGCTCGGCCGACGAGGACGCCGAGCCGTCGAAGCGGATCTCCGGAGCGCAGCTGTGCACGGCCCTGAACCGCACGGACCTGCCGACGCTCCTCGGCACCCCCAGGGAGCAGGCGAGGACGGCTTACGGCAGCGACAGCTCGGTCAAGACGGCGTCCGGAACCGAGACGGCCACCCCCGAGGCGACCGTCAAGTTCGACACCTACACCGTGCAGCTCTCGCGCTCCTACGACGACCTCCGGGTCGCGGGGACGGAGGACCTGCTGAACAGCGCGGCGGCGAAGACGGTCCTGGGCCGACCCGCGGTCCTCTACTCCAGCCAGACGATCGCCATCCGCTTCAACCTCGGCGGCGGCGAGTCCGAGACCGGCCCCGGTGGCATCGCCCGCAGCCTGCTGGTGGCCCCGGACGCGAAGGACAGCGGCGGCTCCTACGAGCTCGCGATCTGGCGCGAGGACGCCTTCCCGCCCGACGACGCGGCGCTGCTCCGCGTCGCCGAGAAGGTGCTGCCCACGATCCCCGGCTGGACGGCCGCCGGCTGACGCCGGGAACCTGCGAAACGGCCGCCCCGGCGCGGGGGGGGGGGGGGGGGGGGGCCGGGGGGCCCCCCCCCCCCCGCCCCCCGCCCCCCCGCGGGCCCCCCCCCTTCTCGGGAGCGAGAGCGGAAGCAGGAGCGGAACCGGTCAGGCGACCGTCACCGGAAGGGCTCCTCGAAGGGCTCCTCGCACATGTTCACAGCCCTGGTACGAGCCTGACCACCGTCACGGTCAGCACGGAGCCGGAGACGTAGTAGAGCACGATGGCGCCGAGGACGGTGGCCTCCCGGCGGTCCCGTTCGCCTCTGACCGCGGCTGACCCGTGCCCGTAGGGATCACGGCCGATCGTTCGCACCATGGCGTCCCGGAACGCCTCGGCGTTCCGCATCTTCGCCAGGGTGACGTCGGCCGGCGGTGCATAGGTGATGCGGTAGTTCAAGCGACGCCCCGCCTCTCGGCCTCCTCGGCGGCGAGACGCGTCAGCAGGGCTTCGGCCTCGGAGTCGGGGACGGCTTCCAGCATCCAGTGCCGCATGACGCCGTGGATCTCATGCACCCCGGCCTCGCTGATGGCCCGGTCGAAATCCTCACGCCTCCTCTCCGGGAGGGCGGCGCGGATGGCGGGGATGCTGTTGGGAACCTCGACCTCGACGCCGTCGACGAAGGTCTTCAATGGTTCGGCCATGGTCGTCCTCCTCGGTCGGGGTGGTTCGCTGCCGTCACGGTAGTGGGCCGGGGCCGCCCGGCGTACGACGTCCAGCTCACACCAGACGGCCTTGCCGACGGGCAGTTGGCGGATGCCCCAGCGGTCGGCGACCTGCCCGACGATCAGCAGCCCGCGCCCGAACATGTCGTCCGAGGTCGCCTCACGAAGGCTCGGCCGTAACTCACCCTTCGGGTCGGACACGGAGATCCGCAGGGCGCGCTCGGTGAGGGTGAGCTCGACTCGGAAGAGCCGGTCGCGGAGGCATCCGTGGAGTACGGCGTTGCCACCCAACTCGGACACCAACAGGGCGGTGTCAGCTGCGAGTTCGGGGTGACCCCACTCGGTGAGGAGACGGTGGGCTCTTCGACGGGCCAGGGTCACGCTCCTGGGGAGCGGGGTGTAGTCGAGGCGGTCGTGACGCAGGGGCTCTTCGGGGGCGGTCATGCCGCGCACCTCCACTGGTCTGTGATCGGTGCGTCACTGACGGTAGGAGATGGCTCGCGATGCGGGCAAGTTAACCCCGGAACAATTAATCCGAACGAGGTTTGCGGGGTGGATCCGGGTCACGCGAGACTGGCAGCGCACTGACGCCAGGAGGAGCGCAACGTGACCGCAAGTCAACCGATGCTGGGCAACAGCACATCCTCGGTGTTGGGGCGTCGACTGGGCGGTGAACTCGTCAAGTTGCGCACTGCGGCCGGACTGACGCAGAGCCATGCGGCCAAGGCCCTGACCTCGTCCATCACGAAGGTCACCAAGATGGAGCGCGGCTGGGTCCCCATGCGCGACCCGGACATCCGCGCATTGTGCGAGCTGTACGGAGTCCGTGACCCTGGGACAGTCGGCGGGCTCTTGGAACTGGCCGGAGTCGACCGTGAACGTCGTAAGGCGAAGGGGTGGTGGGACGACTACAGCATCCAAGGCGTGATGCAGGAGTACGTCGCACTGGAGAGCGCGGCGACAGTCATCAGAGCGTGGCAGCCCGCGTTCGTTCCAGGTCTACTCCAGACGCCAGAGTACGTAAGGGCGTTGAGGGAGGCCCCGGCGGCTGTGGTGACGAAGAGCGCGCTGCCGGATGACGAGTTCATCGAGGCTCGGCTCGCTCGTCGGCGCCGTCTGTTCGAGACTCCGCCGCTGTCGCTGCGGGTGTTGATCTATGAAGCGGTGCTTCGCAACTTCCCCGGCGGTGCGGCGACGGCCGGAGTCCAACTCGAAGAGTTGCGGCGGGTGGCCGACCTGCCCAACGTCAGCCTGCGAGTCTTTCCGTTCGCTGCCGGTACTCACGCGGGCCTCAACGGTTCGTTCAACATCATCTCGTTCGCCGCTCCGGGAGCCATGGACGTCGTTTATGTGGAGGCTCCCTTCGTGCAGCGATGGGTGGAGGGAGGAGAGGGCGCAGCTGCCTACGGTGCGTTGTTCGAGAGGATCGCAGAACATTCCCTGGACGAGGGGGAATCGGTGGCGTTCCTCGACAAGCTGCGCAAGGAGTTGTGAGTCATGCCTGATTTTGAGTACCGCAAGTCCAGCTACAGCGACGACGTGGCCGAGTGCGTAGAGATAGCCACTAACGTCCCCACCACCGTCGCCATCCGCGACTCCAAGAACCCCGCCGGCCCTTTCCTCTGCCTCAGAGCGACAGCATGGGATTCCTTCCGGGTGGCCATTCGCGAGGGAGTGCTGTGACCTGGCCTGTCACCCGCGGCCCTGGGCGCGCTCGTGGAGGGTGCGGCCGGTGCGGGTCTCGAGCAGGCGTTGCAGCGTGAGTTGGGGAACGTCGCCGACGGTTTGCTAGCCGTACCCGGCCAGCGTCGCGGCCGTCCTCGTACGAGGACGGCCATGTCCGGCCCTGACCCGCTGACCGCGGCACGCGTACCCGCGAGCGGGCCACGCTGTGGAGTGCGTCGCGTCAGAGTGAGCCGGATCACGCACTGGTCGCTGCATCCCTTTGTGTAACTGATGGGTCGGATCAGCGAACCGGAATGCTAAAGGAGATGTAAAGGTGACCAATCGTACCCTTCTGGCTGCGGCGGCCCTGTGCGCGACGGCAGTAGTGACGCTCACGGCGTGCGGAGGTGACAAGAAGGCCGACGCCAAGGAGGCGGGCACCCCTGCCCCTACCTCTGCCACGCCGTCGCCCGCGAAGCCGTTAGAGGGCCTGACCCCGGCCCAAATCGCCGAAGAGTCCCGGCTGGCCATGACGAAGCTGAAGTCGTTCAAGGTCAAGGGCGGCGTGTCCAGCGACGGCGAGGAGATGACCGTCGACTTCACTGTCGCCGCGAAGGGCAGCTGCCAGGGGACCTTCACCAGCGGGGGCGCGTCCGCCGATATCCGGAAGGTCGGTGGCGCGATGTACATGAAGGGCGACGAGAAGTTCTGGCAGCAGACAGGCAGCGAAGAGGGCTCGTCGTCCGAGGAGACGAATGCCCTCACCGAGTTGCTCAAGGGACGCTGGTTCAAGCTGCCGGCGGGGGATGCGAAGGCGGACGAGTTCCCCTTCTGTGACGTCACCATGCTGTTCGAGAAGGACACGGACGAAATCCCTATCACCAGAGGTGCGGAAGCCGAGGTCAACGGCACGCACGCCGTGACGCTCACGAGGAAGGACGGCGCCGAGACGATGACGCTCCTCGTATCCGCTGAGGAGGAGCCCTACGCGCTGAGGATGACCAACGAGGGCGGCAAACAGCCTGGCTCGCTCGAGTTCTCGGCATTCAATGAGCCGGTGACCGTCACGCCTCCGCCAGCCAGCGAGGTCATAGACTCGGAGAAGCTCAAGGGATGACCCCCGGCTCGCTGCCGTTGTTGGGCCCGACCGGCGCAACGGCCCGATTCAGGGCCTCAATTGCTGTGTCACCCTCTTGTCTCGGACACCGGCGGACTGCTTTGACACTGCCCCAACGGGGGCCGCATCTCATCCGTCGAATGGCATACGGCCTGTCTCAGACGCCTTCCGCTTACTGTTCGGCAGGCTTGATCAGTCGAAAAGGGTTCCTGTTGGGGTGATCTCCCGGTGGTCGGGGCATAGCGGCAGGGCCTCTTGGTAGCTCGGTTTTGCGATCCCAACCGAGCAGTGCCAGGAGGCCCTGTTGTCGCAACCTGTCGCGCTTGCGTCTGTGGAGTCCAACGCGCCGTCACGGCAGGCGTACGGGGCGCTGCCGGCGAACTCCCCACGGCCGGAAGGCCGGTGCCTTGGGAAGGCACCGGCCCGGGAGCGAAGGGGGAGCGTCAGGCGGCCAGCTCCCGCTCCTCCACCGGGGACTCGTCCTCCTGCCGTGCCGGCTTCTTGTCCCGCATCACCAGCGTCGCCAGCACCGCCGCCACGAGGACGCCGATCGCGCTGACCGTGAAGGTCGTCGCCATGGAGGTGGTGAAGGCCTCGCGGGCCGTCCGGACCAGGGCGGTGTCCTCGCCGGCCACCGCCAGGGCGCCGGCGAGGGACTGGCGGGCGGCCTCGGGGGCGTCGGCGGGCATCTCGGCGGCGAAGCCGCTGGTCAGCAGGGAGCCGAGGATCGCGATGCCGAGGGCGGTGCCGGCCTGCTGGATGGTGTCGTTCAGGGCCGAGCCGACGCCCGCCTTGTCCTCGGGGATGGTCCCCATCAGGGCCGCGACGGCCGCCGGCATGGCGAGGCCCGCGCCGAGGCCGAGCAGACCCAGCGCCACGGCCGGGACCGTGAAGCCGCTGTCCGCCGTGACCGTCGTCAGCAGGGCGAAGGAGGCCACCATCACCAGCATGCCGGTGAGGATCACGAAGCGGTTGCCGATCTTCGCGGCGAGCTTGACGCCGCTGCCGTTGCCGATGAGCGCGGTGATCGCCAGGGGAAGGAAGGCCAGGCCCGCCTTGACGGGGGAGTAGCCGAGGACGAACTGCAGGTACTGGGTGAGGACCAGCAGCAGGCCGCCGTTGCCGATCTGGACCAGGGCGAGGGAGAGCGAACCGCCGCTGAAGTTGCGCTGCTTGAACAGGACCAGCGGGACCATCGGGGACTTGGTGACGTTCTCCCAGACCACGAAGCCGACGAGGGCGACGACGGCCACGGTGAGGCTGATCGCGGAGCGTCCGCCGAACGCGCCGTGCTGCGGAATCTCGATGATCCACCAGACCAGGGCGGTCATACCGGCCGCGGACAGCACCGCGCCCAGCGGGTCCGGCTTCTGGTACGGGGCCTTCGACTCCGGCATCAGCAGGACACCGGCGAGCAGGGCCAGCGCGACGATCGGGACGTTGATCAGAAAGATCGACTGCCAGGAGAAGTGGTCGATCAGGACACCGCCGAGCACCGGGCTGCCGACCAGACCGAGCATCGACACCGAGCCCCAGGCCGCCATCGCCTTGCCGCGCTCCTCCTCGTCGAAGACGGTGATGAGGATCGAGAGCGTGGACGGCATGATCAGCGCCCCGCCGACACCCATCGCGACGCGCACGGCGATCACTTCACCGGGATCGGCGCAGAAGGTCGCCGCCATCGAGGCCGCTCCGAAGAGCAGGAGCCCGATCACCATCACCTTCCGCCGGCCGAAGCGGTCGCCCAGGCTGCCGGAGGTGAGCAGGAGACCCGCGAAGACCAGGATGTAGGAGTCCAGGATCCACTGCGTGTCCTGGGCGCTCGCGCCGAGGTCCTCGGTCATCGAGGGCACCGCGACGGTCAGCGCCATGCTGTCGACGACCAGCACCAGCGTGCTGAGGCAGAGCACGACGAGGATCCACCAGCGACGTGGATTGCGGGTTTCCATGGGGCTTCCCTTCGCTCCCTGAGCGGCCTGCGAACACCGTTCCTTCGTTGCGAACACTGTACGCAGAGCGGAACAGTGTGCGCAACCCTTGAACTCTGTACGCTGGATGCGAACGATGTACGCCGTCGTCCTGTCCCCGACCCCGAGGAGCCGCCGCCATGGCCACCAAGGCGAAGCCGAACCCCATCCCGTCCGTCTGGGCCCGCGAACGGCGCGAGCCCGACCAGCCCGCGCTGAGCAGGAACGCGATCGTGCGGGAGGCGGTCGCGATGCTGGACGCCGACGGCGTCGAGGCCCTGAGCATGCGCAAGCTCGGCGCCCGCCTGAACGCCGGCGCGACCTCCCTCTACCGGCACGTCGCCACCAAGGACGAGCTGATGGAGCTCGCCGTGGACGAGGTCGCCGCCGAGATCCACGTACCGGACGCGGACGCACCCGACTGGCGCGCCGCCGTCACCGAGGCCGCGAGCTCCTTCCGGGCGACCGCCCTGCGCCACCCCTGGCTGTCATCGGTGCTCGGCCAGGCGGGGCTCGCCTACCTGGGCCCCAACCTGATGTCGTACTCCGAGCGCCTGGCGGCCCTGTTCACCGCGGTCGGCTTCCCCGAGCCGGCCGGCGCGCTCGACACGGTCCTGTCGTACGTCATCGGCATGAGCACCACCGAGGCCGCCTGGCTCATCACGGTCGCCCGCTCCGGCGAGACCGAGGCCGACTTCATCGCCCGCCTCCTGCCCGCCGCCCAGGAGGCCGCCGCCGGCCACGACCACCTGGCCGCCTCCTACGCCGAGACGGAACCCGCCGCCACCACGGACCCGGCAGCCCTGCGCGAGGCCAAGTTCACCTACGGCCTGGAGGTCGTCCTGGACGGCCTGTCCCTGCGCCTGCCGCGCGAGACGTCCTAGGACGAGGCGTTCTCCACCCGCACCGCGCACACCTTGAACTCGGGCATGCGGGAGGTCGGGTCCAGGGCCGGGTTGGTCAGGGTGTTGGCGCGGCCCTCGCCCGGCCAGTGGAAGGGCATGAAGACGGTGTCGGGGCGGATGCCGGTGGTGATCCGGGCCGGGGCCACCGCCCGGCCCCGCCGCGACACGACGGCCACCGGGTCGCCCTCCGCCGCTCCGAGCCGGGCCGCGAGGCGGGGGTGCAGTTCGACGAACGGACCGGGCGCGGCGGCGTTGAGCTCGTCCACGCGGCGGGTCTGGGCGCCGGACTGGTACTGGGCGACGACCCGGCCGGTGGTGAGCAGCACGGGGTACTCGTCGTCGGGTTCCTCGGCGGCGGGCCGGTGCGCGACGGGGACGAAGCGGGCCCGGCCGTCGGGGGTGGCGAACCGGTCGAGGAAGAGGCGGGGCGTGCCGGGATGCACGGCCGGCACACGCGGGTCGTCGTCCCGCGCGGGATCGTCAGCGCCCGCGTCCAGCGAGGCGTCCTCACAGTCGTCCGTGGCGGCTGTGGCATCCGTGGCTGCTGCGGGACCTGTGGCAGTGGCACCTGCGGCACCTGCGGCAGTGGCATGCGCGGCGCCCCTGGCGCCTGTGGTCGGCGTGGCCCCTGTGATGCCCGCCATGGCGCCCGTGGCCTCCGCGGCGCCCGCGGCAGCCGTAGCGGCCGCCGGCTCCGCGGCCTCCGCGGCGCCCGTGGCCTGAGTGGTGGCCGTCGCATCAGTGCCCGTGGCGCCAACAGCCGCCGTGTCGTCGGTCGCCGGGCAGGGCCAGAACACCCCGTTCTCCTCGGCCAGCCGACGGTAGGTGATCCCGGAGTAGTCGGCGGGCCCGCCCGCGCTGGCGCGGCGCAGCTCCTCGAAGACCTCCTCGGGGTCGGTCGGGAAGCCCTTCTCCACGCCCAGCCGGGCGGCCAGCTCGTGCATGACCTCCAGGTCGCTGCGCACGCCCTCGGGCGGGGTGATCGCCCGCCGCCGCAGCAGCACCCGCCCCTCCAGGTTGGTCGTGGTCCCGGTCTCCTCCGCCCACTGGGTGACGGGCAGGACGACGTCCGCGAGCGCGGCCGTCTCGGACAGCACGACGTCACAGACGGCGAGGAACTCGAGGGACTTCAGCCGCTCCTCGATATGCGCCGCGCGCGGCGCGGACACCACCGGATTCGACGCCATCAGCAGCAGGGACCTGATGTCGGTCCCCAGCGCGTCCAGCAGCTCGTACGCGCTGCGTCCCGGCCCGGGCAGCGAGTCGGGGTCCACGCCCCACACCTCGGCCACGTGCCGCCGCGCCGCCGGGTCGTCCAGCTTGCGGTAGCCGGGCAGCTGGTCGGCCTTCTGGCCGTGCTCGCGTCCGCCCTGCCCGTTGCCCTGCCCGGTCAGACAGCCGTAGCCGCTCAGCGGCCGCCCGGCCCGGCCCGTCGCCAGGCACAGGTTGATCCAGGCGCCCACGGTGTCGGTGCCCTTGGACTGCTGCTCGGGCCCGCGCGCGGTGAGCACCATCGCGGACTCGGGCTCGCAGAACAGCCGTACCGTCTCCCGGAGCTGAGGAACGGACACCCCCGTGATCCGCTCCACGTACTCCGGCCAGTGGGCCATCGCCGCCGCCCGGGCGTCCTCCCAGCCGACGGTCCGCTCCCGGACGTACTCCTCGTCGACCCGCCCCTCGGCGACGACCAGGTGCAGCAGCCCGAGCGCCAGCGCGAGATCCGTCCCGGGCCGGGGCATCAGGTGCAGGTCGGCCTGCTCGGCGGTCTTCGTGCGGCGCGGGTCGACGACGATCAGGGTGCCGCCGTTCTCGCGCAGCTCGGTGAAGAAGCGGAGCGAGGGCGGCATCGTCTCCGCGGGATTGGACCCGACGAGGATCACGCACCCCGACTTCGGGATGTCCTCCAGCGGAAACGGCAGCCCGCGGTCGAGCCCGAACGCCTTGATGCCGCCGGCCGCGGCGGACGACATGCAGAAGCGGCCGTTGTAGTCGATCTGCGAGGTGCCGAGCACGACCCGCGCGAACTTGCCGAGCGTGTACGCCTTCTCGTTGGTCAGCCCGCCCCCGCCGAACACCCCGAGCGCGTCCGGCCCGTGCTCCGCGCGCACGCGCGTCAGCTCGGCGGCGATCCGGTCCAGTGCCTCGTCCCAGGTGGCCGGCACGAGCGTGCCGCCGGAGCGCACCAGCGGGGAGGTCAGCCGCACCCGGGACGACAGCACCTGCGGCGCCGTACGGCCCTTGCCGCACAGCGCGCCCCGGTTCACCGGGAAGTCGGCGCGCTCGGTCACCTCGACGCCCCCCTCCGGCGTGGGCGACAGGTTCATCCCGCACTGCAGGGCGCAGTACGGGCAGTGGGTGGGCGTCGAGGTGGTCCGCATACCGTTCAGCCTGCTTCGGCCGTGTTACGCGCCGTGCGGTGTCCTGTTACGGCGGTGTGCTGGTGACCTCCCCGACGCCGCCCGTCCGGCGTGAGGCACGGCACGGCCCACCCCCGAGTCGTCGCCGCATGCCACCCGAGTTGCCGTTGTTGTGCGAGCCGCCACATGTGGCTCATTCCGCTTCGTACTTGGCCGATCCGGCCTCGTTGAGAGTTGAAGCAGCGCTACTACAGTCGTTCAGCGCAAGGGCGTGTCCCCGACAGACGTGCCCCAGGCCCCGCACGGCGTTCGAACACCGGGCATGCCGCTGTCCCCCGGACATGTCACCCGACTCTCGAAGCAGCCTGGAGGTGCCCCACCCATGCCTCTGCGTCACCTCACCCCCCACGACCGGCGACTCTTCCACCGGTACGGCCGCGGTCCGACCGTTGCCGTCCCGGACCCGCTGATCCACCGTGCCGTCGAACGGCACGCCAGGGCCACCCCGCACGCCGTCGCCGCCGAGCACCAGGGCGCGACCCTCACCTACGGCGAGCTGAACCGCTACGCCGACGCCCTCGCCGCCCGCCTGGCTCGCGAGGGCGTCCGGCCCGGCGACCATGTCGGCCTCTTCGTCCGCCGCTCCCTGCCGATGCTGGTCGGCCTGCTCGGCATCCTGAAGGCGGGCGCCGCCTACGTCCCCCAGGACGTCGGCCTGGCGCCTCCCGCCCAGCTCACCCACGTCGTCCGCACCGCCGCCACCCGCGTCGTCCTCACCCAGGCCGAGTACGCGCTCCGGGTGCCGAGGGGCCCACGTGTGATCGCCCTCGACGAGCCGCTGCCGTACGAGCCCGCCGTACCGCTCCCGGCCCCCGCGCCCGACGACGGCTGCTACGTCCTGTTCACCTCGGGCACCACCGGCCGGCCCAACGGCGTGAAGGTCACCCACCGCAACGTCGCCAACGTCCTCCTCACCGAACCCGGCGCCCTCGGCATCCGCCCCGGCGACCGGGTGGCCCAGCTCCTCAACATCGCCTTCGACATGGCGGCCTGGGAGATCCTCGGCTGCCTCGCCCACGGCGCCACCCTGGTCGTCCGCGGCAAGGACATCCCCGCCGCCGCCCACACGGCCACCGTGCTCATCGCCACCCCGACCGTGCTGTCCGGCATCGTCCCGGCCGACTGCCCGCGGGTGCGCGCGGTCGCCGTCGCCGGCGAGCCCTGCCCGCGCCCCCTCGCGGACGCCTGGGCGCGCCGAGCCGCCTTCCACAACTGCTGCGGTCCGACGGAGACGACCATCGTCAACACGATGGCCCGCCACGACCCCTCCGCCCCGCTCCTCACCATCGGCCGCCCCACCCCCAACAACACCGTCTACGTCCTCGACGCCGACCGCCGCCCGCTGCCCGTCGGCGAGGTCGGCGAGATGTGGGCGGGCGGCGACTGCGTCTCGGCCGGCTATCTCGACAACGACGAGCTGAACGCCGAACGCTACGCCCCCGACCCGTTCCTCGGCGGCGGCCGCCGGATGTTCCGCACCCGCGACCTCGGCCGCTGGACCCCCGACGGACACCTGGAGCACCTCGGCCGCACCGACGACCAGGTCAAGGTGCGCGGCTTCCGGGTCGAACTCGACTCCGTCTCCGCCGTCCTCGAACGGCTGCCCGGCTGCGCCCGCGCGGTCACCCTCAAGCGGGACGACCGCAGCCTGGTCTCCTTCGTCTGCCCGGCCGACGTCGACCCCGGCGCGGCCCGGCAGGCGGTCGCCGAGGCGCTGCCGTACTACTGCGTGCCCGAGGATGTCATGCCCCTGACATCAATGCCGGAGACCGACCGAGGCAAGATCGACAAGGGGGCGCTGCTGCGACTGGCCCACGAGCGCGTGGCGGTGGCCCGGTGACCACCTCCCTCGATCGCGCGGCGGCCGTGGAACTCCCCCCGCCCACCTCCGTGGCGCGGCGCCTGCTCAAGCACCCCCGCCTCATGCACTACAACCGCCTGGCGGCCCTGGTGCTCCTCGCCAACGCGGCCTTCGCGTGGGCCGCCTGGCCCCTCGCCGACCGCACCCTGGCCCACACGGCCCTCGCCAACCTCGCGCTCGCCGTCGTCGTCCGTCAGCAGTACGTCATCAACCTCCTCTTCCGGCTGGCGACCTCGGCCCCCACGAACTGGCCGCTGCGGCTGCGCTGGACGCTCGGCAAGGTCTACCACTTCGGCGGTCTGCACGTGGGCGGGGCGCTGGCGGGAGCGGGCTGGTTCCTGGCACTGACGATCAGGTCGACCGCCGACGGCTCGCACGCACCGGCCACCTGCGTGGGATGGACCCTGACGGCCCTCCTCGCCCTCATCGTCGCCACCGCCCTCCCACCGTTCCGCACCCGCCACCACGACCACTTCGAGAAGATCCACCGCTTCGGCGGCTGGAGCGCCCTCGCCCTCTTCTGGACCCACACCCTGTTGTCCGCCCCCGGCCCGGTGCCGGTGACCGTCCTGGCGGTCGTCACCTTCAGCGTCGCCCTGCCCTGGATGCGGCTGCGCAAGGTCGACGTACGTGTCGAACGCCCCTCCCCGCACGTCGTGCTGGCCCGCTTCGACCACGGCGAGACTCCCTTCGCCGGCTCCTCCACCGCGATCAGCCGCAGCCCCCTCAAGGAGTGGCACTCCTTCGCCAACGTCCCCGCACCCGGCGAGCCCGGCTTCCGGCTCACCATCTCGCGGGCCGGTGACTGGACGGGCTCCTTCATCGACGACCTGCCGTCCCGGGTGTGGGTGAAGGGCATCACCACCGCCGGAGTCGCCAACATCGAGGTCCTGTTCAAGAAGGTGGTGTACGTGGCGACCGGCAGCGGCATCGGCCCGTGCCTGCCGCATCTGCTCGCCGCCGAGGTCCCCTCCCGCCTGGTCTGGGCGACCCGCGACCCCCGCGCCACCTACGGCGACGCCCTCGTCGACGAGATCCTCGCCGTCCAGCCGCACGCCGTCGTCTGGGACACCTCCCGCCACGGCAAACCCGACATGGTGCGCCTCGCGTACGCGGCGTACCGCGACTTCGGGGCGGAGGCGGTGATCTGCATCTCCAACAAGAAGCTGACCTGGCAGGTGGTGCACGGACTGGAACGACGGGGGATTCCGGCGTACGGCGCCATCTGGGACTCGTAGACCTCGGAGGGGAGAACGATGAACCACCTGAAGCTGGACCGCCAGGGCGCGGTCGTGACCGTCCGCCTGCACCGCCCGCAGGTCCTCAACGCGCTGAACTCCGAACTGCTGGCCGAACTCCTCGAGGTGCTGGCCCCGTTGGACCTGGATCCGGACGTCGGCTGCGTGGTCGTCACCGGCTCCGAGCGGGCCTTCGCCGCCGGCGCCGACATCAGGGAGATGGCCGGGAAGTCGGCCGTGGAGATGGCGGCGGAGGACTACTTCTCCGCCTGGGAGGACTTCGCCGACCTGCGCACCCCGAAGATCGCGGCCGTGGGCGGCCTCGCGCTGGGCGGCGGTTGCGAACTGGCGATGATGTGCGACCTGGTGATCGCGGGGGAGTCCGCGGTCTTCGGCCAGCCGGAGATCAAGCTCGGCGTGATCCCGGGCATCGGCGGCACCCAGCGCCTGACCCGCCTGATCGGCAGGGCGAAGGCGATGGACCTGATTCTCACGGGCCGCACGATGGACGCACGGGAGGCTGAGGCAGCCGGACTCGTCTCCCGGGTCGTCCCCGACGACCGGGTCCTGGCCGAGGCCCTGGCGGCGGCCGAGACCGTCGCCTCCTACGGCCGTACGGCCGTCAGGGCGGCCCGCGAGTGCGTCGACCGTGCCCTGGAGACCGGCCTGCGGGACGGCATCCGTTACGAACGCCGGATCTTCCACGCCCTGTTCGCGACCGAGGACCAGAAGGAGGGCATGACCGCGTTCCTGGAGAAACGGAAGGCCGCTTTCACGGGCCGCTGACCCGGACCGGGGCGGTGGAGTCCGGCGAAGACCCCGCAACCACCGCCCCGCCCGCCCGGGAGCCTGCGTCGCCGAGTCCGCACCAGTAGGCGGGCCGGCGGCTACCTGCCGGACGCCAACGCCCTCGCGATGCCCGGTTCCTCGGGCCCCAGGAACCGCGGATCCGGCTCGAACACCGCGTCCAGCGCCGCCTTGCCCGCCGCGAAGATCTCCCGGGCGCCGCCGTAGTACCAGGTCACGTCATGCACGGCGTCCACCCCGACGCCGTACGACTCCACACCCGCCGCCTGGCACAGCGCGACCGCCCGCCGGATGTGGAAGCCCTGGCTGATGAGGACGGCCCGGTCCACCCCGAAGATCTTCTTGGCGCGCACACAGGAGTCCCAGGTGTCGAAGCCCGCGTAGTCGCTGACGATGCGTGCGTCGGGCACCCCGTGTCGGGTCAGGTAGGCCCGCATGGCGTCGGGCTCGTCGTAGTCCTCCCGGCTGTTGTCGCCGGTGACGAGCACGACCTCGACGCGCCCCTCCTTGTACAGCTCGGCCGCCGCGTCCAGCCGGTGCGCGAGATACGGCGACGGCTCGCCGGCCCACAGACCGGCGCCGAAGACGACGGCGACCTCGGTGCGCGGCGCGTCGTCCGTCGTGCCCAGCCGGTCCGCCGTCGACACGAACAGCCACGTCGCCGGCAACAGCCCGAGCACACACCCGGCCATCACGCCCTGCACCAGCCGCCGCCACCCCGCACGGGTGCGCGGCAGCCGCGGTCGACGCATCTTCATGTGTCCCCCCGGTTCGCTGCCCCTCCGGCCCGGGAAGACGCGCGTCAGGAAGATCCGGTTCTCCGCGCCGCTCCTCACACCGCCCCCACGCTCGCGGTGAACGACCGGAAAAAATACTCGTGACGGCCACGCAACGGGGGTGCAACGTCCCGCCGCCAGGATCGATTCATGACGGCTTCGACAGGACGGCGCACCTCATGAACCGGATCAGCACCCAGCTCGCCGGCCGGCCCGGCCTCGTCCAGCTCGACGGCCGCCGGCGCCCCGGCCCGCCCGCCCTGGTCGTCGTCGCCCACGGCAGCCGCGACCCGCGCGCCCTGAGCACCGTCCGCACACTCCTCGACGGCGTCCGCGAGCTGCGCCCGGGCCTGCCCGTGCACCTCGGGCACATCGAGCTCAACGAGCCCCTACTCAGCGACACGCTCGCCGGCCTGGAAGCCCGCGGCACCGCGCAGGCCGTCCTCGTCCCGCTCCTCCTCAGCCGCGGCTACCACGTCAAGCGCGACATCCCCGAGATGGCGGACGCCGTGTCGGTGCGCACACGCGTGGCGGCCCCGCTCGGTCCCCACCCCCTCCTCGTGGACACCCTGTACGCCCGCCTGGTCGAGGCCGGCTGGCGCACCGGCATGACGGAGTCCGAGCGCCGCGAGAGCGCGGTGGTCCTCGCGGCGGCCGGCTCCCGCGACCCCGACTCCGCCGTCGACACCCGCCGCACGGCCCAGCTCCTCGCCGGTCGCCTCGGCGTCCCGGTCGTCCCCGCCTACGCCACCACGGCCACCCCGACGGTCCCCACGGCCGTCCGCGCCCTGACCGCCCGAGGCCGCCACCGCATCGCCGTGGCCTCCTGTTTCACAGCCCCCGGCCGCTTCGCGACGGAGTGCGCGCAAGCGGCCCCGTGGATCGCCTCGGCCCCACTGGGCACGCACGAGGCGATGGCCCGCCTGGTACTGCACCGCTACGACCAGGCGGCGGCGACTCCGGCGACCACGGCCCCGGAACTGGCGTCGGCCTAGAACGAGGGGACGGACCGCACCCCAAGGGGCGCGGGGCCGTATCGGCATGCGGCTCCGCCGCGTGGGCGCGAGAAACCACATATGACCCGCACCCGCGCAATCACGGAACAAGACAGACGCACAGGCGCATTGTCACCCCATGCCTTTACTGTCGAGACATGGAAGGCACCCGCACCCCCCACCCCCACGCGAACCACATCCCACCCCCCGCCTACGACCCCACGTCAGTGGCCCGCTGGGCCCCGGAGCCCGACAAGCGCCCCGGCCGCACCGCCTTCCAGAGGGACCGCGCCCGCATACTCCACTCCTCCGCCCTGAGGCGCCTCGCCGGCAAGACCCAGGTGGTCACCCCGGGCGCCAGCGACCAGGCCTGGGACGCCACCCCCCGCACCCGCCTCACCCACTCGCTCGAATGCGCCCAGGTCGGCCGCGAACTCGGCGCGGCCCTCGGCTGCGACCCCGACCTCGTCGAAGCCGCCTGCCTCGCCCACGACCTCGGCCATCCCCCCTTCGGCCACAACGGCGAAGAGGCCCTGAACGCCTTCGCGCAGGACTGCGGCGGCTTCGAGGGCAACGCCCAGTCCCTCCGCCTCCTCACCCGCATCGAACCCAAACGGTTCGTCACGGACCCGGAGACCGGCGGAGTCGTCAGCGTGGGCCTCAACCTCACCCGCGCCACCCTCGACGCCGCCACCAAGTACCCCTGGCCCCGAGGCGCCCACCCCACCGACCCCACGTCACGGAAGTTCGGTGTCTACGAGGACGACCGCCCCGTCTTCGACTGGGTCCGAGAGGAGGCCCCCGGCACCCGCACCTGCTTCGAGGCACAGGTCATGGACTGGTCCGACGACGTGGCGTACTCCGTGCACGACGTGGAGGACGGCCTGCACGCCGGCCACATCGACCCCAACTGCCTGCACGCCGAGCCGGAACGCCAGGAGATCTTCCGGGTGGCCGTCGGCCGGTACGTCCCCGCCGGCACCGACCCGGCCGAACTCGCCGCCGCCCTCGACCGTCTCCAGGACCAGGAGTGGTGGCCGCACGGCTACGACGGCACGGCCGTGGCCCAGGCCCGGCTGAAGGACGCCACGAGCCAGCTCATCGGCCGCTTCTGCCTCGCCGCCGAGACCGCCACGCGCGCGCGATGGGGGTACCTCCCAGGCCGTTCAGGTCCTGGGGGAGGCTCCGGTCCCCTCACCCGGTACGCCGCCGAACTCGTCGTACCCCACGAGACACGCCTGGAGTGCGCGGTCCTCAAGGCCGTCGCCGACCGGTACGTCATGCAGCGCGCCGAGCAGGCACGGCTCCGCGCAGACCAGCGTGTCGTCATCACCGAGCTGGCCGAGGCGCTCACCGCCCGCGCCCCCGACGGCCTCGACCCCCAGTTCCGCGCGCTGTTCGACCGGGCCGCCGACGACCGGGCCCGCAAACGGGTGGTCGTCGACCAGATCGCCTCCCTCACCGACGCCTCGGCCCGCTCACTCCACGCCCGGCTGACGGGGCGCACGTGAGGTGACGGGGGGATCCGGTGTCGCAAGAGAGGTCGGAGTCGGGGCACGAGGTCAGAGTCGGGGCACGAGGTCAGAGTCGGGGCGGGAGAGGTCGGAGTCGGGGCGGGAGAGGTCAGAGTTACATAAGGGACCAGAGTTGAGATAAGAGACCAGTGCGCCCAAACGGGCCCGAACGTGACGCTGCGTGGCCTGATCGGGTCACGTCCTCTTCCCCCCTCACGCTGCGTGCGGGACGCTCATGTGGCGGCACCCGCAGCGTTCACTGGGGGGACACCCCCCAGACCCCCGTAGGAGGCATCACGTGGTCGACGCGGATCAGACATTCGTCATCGTCGGAGGAGGCCTGGCCGGCGCCAAGGCGGCCGAGACGCTGCGCGCGGAGGGCTTCACCGGCCGCGTGATACTGATCGGCGACGAACGCGACCACCCCTACGAACGCCCACCGCTCTCCAAGGGCTACCTGCTCGGCAAGGAGACCCGCGAGAGCGTCTTCGTGCACGAGCCCGCCTGGTACGCGCAGAACGACATCGAGCTGCACCTCGGCCAGGCCGTCGACGCCATCGACCGTACGGCGAAGACGGTCCGCTTCGGCGACGACGGCACGCTCGTCCACTACGACAAGCTGCTCCTGGCCACCGGCGCCGAACCCCGCCGCCTGGACATCCCCGGCACCGACCTCGCCGGCGTCCACCATCTGCGCCGCCTGGCCCACGCCGAGCGCCTCAAGAACGTCCTGACCGCCCTGGGCCGCGACAACGGCCACATCGTCATCGCCGGCGCCGGCTGGATCGGCCTGGAGGTCGCGGCGGCGGCCCGCGAGTACGGCGCGGAGGTCACCGTCGTGGAGCCCGAACCCACGCCGCTCCACGGCGTCCTCGGGCCCGAGCTCGGCAACGTCTTCGCCGAACTCCACCGCGAGCACGGCGTCCGCTTCCACTTCGGCGTCCGGCTCACCGAGATCGTCGGCCAGGACGGCATGGTCCTCGCCGCCCGCACGGACGACGGCGAGGAACACCCGGCGCACGACGTCCTCGCCGCGATCGGGGCGGCCCCCCGTACCGGGCTGGCGGAGGCCGCGGGGCTGCGGCTGGCCGACCGGGCGCACGGCGGCGGTGTCGCGGTGGACGAGCGGTTGCGGACGTCCGACCCGGACATCCACGCCGCGGGCGACGTCGCGTCCTTCCCGCTCCCGCTGTTCGACACGTCGCTGCGCGTCGAACACTGGGCCAACGCCCTGAACGGCGGGCCCGCCGCCGCCCGCGCGATGCTAGGCCAGGACGTCACCTACGACCGGGTGCCCTACTTCTTCACCGACCAGTACGACCTGGGGATGGAGTACAGCGGGTGGGCGCCGCCGGGGTCGTACGACGAGGTGGTGATCCGCGGCGACGCGGGCAAGCGGGAGTTCATCGCGTTCTGGGTGAAGGAGGGGAGGGTGCTGGCGGGGATGAACGTGAACGTGTGGGACGTCACAGAGCCGATCCAGCAGCTGATCCGCGCGGGCGTTCCGGTCGACACCGAGGCACTGGCCGATCCTCATGTGCCGCTCACGGGACTGGTCGCCTAGAACCTCTCCCCCCGGGGATGTCGGTCCACCCCCGTGCTGCGATCCCCCGGGGGCGACCGCCGGACCCCCGGCCGAGGGTCGGCTCGACTCAGGAGTGTCGGTCCGCCCCCGTAGAATCTCCTCGTGGCTGGACGGATCAACGACGAGGACGTGAAGGCGGTACGGGACGCCGTCCCGATCGACGCCGTGGTGTCCGAGTACCTCCAGCTGCGCAACGCGGGCGGCGGCAACCTCAAGGGCCTGTGCCCGTTCCACGACGAGAAGTCGCCGTCCTTCCAGGTCAGCCCCAGCAAGGGCCTCTTCCACTGCTTCGGCTGCCAGGAGGGTGGCGACACCATCACGTTCGTGATGAAGGTCGACCACCTCACCTTCTCCGAGGCGGTCGAGCGCCTGGCCGCCCAGGCCGGCATCACCCTGCGCTACGAGGAGGGCGGCTACAACCCCTCCCACCAGCGCGGCGAGCGCATCCGCCTGGTCGAGGCCCACAAGATCGCCGCCGAGTGGTACGCGGAACAGCTCGCCGTCAGCCCCGAGGCCGACACCGGCCGGATCTTCCTCGCCGAGCGCGGCTTCGACCAGGCCGCCGCCGTCCACTTCGGCGTCGGCTACAGCCCCCAGGGCTGGGACCACCTCACCCGCTATCTGCGCGGCAAGGGCTTCTCCGACAAGGAGCTGCTCCTGTCCGGCCTCGCCCAGGAGGGCCGCCGCGGCCCCATCGACCGCTTCCGCGGCCGCCTGATGTGGCCCATCCGCGACATCGGCGGGGACGTCGTCGGCTTCGGCGCCCGCAAGCTCTACGAGGCCGACACCGGACCCAAGTACCTCAACACCCCCGACACGGCGATCTACCGCAAGTCCCAGGTCCTCTACGGCATCGACCTCGCGAAGAAGGAGATCGCCAAGACGTCCCGCGCGGTCGTCGTCGAGGGCTACACGGACGTCATGGCCTGCCATCTCGCCGGCGTCACCACCGCCATCGCCACCTGCGGCACGGCCTTCGGCGGCGACCACATCAAGATCCTCCGCCGGCTGCTGATGGACAACGGCAGCGCGCGCGTCATCTTCACCTTCGACGGCGACGCCGCCGGCCAGAAGGCGGCCCTGCGCGCCTTCGAGGACGACCAGAAGTTCGCCGCCGAGACCTACATCGCGATCGCGCCCGACGGCATGGACCCCTGCGACCTGCGCCTGACCAAGGGCGACGACGCCGTCGCCGACCTGGTCCAACCCCGCACCCCGCTCTTCGAGTTCGCGCTCCGCCAGATCGTGCGCCGCTACGACCTGGACACCCCGGCAGGGCGCGCCGCCGCCCTGGACGAGGCCGCTCCCGTCGTCGCCCGCATCAAGAACAGCGGCGCCCAGCACGAGGTCGCCGTCCAGCTCGCCGGCATGCTCGGCATCCTCGACACGCAGTTCGTCGTCAAGCGGGTGGCGCAGCTCGCCCGTTGGGCCCGCGAACGCGGCGGCAAGGCCCCCGCCCCGGCCCGCCCCGGCCACGCCCAGCCGTACGAGGCGGCCCCCCGCCCCACCACCGCCGGCCCCGCCCTCACCCTCCGCAACCCCGTCTACGCCACCGAACGAGAACTCCTCAAACTCGCCCTCCAGCGCCCCGAGTTGGTCTCCCCGGCCTTCGACGCGTACGGCGTCGACGAGTTCACCGCCGCGCCCTACGCCGCCGTACGCCAGGCGATCCTGGACGCGGGCGGCGCCGAGTACGGCACTCAGGACCCGCAGGACTACCTCGTCCGCGTCCGCGAGGCCGCCCCCGACGACACCGTCCGAGCGATGGTGACGGAGCTGGCGGTCGAGGCGATCATGCGCAAGACGGTGGACGAGGTGTACGCCGGCGCCCAGCTGGTCACCGTCCGCCGCCGCGCCGTCGAACGCCGGGTCCGTGACGTCCAGTCCCAGCTGGCCCGCCTCGCCGCGGGCGGCGACCCGGCCCAACTGGCCGCCGTGCAGAACGAACTGTGGGTCCTTCAGCAGTACGACCAGGCGCTGCGGGAGCACGGAGCCGCCGCCCTCTGAGGCTGCCGTGACCAGCACGGTCACCACGCGGTCACGGGCCGGACGCAAAAAGTCATCGCACGCCCCTCGTGGCGGCCATGTGTCGTACTCCACACTGGGTTCCGGTGCCTGAGTCCTCGGAGCGCGGCCGATCCGTCCCCAGCGGGTCCCACACCCCCGCGGTTCCGCTCATCGCGTACGGGACGGACAGCGGCGAGGCCGCCGACTCCGCTCCCGAAGCAGCGCTGCCGCACACCTCAGCAGCGATCATCCTGGAGGTCGCCCCCGTGCAGACCCAGACCCTCACCCAGACCGACACGCGTACCGACGGCACGGAACCGGACGCCGACACGGACGTCCTGGTCGCGGTCCCGCCGCAGAACCGTGCCGTGCACCACCCCGAAACGCACACCGAGGCGGAGCCGGCGCCCGGCGCCGAGCCGGAGGGCCCGCCCGCCGAGGCCCTGGAGGAGGCCCCCGAGCCGGTGGAGACGCCCGCCCCGCGCGCCACCGAGACGGCCGGCCCCTCCTCGGACCTGTTCCGCCAGTACCTGCGCGAGATCGGCCGGATCCCGCTCCTCACCGCGGCCGAGGAGGTGGAACTGGCCCGCCGTGTCGAGGCCGGCCTCTTCGCCGAGGAGAAGCTGAGCAACACCCCCGACCTCGACAGCGACCTCGCCTTCGACCTCGACCGGCTCGTCGTCATGGGCCGCATGGCCAAACGCCGCCTCATCGAGGCCAACCTGCGGCTCGTGGTGTCGGTGGCCAAGCGGTACGTGGGCCGCGGGCTCACCATGCTCGACCTCGTCCAGGAGGGCAATCTGGGGCTGATCAGGGCGGTCGAGAAGTTCGACTACGCCCGCGGCTACAAGTTCTCCACCTACGCCACCTGGTGGATCCGCCAGGCCATGTCCCGCGCCCTCGCCGACCAGGCCCGCACCATCCGCGTCCCCGTCCATGTCGTCGAGCTGATCAACCGGGTCGTCCGCGTCCAGCGCCGCATGCTCCAGGAACGCGGCTACGAACCGACCGCCGACGACGTCGCCGCCCAGCTGGACCTCCCCCCGGAGCGCGTCGGCGAGGTCCTCCGCCTCGCCCAGGAGCCGGTCTCCCTCCACGCCCCGGTGGGCGAGGAGGACGACGTGGCCCTCGGCGACCTCATCGAGGACGGCGACGCGGCCAGCCCGGTCGAGTCGGCGGCGTTCCTCCTGCTCAGGGAGCACCTGGAGGCGGTCCTGTCGACCCTCGGCGAACGCGAACGCAAGGTCGTCCAACTCCGCTACGGCCTCGCCGACGGCCGCCCCCGCACCCTGGAGGAGATCGGCCGCATCTTCGGCGTCACCCGGGAACGGATAAGGCAGATCGAGTCCAAGACCCTCAACAAACTCAGGGACCACGCCTTCGCGGACCAGTTGAGGGGCTACCTGGACTGAGCGGGGCCGCCCTCCGGGGCGGCCCCGGCCTGCCTAGTCCACCTCGGCCACCGCCTGCGCGAACTGCGCCTTGTACAGGCGCGCGTACGCCCCGTCGGCCGCCAGCAGATCGCCGTGCGCCCCCTGCTCCACGATCGACCCGTTCTCCATCACCAGAATCGTGTCGGCGTCCCGGATCGTCGACAGCCGGTGCGCGATCACGAACGACGTCCGCCCGTGCGCCAGCTTCGCCATCGCCTTCTGGATGAGCACCTCGGTCCGGGTGTCGACGGAGCTGGTCGCCTCGTCGAGGACGAGGATCACCGGGTCGGACAGGAACGCCCGCGCGATGGTGATCAGCTGCTTCTCACCGGCGCTGACCCCACTGCCCTCGTCGTCGATCACGGTGTCGTAGCCGTCGGGCAGCGTCCGGATGAACCGGTCCGCGTGGGCCGCCCGCGCCGCCTCCTCGATCTCGCCCCGGGTGACCTCCCGGGACGCCCCGTACGCGATGTTCTCCGCGATGGTGCCGCCGAACAGCCAGGTGTCCTGGAGGACCATGCCGATCCCGGCGCGCAGCTCGTCGCGGGACATCTCGGCGACGTCGACGCCGTCGAGGGTGATGCGCCCGCCGGAGACGTCGTAGAACCGCATGAGCAGGTTGACCAGTGTGGTCTTGCCCGCGCCCGTGGGACCGACGATCGCGACCGTGTGGCCGGGCTCGACGACCAGCGACAGGTCCTCGATCAGCGGCTTGTCGGGGTCGTAGCGGAACGAGACGTGCTCCAGCGCCACCCGCCCGCGCAGTTCCTCGGGCCGTACGCCCGCCACTGGGTCGGGCTCCTGCTCCTCCGCGTCGAGCAGCTCGAAGATCCGCTCGGCGGAGGCGACACCCGACTGCACGAGGTTCGCCATCGACGCGACCTGCGTCAGCGGCATGGAGAACTGGCGCGAGTACTGGATGAAGGCCTGCACGTCACCGATCGACAGCGAGCCGGACGCCACCCGCAGACCGCCGACGACGGCCACCAGCACGTAGTTGATGTTCGACACGAACATCATCAGCGGCTGCATGATCCCGCTGTTGAACTGCGCCTTGAACCCGGCCTCGTACAGCGCCTCGTTCTGCTCGGCGAACTGCTTCGCCGACTCCTCCTGCCGGCCGAACACCTTCACCAGCGTGTGGCCGGTGTACATCTCCTCGATGTGCGCGTTCAGCTTGCCGGTGGAGCGCCACTGCTGCACGAAGTGCGGCTGCGACCGCTTGCCGACCCGGGTGGCCACGACCGCCGACAGCGGCACGGTGACCAGCGCCACCAGAGCGAGGATCCAGGACACCCAGAACATCATCGCCAGCACGCCGACGATGGTCAGCAGCGAGTTGATGAGCTGGCCCATCGACTGCTGGAGCGTCTGCCCGATGTTGTCGATGTCGTTCGTCGCCCGCGACAGCACCTCACCGCGCTGCCGCTTGTCGAAGTACGACAGCGGCAGCCGGGACATCTTCGTCTGCACGTCCTCGCGCATCCGGTACATGGTGCGGTTGACGGTCGCGTTGACCAGCCGGGTCGCCACCGCCATCAGCAGACCGGCGACGAGGAACACCACGAGCGCGAACAGCAGGACGTTCCCGACCGAGCCGAAGTCGATGCCCTTTCCGGGAGTGAAGTCCGTACCGCGGAGCATGTCGGCGACCTCGCCGTCGCCGCGCTCGCGCATCGAGTCGAGGACCTGCTCCTTGCTCGCCCCCTCCGGCATCTCCCTCCCGATGATGCCGGCGAAGACCAGGTCGGTGGCCTTGCCGAGGATCTTCGGCCCGATCACGTTGAGGCCGACGCTCATGACCACGCAGAACAGCATCGCGCAGAGGGTGAGCCGCTCCGGTTCGAACCGGGCGAGCAGCCGCCGCCCGGACACCTTGAAGTCCAGCGAGCGGTTCTCCGGGCCGGTCCCGGCCATCATCCGCCCCATGGGCCCCGCCATCAGGCAGCCTCCGCTTCCGTCAGCTGGGAGAGCACGATCTCCCGGTAGGTCTCGTTGTCCGCCATCAGTTCCTGGTGCGTGCCCGTGCCGACGACCCGGCCCTCGTCGAGGACGACGATCCGGTCGGCGTCCCGGATGGTGGCGACACGCTGGGCGACGATGACGACGGTCGCCTCCGCGGTCTCCCGCGCGAGCGCCGCCCGCAGCGCCGCGTCCGTGGCGTAGTCGAGGGCGGAGAAGGAGTCGTCGAAGAGGTAGATCTCCGGCCGCTGCACCAGGGTGCGGGCGATGGCGAGCCGCTGCCGCTGACCGCCGGAGACGTTGGTGCCGCCCTGCGCGATCGGCGAGTCCAGCCCGTTCTCGAGATTCCGGACGAACTCCTTGGCCTGCGCCACCTCCAGCGCGTGCCACAGCTCCTCGTCGGTGGCGTCGGGATTGCCGTAGCGCAGGTTGGTGGCGACCGTCCCCGCGAACAGATACGGCTTCTGCGGTACGAGCCCGACGGTCCGTGCCAGCAGCTCCGGGTCGAGGTCGGCCACCGGCACCCCGTCGACGAGCACCTCGCCGTCGGTGGCGTCGAACAGCCGGGGGACCAGCCCGAGCAGCGTGGACTTGCCGCTGCCGGTCGAGCCGATGACGGCGGTCGTCTCACCGGGCCGCGCCACCAGGTCGATGGCCTTCAGCACCGGCTCCTCGGCACCCGGATAGCGGAAGCCGGCCCCGCGGATCTCCAACTGTCCGTGCCGGCGCAGCTCGCGCACCGGCGACACCGGCGGCACGACGCTCGACTCGGTGTCCAGGACCTCCTGGACGCGCTCGGCGCACACCTCCGCGCGCGGCACCATCATGAACATGAAGGTGGCCATCATCACGGACATGACGATCTGCATGAGGTAGGCGAGGAAGGCGGTCAGATCACCGATCTGCATGCCACCGCTGTCGATCCGGTGGGCGCCGAACCACACCACCGCGATCGACGACAGGTTCACCGTCGTCATGACCACCGGGAACATCAGCGCGAGCAGGTTGCCGGTCTTCAGCGAGATGCCGGTGAGGTCCGCGTTGGCCTTCCGGAAGCGCTGCTCCTCGTACTCGTCCCGGACGAAGGCGCGGATGACCCGGTTGCCGGTGATCTGCTCGCGCAGCACCCGGTTCACCGTGTCCAGACGCGTCTGCATGGACCGGAACAACGGCCGCAGCCGCCGTACGATCAGCGTCACGCAGATGCCCAGCACCGGCACCACGGCGACCAGCACGCCGGACAGCGGCACGTCCAGGCCGAGCGCCAGCACGACACCGCCCACGCACATGATCGGCGCCGACACCATCAGCGTGAACGTCATCAGGGCCAGCATCTGGATCTGCTGGACGTCGTTCGTCGTCCGTGTGATCAGTGAGGGCGCGCCGAAGTGAGCGACCTCCCGCGCGGAGAAGGACTGCACCCGGTCGAAGACGGCCGCCCGTACGTCCCGGCCGAGCGCCGACGCGGTCCTCGCGCCGTAGTACACGGCGCCGACATTGCACACGACCTGCGCCAGCGAGATGCCGATCATCAGGCCGCCGTAGGACAGGATGTATCCCGTGTCCCCGTTCACCACACCGTCGTCGATGATGTCGGCGTTCAGCGTGGGCAGGTAGAGGGTGGCGCAGGTCTGCAGGAACTGCAGCAGCACCAGCAGGGTGATGGGTTTCTTGTAGGGCCTGAGGTAGGTCCGCAGAAGTCGTATGAGCACGCTACGTCTCTCGGAGTCGGCGGTAGGGGCATTGGTTGCCCGTGGCCCCTATCGTCGAACACTCCACCCGCGTTACCTCAACTGATTAACCCGACAGGGGCGTGCTATGGAGCCGCCCTCACCGGAACGCCGCCGGATGCGTCTGCTCCCGCACCGACACGAACTGCTGCCGCACCGCCTGCCCCACGGCCAGCTCCTCACCCGGCTCCAGCACCTGCGCCGCCGCCCCGTGCCAGGCCGGCGGCGTCCGCGGATCGAGCGTCCCCTGCGACACCCCGAGCGCCCAGGCGGCCTGCCGCGCCGCCCCGATCGCCGCGTAGTCGGCCGGCTGCGGTACGACGACCTGCGCCCCGAAGAGCGCGGGCGCGGCCGCCTGCACGGCCGGCAGCTCGGCCGCCGCCCCGAGCAGGAAGATCCGCCGCACCTCCACGCCCCGCCCGCGCAGCACGTCGAGCGCGTCCGCGAGCCCGCACAGCATGCCCTCGAACGCGGCCCGCGCGAAGTGCTCCGGCTTCATCGACTCCCGCCGCAGCCCGGCCAGCGTGCCCGCCGTGTGCGGCAGGTTCGGTGTGCGCTCACCTTCCAGATAGGGCAGCAGCACCAGCCCGTGCGATCCCGGCGTCGACTTCATCGCCAGCTCGGACAGACTCTCCAGATCCGGCACCCCGAGCAGCTCGGCGGCCCCGCGCAGGGTCCGTACGGCGTTCAGGGTGGTGACGACCGGCAGGTGCATGCCCGTCGCGTCCGCCAGGGAGGTGATCATCCCGCTCTGGTCGAGGAGCGCCTCGGGATGCACGGCCATCACGGAACCGGAGGCCCCGAGCGACACGACGGCGTCGCCGACGCCGAGCCCCAGCCCGAGCGCGGCCGCCATGGTCTCACCGGTCCCGGCGGAGATCAGCAGGCCCTCAGGGGTCGTACCGGCCGCGTCGGAGGGGCCGATCACCTCGGGCAGCATCGCCTGATGGCCGAGCGCCAGCTCGACCAGGTCGGGCCGGTAGCCGCCGGTGGCGGCCGACCAGTATCCGGTCCCGGAGGCCCCGCCCCGGTCGGTGGTTCTGCGCACCGGCCGCCCGAGCAACTGCCACACCAGCCAGTCGTGGGCCTGCATCAGCACGGCGGTCCGCAGTGCCGCGTCCGGCTCGTTCTTCGCCAGCCAGCGCAGCTTGGTCACCGGCTGCGCGGCCTGCGGCACGCACCCCACCGCCTGCGCCCAGGCCTCGCGCCCTCCGAGGGCGTCGATCAGATCGGCCGCCGCGACCTGCGCCCGCTTGTCCCCGCCGACCAGCGCGGGCCGCACGGTGTTGCCCTGCGCGTCCAGCGGCACGACCGCGTTCTGCTGCGAGGACACACCGATGGCCTGCACCCCTTCGAGCAGCCCGCCGCCGGCGGCCTCCCCGAGGGACAGCAGCCAGGCCTGAGGATCGACGTCGCTGGGCCGCCCCCCACCCTGAGAACCTTCCACCGGATGCGGCGCATACCCCTGCCTGAGCACGGCCCCCGTGTCCGTGTCGCAGACGACGATACGAGTGAAATCGGGTGAACTGTCCAACCCGGCGACTATCCCCATGTCGAAAATTCTGCCGCACGCTCCGCCGGGGTTGGGCCGCGGAGACCGCGGGGGTGGGCTCGGGGGCGCGGGCCCGGGAGCGTCGTGGCTGGTCGCACACTCCCGCGCGCCCCCGGGGTGGGATTCCGCACCCCTCCCCACGTCCTGCCCAGGTCATGTCCACGTGACCGTCCACGCGACGGGTCATGCCCGCGTGACCGTCCTCGCGATGTCCACGAGACGTCTACGGGTTGTTCGTGCCCCAGTCGTCCTGGCCGCCGTCGTGGGCGCTGCGCTCCCGCAGCGAGCGTACGCGGCTCGCGACCGACTCGGGCATCCGCTCGCCGACCCTGTCGCTCACCACGTGGTACGCCCTGCCCGCGAACTGGCGGCCCTGTTGGGCGGCCGTCTCCGCGGTGTTGCGGACGGCGGGGTTCTGCGCGACCTGCCGCGCGGACTTCTTCAACTGCTCGTAGCGTTCGCGCCCGGCCCGTGTGCCCAGCACGTAACCCAGGGCGAGTCCGACGACGAACGTGAGCCGGTAGCGCATGACGGCCACCCTTCCCTCGTATAGGTCTCTGGTGCGGCATCGGTGCTGGAGGGAACCGATTGGCGGAGCACCCCCCTGCTTGCGCTAATGTATGTGTCGCAGCGAGCGCCCGCCCTCTGGCGAATACCCAGGTAGGTGCGTTCGATGCAACGAGGCATTCCTCCGTAGCTCAATTGGCAGAGCAGCCGGCTGTTAACCGGCAGGTTACTGGTTCGAGTCCAGTCGGGGGAGCTCGGTCCTCCGTAGCTCAATTGGCAGAGCAGCCGGCTGTTAACCGGCAGGTTACTGGTTCGAGTCCAGTCGGGGGAGCATCGTGATCGAGGACCCCGTAGGGGTCCTTTTTCATGTCCGCGGGAACCACGCAGGTCGCGGCAGGGGTCCTCAGGGGCGTGCGACGTCGGACCAGGCGGAGCGTGAGATCGTATGAGCGGCTATGCTGCGGCAGACGGCGCGCACACATGTACGCGACACGCCGCTATGGGGCGGTAGCTCAGCCGGTTAGAGCAGCGGACTCATAATCCGTCGGCCGTGGGTTCGAGTCCCACCCGCCCCACCACTCGCTACGCGAGAAGAATCGATCTGACCAGCAGCTATGCGAACTGGGCAGCGAGTTGAGGGACGCTCGTAGAGTGTCTCGATGCGTGTTTCATGATCGACAGGACAGATTCGGGACGCCGATTACGGTCAAGTCGGTCATAGGCCCCATGGGGTGATTCGTGTCGGGGTGCAGCAGGCCCCGCTGATCCGTCCTGCGTCGGGAAGCAGTCCGAATGGAAACGCCTCGGCATCCTGCCCGCCTCCCCTGAGCGGTCTTTTGCGGTCGGTCGTCGCATGCGATGTTGGCGATGTATCTTGAATGCATACATTGCGTATGTTGGAGGTGTCTCCGGTGTCTGTGACTCAGATTGATCTCGACGACGAGGCGCTGGCCGAGGCCATGCGGCTCATGGGTGCCACGACGAAGAAGGAGACCGTCAACGCGGCGCTTCGGGACTACGTGGCGCGGATCAAGAGGCTTGAGGCCGCGGAGAAGCTGGCCGCGCGAGGTGAGCGCGGCGAGTTCGAGCAGGCCGCAGCGGCGCATGAAGCCGAGAAGCGTGCGCGGCGCGAGGCCTTCGAGTGATCACGTACCTGGTGGACACCTCGGCTCTGTGGCATCTGTTCCGTACCCCAGGTGCGCTGCGCCCCTGGGAGGGACACATCGCCGCCGGGGTGTTCCACATCTGCGAGCCGACACGTGCCGAATTCCTCTACTCGGCGACCAGCCCGTCTCACCGAGATGAGCTGGCCGAGGAACTGGACGCGCTCTGTCTGCTCTCCCCGGTTCCGAAGAACGCCTGGCGGTGGGTCGACACCGCCCAGTACAAACTGACCCAGAGGGGCCAGCATCGGGCGGCGGGAGCGATCGACCTGTTGGTGTGTGCGACAGCTGTACACCATGGGCACACCGTCCTCCACGTGGACAATGACTTCGCGACGGTGGCCGGAGTCCTCAAGGAAGTCCAGCAGCGAGACGCACGAGCCTGATCTCCGGAGGCAGGAACACGTCTGTCGGCTTCTGACCTCGGTGATTGATGTCTCCGGGGCGCATCACTACGACCTAGCCCTGCATGCGCGAGGCCGACAGCTTCGGCGCACCGAACGCGCCCGCCACCTTGGAGCTATCCCCACGTGCGCGGGGCCGACTGGCGGGCATTCGGAGGCGGCAGGAAGAACATGGAGCTATCCCCGCCTACGTGGGGCCGACCTGCAGTTCAACCAACCGGGCAAGGCGGACAAGGAGCTATCCCCGCGTGCGCGGGGTCCACTACGTGCGCGCAGTGACGGTGACGACGGGCGGAGAGCTATTCCCGCGTGTGCGGGGCCAACGCCGTTCAGACCGCGTACGACAAGCAGTTCGAGGAGCTATCCCCGCGGGTGGCGGGCCCATGGCCACGAGGCGGTCGGCAGCACGGTCGTGGGGGAGCCATTCCCGCGTGTGCGAGGCCTACGTGTGCAGGTCGTCCAGCGTCGTGGCGACGTAGGAGTTATCCCCGCGTACGCGGGGCCGAAGGTCAGAATGGACGCGCTCTTGACCTATGCCCGTGTGGGGCCAGGGAAGCACCCTAGCCGTTGCGGGTCCGCTGGCTGAACTACTTGTCGTGGTCACCTGGTCAAGCCGGTGACGGGATTGCAGGTGATGCCGGTGGGGCCGCTGATGCAAACCCCAGTGCTGGGGTTCAACAGGGCGACGTAGCGGTTTCTCAGTGCCGGGCGGGGGACTGTCGGCCAGGTCTCGGGCGGAGGGAGGGCGTTGATTCCGGTGAACCAGTGTGCGGGCAGGGACGCGGTGTTGAGGAGGAGGTCTTGTTGTTGTCGGCGGCGGGCGGGGGAGTCGGCGCTATGGCGGGTGAGGTCAGCGCGTCGCTGTCCGGATGGGTCGTAGGTGAGGGTGCCGTTTGGCTGCTTGTACAGGAGGATGGCGTCGATCGGAGGCTCACTGAGGCGCGAGATGCCGCGGATGCCGGCGATGCCGTCGCTGTCGCCGGAACCGTGGCTCTTGCCGGATGCGAGGTCGGTCACGGGAATTGACCTGCCGCGGCGGGTGAAGGGGCGGAACGCACGGCTGAGGGACTGGCCCTCCTCGTTGCCGTAGTCGGTTTGCAGGCGGCGAGATGTGCGGTCGAGAAGCTCGCCGAGGGCGCCGACGGCGGTGGGTTTTGGGCCGTAGACCTCTTCGATAAATGGGGTGGTGTCTGCGGGCGTGATGAGATGCACGGTGCCGTCCTGACCGGCGCGTTGGATGAGGGCGTACCAGGTGGCGGCCAAGAGGTAGGGGGAATACACGTGGCCGTCGGGGTTGCCCTGAGACTGTGCTTCGCCTGGGTTCGGGGGTTCGACCATGGGCAGTTCGTCGGAGCCGGGCTGGGTGAGGATGGTCATGCGCGGCTTGCGGAACGCGTCGGGCCGTGAGGAGTCGTTGACTTGGTGCCGGTGGATACGGCCGCGACGCTGGATGAGGACGTCGATCGGCGCGAGGTCGGTGTAGATCCGGTCGAAGTCGATGTCGAGGGACTGCTCAGCAACTTGCGTGGCGATGACCAGAAGACGGTCTGGCCGCTCGGGGTTGCGGTGGGTACGGTCCTTGCCCGGGCCGAGGCGTCTGGTCAGTAGATCTTCACCAGGGAGGCGGTAGCGGGGCAGGTTCTGGCCGTGCAGGAGCACGATATCTCTCGGTGACCATCCGTGTGTCTGGGCGCAGTGTGTGGCGACCCTGTACAAGTCGACGGCTGTGGCCACGCGGTTGCGGATCACCACGGTGATCCCGCCTTTTCCGGCCTCGTGCATGAGGCGGGCAGCGAGGGCGGCGGCGCCGGGATCGGGCAGGAAATCGATGAAGGTGTGCAGTTCTGCGGGGGCGGTCCGGTCGCTTTGGCTGCTTTGGTCGGTGTTGTTGGTTTGGCCGGTGTGCGTGATGGTGCCGTGTTGGTCAACGACGGTGATGGGGCCGGTCTGATCCGTGTGTGCCGTGGGGACGCGGTGGCCGTCGCACCACGCGCGGACGAGGGCGGTGCGTACGGCGCTGGGCAGGGTCGCGGATAGGACGACGACGGAGGCGCCGGCGTCGGCGAGCCATGCGATGGCGGCTTCGAGAAGTCCTTGCTGGAAGAGCTCGTATGCGTGGGCCTCGTCGATGATGAGTGTCTTGGCGGCGAGGCCGAACATGCGCAGCATCCAGTGATGACTGGGCTGGGCGGCGAGGGCCACTTGGTCGATGGTGCCGATGGCGAAGGGGGCGATCAGGCCCAGGCAGCGGCGCAGGTACCAGGGGCTGAGGACGGCCCGGCGCTGTAGGGGGTCGTCGGGCGCGGGAGTGGAGATGAAATCTTCGAGCCCTTCGAGTGCCGCCTGAGTCCGGGTGCGCCCGGCATCGAGGAGCTGGTGGACGAAGTCGGTGGCCTCCGCCGTGCTGTGGACGACGGCGAGGTTGGCCGTGTTCTGCTCGCCGAGGGCCCGGTCCATGAAGGCGGCGATCTCGCGGGCCGTTTGGTTGGCGGCGGCCCGGGTCGGCATGGCCATGTATAGGCCCTGGTATCCGCAGGTAACGGCGAGGTGGTGGGCGCACCACAGGGCGAGGCGGGTCTTTCCCGATCCGGTGTCGGATTCGACGATGACGAGCGCGGGACCGGTAGCGGGCAGGGCGGCCATGGCGGCGGACTGGAAGGGGCGCGGTGCGGTGTTGGGGAACAGGTCGCTCCAGTCGGCGGCGGGCTCGGGCTGCCAGGCGTCCAGCCGTAGTCGCGTGACCGCGTCGCGTGCCTGCTTGCTGGAGGCGTGCCACCACTGGGACGGGCTGGTGGTGAGGGTGCGGTAGGTGAAGTGGGATTCATCGGAGGCGATCCAGTCGGCGAGGATCACCAGCCCGGCGAACAGCACAAGTGCGCTGGGGCGTTCGGGCGTCACCAACTGGGGGAGGGTGGTGAGATCGACTCCGATCAGGTCGGCTGTGTCCTGGATGAGTTCTGAGTAGATCGGTAGCCAGTCAGTGATGTCGGCAGCCATGGCCGCGCGGCCGATGGTGTCGGGGCTGGGGATATCTCCGTGGTGGCCGCCGAGGAGGGCAGCGGTGGTGTGGAGTCCGGCTGATGGCGAGCCGGTCCCGCCGCAGCCCTCGCAGATGCAGCCGAGGAGCCGTGGCAGATGTACGGCGGTGATGTGCTCATGTCGCGCGCCAGGCTGGGCGTCGAGATCCTTACCCAGGGGAAGACCGGCAGCGCGGGCCTGACGCTCCCATTCAGTACGGGCCTGCCGCAGATAGGGGCCGTCCCAGCGGCTGGCGCCGAACATGTGAAGGAAGCACCCGGAGCCCTTCCCGAGGTCGTGCAGGGCGGCCAGGAACATCACCACTCGGCGGGCCGTGTCCTCACGGCCGCCGCCGAACGCGTCGGCGAGCCGGGCCCAGGCCGTGAGGGGGAGATACCGGTCCCACAGCTGAGCGACGCAGGCAGCTGTGTCGAGAGCGTGAGCGAGCAGCGGATTCCACGCCGGGCCGCCCCCACGATGACTGATTCTGTACCGGTCTGTCTTGGCCCAGATGAACAAGTGCCGTCGTACTGACCAATTATGACTAGTCGTCATATCCCTCCCCAGATAGTGCTACTGTCCCCATCCGCAACGGTGCTGCCCAACAGAGCGCGTTCTTTTTGAAGCCAACTCCGTCTGGAAGGAGGTGGAAGCACGATGCGGTGGGAACCGCGAGCCCAAGCATGCATCCCGGTACTGACAACCGGCCCTGACCTGCGGCGAGTCAAGATGAACCTGGTCGATGTGTTCCGCCGGGCCGATGAACTGGCCGCTGTCTGCGGTGACACCCCAGGTGAAACAGCCGCGCTGATCGACTGGCTAGTCGGCCTGATCTACGCGGCGGATCAGCATCCCGAGACCTCCGACGAGTGGCTGTCGTGGGTTACCGACCGCACACCGCTGAACAAGGTGGCCGACTGGATCGCAAGTCACTCCGGATGCTGGGACCTCTTCGACCCCGAGCGGCCCCTCGGCCAGAACCCCGCCCTCCGCCCTCACCTCGACGACTACGGTGTCGGGCCCGCACAGCTCTTCCTGGAACGGGTCGGGGACTACAACCAGTTCTTCAACCTCCACCATCTCCACCACCCGGAGCCCGTACCGGCGGATGCCGCATGGCGTGCGATGCTCACCCAGCACGCGTACGGGATCGGGATGCGCGGCAGGATCAAGGCCAAGGACATGGGACTGCCGGGGACCTTCACCAACCTCGGCACCAACCGGCTGGCCACCCGCCTGAAGGTCATCGCCCGCCCGGCCTGGCCAGGAGCCACCCTCGGTGACCTGCTGCGCCTCAACACCGCCCCGTGGCCGGACGAACCTGGGCCGCTCAACCTGACGTGGAACCAAGGCGAGCCCTCCCGACGAGACTTCACACGCCCGGGACCACAGCAAACCCGCACTCCGCGGGGACCGGCTGATCTCCACACCGTGCTCGGCCGCTCGATCGCATTGCGCCCAACCGTCCTTCCCGACGGCTGCGTTGGAGTCGACCGGGTACTTATCGGCGCCGGTGAAACCCTTGCCGAGTTGCCCGCAACGTACCTACAGGACGCCGTCACCTTCGAAAGTCCGGGCGGGAAGAAGACCCTGCTCAAGCCGTCCCCCACGAGGGAGCTATGGCGGGAGTCCCACGCTCTGTACGCGGCCGTCGCCGAGCGCGACAAGGGCACCGATCTGTACGGCCGCATCGCAATGCTGCACGGCCGCCGCGTACACCTGTGGGCCATCGGCCTGCTCGCCACCCAGGGCAAGCTCACTACATGGTTGTCTGACGAGTTCCCGTACGTGCCCGGCCGGGAGACCCAGCTGCGTCACGCCGCCGAGCAGGGCTCGGCGATCTGCGAGTACACCGCGCGCTCCCTCTATCTGGTGGCCGCGGTCGCACGCGAGATCGCCTATCCCAATCCCAAGCCGGACGACAAGGCTGCCCAACTCGCCCGCTTCAACGGCGAACCGGAGATGTGGGCCGGGGCTGGCGACTTGTTCCACCACCTGCTGGACCAGGTTGCCGACACCGGCGCCGCCATCGAGGCCCTGGCAACCTTCGGCCGCGACATCCGCGCCCTGGCCATCACGTCCCTCGACGGGCGCCTGACCAGCCTGCCCCCAGGAGGCACCGGACTGCAGGCCCGCATCACCGCGCGCGCCCGGCTCCGCGCCCTTCTCCGCCACAGCAAAGCGCCTGTCCAGTTGAAGGAACCCGCAGATGTCTGACCTTGCCCCGACAGCCGACGCCAAGCCGCCCGGCACCCAGCTCACGGACTGGCTGTGCGGCCTGGTCCGCACGCACAATCTCGGTGCTCTCGCAGCCCTGCGCAGACCAGACCCACCCCGCCGTACCGAGGCCCACCACCTTGCCGTGGCGTTCGCCCCGTCCGAGGAAGAGCAGCAGATCTACCAGTTCACCGCGTTCCTCTTCGCTCGCTACCATGCCGGAGCCCTCCGCCCGCACTACGGATACGGCGACATGGGCACAGCCATGCGGAAGATCGGCAGCGGTGCCGGCCGCGGCCCCGCCGACCCTGGGGCCAAGCGGCTGCTGGACCGGATCACCGCATCCCGCGAGATCCCCTGGCGGCATCTGCAGCACGCCATCGAACGGGCCCGCGCCTGCGACACCACCCCGCCGTCCTGGGCCCAGCTCCCCGAGGACCTGGCCCGCTGGAAGAGCCGCGACCGGTTGAAGAGCCGAGACAGGTCCGTCGCCGATACCTGGGGCGCCTCCTTCTACACGCCCACCTACACGAAGAGGACAACCACGTGACCGCCCTCCCCACCCCGGCCGCAGAGCTTCTCACCGGTGACCAGTACCTCTCCCTGCACCTGCTGGAGACATTCACTGCCGCGCTTCCCGTACGCGACGAGAACGGCATGCCCAAGCAGTTCGTCTTCGGCGGCGACGCCCGTACGATGATCACCGCACAAGCACGGCGACGTGCCGAACGCACCCACAGCCGCGAGCGCGCCAACGCCGGCCAGGGACCACTCGCCGGATACACCATGGGCATCCGCACCCGCGAATGGGCCAAACTCACCGCCAAGGCGCTCGCCGACCGGTACGGATGGGACCGGGCCGATGCGCTGGCCACCGCCAAGGCCCTACTCGAAGGCGTCGGCCTGAAGTTCGGTGCCAAGCCCACCACTCGCGACCTGACCCAGGTGCTGCTGTTCGCGCCCGAGGACGCCGGACAAGTCATCGCCGACTGGATCCAGGAACACCGTGCCGAAGTGACCGCCTGGACCAGCGACTACCTCACGGCCAAGGAAGCGGGGGCCGCCGCCGAGGCCGCGAAGAAAGCCGCGGCCGCGGCCGCCAGAAAGGCGAAGAAGAACGGCACAGATGCCCCCGCCCCAGCTGCCGATGACAACCAGCCCAACAACGAGGAGCAGCTCCCGTCCGTACCCCGAAAGATCCGCGAAGCGATCCTGTCGGCGCTCGCTCCCCGCGACGCCATCGACATCGCCCTCTACGGCCGGTTCCTCGCCGAGATCGCCGACTCGCCCAACGTGGACGGCGCCATCCAGACCGCGCACGCTTTCACCGTCCATGCCGCCGAGCACATCGACGACTTCTACGCCGCCGCCGATGACGCCAAGCTCCACCGCAAGGCCCACGCCCTGGACTACATCGACGCCGCCGACGACTCCGGCGCAGGCATGACCGGCTACCAGTCGCTCATCTCCGGCACCTTCTACCGCCACGCGGTCCTCGACCGCTACAAGCTGCGGATCAACCTGCTCGCCTCCGGCATGAAGCCCGACCAGGTACAGGCCGCCGCCGAAGCCGCCGAACTCGAATTCGTCGAGGCGTTCGCCAACGCCATCCCCCAGGCCAAGAAGAACACCACGGCTGCAACCGGCGTCCTGCCCAAGCTGGTCATGGCCTTCACTGGGGCCCGGCCCTTCAACTACGCCGGGATTTTCGAGAAGCCGATCGCCGAAGAGACCGATGGCGTGGCATCCGTCGCAGCCGCCGACCGCCTCCTGAACCAGCACGCTCTCGTTCTGCGAAAGCGCACGGACATCTCACCCGCCCAGGTGCTCACCTACGACCTCGACGTACAGGAACTCATCGACTCCCGTACGGCCGCCGGCACCCTGCCCGGAGTGGAAGCCAACAGCATCGAGGAGCTGACCAGCCGGTGACCTCCGTGCTTCTGCTACGCCTGGCCGGTCCCCTCCAGTCGTGGGGAGCCCTGGCCCGGTTCGACCGTCGCGACACCCTCAACCGGCCGACGAAGTCCGGCGTGACCGGACTCATCGCCGCCGCCCTCGGCCTGGACCGAGCAGACGACCTCGGCGCGCTCACCGACCTGCGCTTCGCCGTAAGGGCCGACCGTCCCGGCACCGCCGTCCGAGACTTCCACATCGTCGGGAGCGGCACTTACCCGCTACGCCCCCGCGACTTGATCACCGACCACCGTCGGGCCGAAAAGGCCGCTGCCGCTCTCGAAACCAGCACCGGTCCCGTGTTCGGACACCTCGCCGCCCGCTCCGTCACCAAGTGGTACGGCGCCCCGAAGGAAATCGCCCCGGACCCGAAGACCGGCGTTCTGCTGGCAGGCAACATCACGCGCGATGCAATGATGACGACCCGCTGGTACCTGGCGGACGCAGCATTCGTCGCGGCTGTCGAGCACCCGGACCAGGATCTCCTGCACCGCATCAGCCACGCCGTGGAGCGCCCCAAACGCCTCCTCTGGCTCGGCCGCAAGTCCTGCCCCCCGAGCGGCACCATCTCCGGCGGAGTCCATTCAGGAACTGCCGAGACGATTCTCACCGCGACCGCGCTCCTGCCCAACGCCACCAGTCCACAGCCATGGGCCTGGATCGAAGCCGCCCCCGGCACCCCCGGCGCCGCACAGAGAACAGACCAGCCCGTCACCTACCACCCCGAACACCGCACCCACACGGCACGGTGGGAGACCCGCACCCGGATCAGCCCCGAGCCGACCATCGGATGGGACATCATCCCGTGAGCACCTCCCGACTGATCACCTGTCAGAGCATCATCCAACTCGATCTCAACCACACCTATGCCGCGCCCGCGCTCATGGATGCCCACCACATGCATCGCATCGTGATGGGCGGCTTCAAAGGGTGGGTCCCGGACGGCGCCGACGCCCCCCGCGCCCAAGTCGGCGTTCTGTCCACCTGGTCCGCCAACTTGGCGACACAAACCCTGCTGATCATCGTTCAGTCACGCGTACGCCCCGACTGGACCGCCATCCCACGCGGGGCCCTCTGCGCCCCAGTCGACATCCGTACCGTCGACGAGACCATCAGCATCGGGGACCGATTCACGTTCCGCACCGTGGTCTCCCCGACCAAGACGCGGGCGGACCTCAAGCAGAAGGGTAAACCTGTCATCAAGCGGCTCCCGCACGTCCTCCCCGCACACGTGCGCACGTGGTTCGAGGACCGCCTCCAACCCGCTGGAACAGCCGCCACCGCGCCAAGCGGCATCCCCCGCATAGGCGCCGACGCCGAGCGGACCACCCTCGCCATCCGGATGCTGCCGCCGGTCAGTACCGACCACCACAAGGGACTGAAGATCACCCGCGCCGAAATCCGCGGCACCCTCACCGTCACCGACCCGGCCACATTCACCAAGACCATCACCACCGGCCTCGGCCGCGCCCGCGCCTACTCCTGCGGCCTCATCCTGACCAGACCCACCCAGGAACAATCCGAAGTTCAGGCAGGCACACTGCGGCTCGACGCAAGTGCATGAAATCGCACATGATCGCCACGAACGTGCCAGCTCAGGAAGGGTCGGTCCCGCGCACCGGGGATAGCTCCGGGGACCTCGACGTCCTGATCGGCGTCGACTAGTCGGTCCCGCGCACGCGGGGATGGCTCCTCGCGTGCGCGGCGGCGGTGTGGGAGGCCGGGTCGGCCCTGCGCACGTGTCGCGACGCGGGGATAGCTCCCGGACCAGGTCCGGACCGCGTTCGCCGACCCAATCGGCCCCGCGCACGCAGGGATAGCTCCTTCAAGGCGGTGTACGGCGGCGGCAGCATCACGTCGGCCCCGCGTACGCGGGGATAGCTCCTTGGCCGCGGTCTCAATGTCCTAGCGGGAACCGTCGGCCCTCATACGCGGGGATAGCTCCGGTCCGGCGCCCACGACTGCAGCACAGCAGTCGTCGGCCCCGCGCACGCGGGGATAGCCCCTACCTGGCGGGCGGGAACACGCTCGCGATGACGTCGGCCCCCCGCGCACGTGGGGATAGCCCCACGTGGGTTCCGGTGACTGGGGCGCAGTTGGTGTCGGCCCCGCGCACCCGGGGATAGCCCCCTGCGGCTGGCACCCAAGGCGGTGATGACGCTGTCGGCCCCGCGCACGCGGGGATAGCTCCGAATGCCAGAACGCAGCGAACTACCTGTTGTCGTCGGTCCTGCGCCTGCGGTGATAGCTGCCCCTCCTGCGGGGCCTCGGTCACGATGGTGAAGTCGGCCCCGCGCCCGCGGGACAGCTCCTACATCGCTCTGCTGTTCAACGGCAGCACGCCACCGGCCTTGCGCGTGCGATAGCTCCATCGTCAAGATGTACTCGCGGATGCTCCCGTCATCGACTCCGCCCATGCGGGGATAGCTCCCTTATCCAGGGCCCGGCAACCCTCTACTCTGGGTCGGCCCCAGGCACATGGGGATAGCTCCGCCCAGATGCTAATGACGTGCTGGCTCCACGCAATGGCCCCGCGCACGCGGGGATGGCTCCCCGGGCGTGTGGGTCATGAGCCAGCCGGGCGCGTCGGCCCCGCGCACGCGGGGATAACTCCTGGAACGGCAGGTTGTTCTGCCGCCAGTAGAAGTAGGCCCCGCGCTCGCGGGGTAGCTCCTTCGGCTCGGGTGCGACGACGGCCGACAACTGATCGGCCTCGTGCACGCGGGGATAGCCCCCAGGGAATCGACACCCCGGACATGGCGGGCACGTCGGTCCCGCCTACGCGGGGACAGCTCCCGAAACCCCCTGGAGGTGCTGCATAGTTCGTTGTCAGTCTCGCGTCCGGGGATAACTCCGCCATGGAGGACGCGTACACCGCGGTGCTGAAGCTGTCCTCCCGCGTGCGGCGATAGCCCGTAGGGTGTCATCGTTGAGGCGACGAAGGAAATTTCGGTCCCGGTACACGGGAATAGCTCTTGGACGTAGAGCGGCGTCAGCGTCCTGGCGATGTTGGCCTCGGACGTGGGGATAGCTCGACCACCAACGCCGGCGGCTCGGGCGGCTACTCGTCGGCCCTGCGCACGTGGGGATAGCTCCGACGGCACGTCGGAGACGCACACGGACATCTCGTCGGCCTCGCCCGCACGGGATAACTCCCCAAATTGGACAGGGTTCGTCCTTGTCAAGGAGCCGGCCCCGCCGACGCGGGGATGTCTCCGGGACGACGGTGCCGAGCAGCGGTCACATGATGTCGGCCCCGCGCACGCGGGGATGACCCCCGGTTCGGCGGGTTCGTCTACAACGCGGACGCCGTCGGCCCCACGTACGCGGGGATAGCTCCTACGGCCGCGCCCGTGGCTACGGCCAGACCAAGTCGGCCCCGCGTATGCGGGAATAGCTCCCCCTCGACCATCAGGGTCTTGGGCACTTCAAGGTTGCCCCCGCGCACGCAGGGATAGCTCCGCGCTCGCACGACGCTGGAAGATGGACGTCGAGTCGGCCCTGCGCACGCGGGGATAGCTCGATGGTCTCCTGGACGTACTCCAGGCCCGGGTTGTCGGCCCGCGTACGCGGGGATAGCCCTGGCGCCCAGGCCGCCGAGCTCGCCACAGGGTGGTCGGCTCCGCGCATGCGGGAATAGCTCATCCTTCAGGGCGTCGGCGACGATGTCGGTGTCGTCGGCCCCTCGTGTACGGGGATAGCTCCGGCAACCCGTCGTGGGACTGCTTGGGCCTGATGTCGGCCCCGCGCATGCGGGGATAGCTCCATCACCCAGGGCTACTTGTCCCGCAACAATGGGTCGGCCCCGCGTACGGGAGGATAGCTCCGGGCGCTTCCGCGCCTTCAAGGAACGGGTGCTGGAGCCCTCGCACGCGGGGATAGCTCCAACCGGGACGGCCGGTGGTCGCCGCGGAATCCGTCGGCCCCGAGTACTCGGGGATAGCTCCAGCGCCCACGTCTGCAAGTCCATCCAGCGGTCGGCCCCGCGCACGCGGAGATAGCTCGGATCAGATCACGATGGGCCGCAAGACCCTGTCATCGGCCCAGCGCACGCGGGGATAGCCCCGAGGTCAACAAGTTCATGTCGCCTATGAAGGTGTCGTCCCCGCGCAGGCGGGGATAGCTCCGTCCCTGGTAACGACCACTGGGACCCGGGTACGTCGGCCCCGCGCACGCGGGGATAGCTCCCTGGGCGTCATCCACGACTCCACGAAGTTCTCGTCGGCCCCGCGCACGCAGGGATAGCTCCGTCGCCACGCCCTGGTGTCTCGCGGAGTTCGGCCCCGCGCCCGCGGGGATAGCCCGTACGGTGTCATCGTTGAGGCGACGGAGGAAATGTCACCTCCGTGTAGGTGGGGACAGTTCCACTCCGGGTGTCCAGCAGTACGTCGGCCTCAAGTCGGCCCCTCGTACACGGGGATAGCTCACAGGCGTCGTGGCACGTTCACCTCGGCACCAGGTCGGCCCCGCGCACGTGGGGATAGCTCCGATCACACCGCCGCCTGGTCCGAGGAGGCGCAGTCGGCCCCGCGCACGCGGGGATAGCTCGGGCGTGCCCCTCACGACCGGGACGGTGACAGAGTCGGCCCCGCGCAGGCGGGAATAGCTCGCACGTTCACGTCGTCTCCGACGGACACCGCACGTCGGCTCCGCGCATGCGGGGATAGCTCCCAGGCCTCGACTTTGGGCAAACGATCGGGATTGTTGGCCTCGCGCACGCGAGCATAGCTCCGGGCAGGTCCCTCGTGCTATCAAACGCAAGACGTCGGCCCCTCGTCGGCGGGGATAGCTCCACTCCCGGCGTCCAGCAGTACGCCGGCCTCAAGTCGGCCCCGCGCATGTGGGGATAGCTCCTACGTGCGCGCGGATCCGATGGCGCGGGCGCTGTCCGCCTCGCGCACGCGGGGATAGCCCGTACGGTGTCACCGTTGAGGCGAAGGAGGAAATGTTGGCCCCGCGTACTTGGGGGCGATCCACCTGCCCCTGAGTCGCTGCGCGTTGGAAAGGAAATCCGCTGCGCATGGTTTCGAGACCCTCTCCCCAGCTGGGGAGAGGATCCTTGGACCGGGTGTACCTGTCCATCCGGGACGCATTCGGGACGCAGGCTGGACACAAGGATCGGAAAAGACTGACAAGGACCGGGAAGGAACGCGGCTCAAAACCCCATCTGACCTGGGAAAGCAGCCAAGATGAGCATTGATCGACAAGGGCCGCCAAGATCCTCAAAGGACTCATAATCCGTCGGCCGTGGGTTCGAGTCCCACCCGCCCCACTGTGCAGGTCGCTGACCTGCGGAAACGTCTCATCAGGGTTGCGGATTCGGGACTTTGGGCCCCGGGGCTGAATCCGCTGCTCGTGACTTCAAGTCTGTGGGTGGGGGCGTTCGTTCGAATCGCTCTGACCTGTGCTGATGTGATGGCTTGGGCGTTGGGCGCGCCTCCATGGCCGACGTTTTCGAGGGGTTGGACGCCCGATTCTGGACGCCGGCTGGACACGAGGAATCGCGGGTGCCGTGCGTTGGCTCAGGTGATTGCGGGGAAAACGGCCCGTACTGGAAACGGCCCAGCGCGCCCTTGTCTCACGCCGGGGTGCGTGCGCCGCTGTGAGACGGCGAGGCAGCCGGCGAGTCCCATGATCATGGCCGTTCAGTGCAGTGGGGCACCCGGTCAGCGAGGGAGGTCTCGAGGCGACGGGTGAGGACATGGGCGGCCCGGAAGGCGGTCACCGCGCAGGGGTGTCGCAGCGTGGGTCGGGAGGGGAAACCCTTCGCCTCCCTTGTGCTGGCCCCTGAACTGGGCTGCTGCAAGTGCTGTGCCCTGCGGTGATGCCGTAGCGGGGGATGCGGTGAGCGGGGCGAAAACGCGTCTTGTCGGGTATCAGATTCTCTGAGAAAATCAGGTCATGAAGACGATGACCGCTACCGAAGCATCACGGAACTTCGCCTCCGTGCTGGACAGTGCGGAACGCGGGGAAACCATTGTGATCACCCGTGGAGGCAAGCGTCTGGCCGTGCTGGCTCCCGCGCCCAAGGCCACGGGACGGGCGGTGAAGGACGCTCTCCTGCGTCATGTCGGCACCCTTGATGACGCCTTCGAGGACGACGTGACGGCCACCCGTGATCTGCTGACGCTGGACGATCCGTGGAGCGACTGATCCTGGACACCGGCGTGCTGATCGCGATCGAGCGCCGGAAGGTCTCCCTCGATCAGGCGTTGGCCGACGACGACGATCCGGCGATCGCCGCCATCACAGCGGCGGAACTGCTTCAGGGGGTGGAACTGGCGGACGACACTAATCGGGTTGCCCGCCAGTCCTTCGTCGACACCGTCCTCGCCACCATCCCGGTCGAGGAGTACACCGTGGACGTGGCCCGCGCGCACGCGCGGCTGCTCGCGCATGTCCGCAGGGCTGGCCAGCCCCGAGGTGCCCACGACCTGATCATCGCGGCCACCGCGCTGACCACCGCGCGTACCGTGGTCACCTACGACAAGCGAGCCCGCTTCGACGACCTTCCCGGAGTTCGGGTACGTCAGGTGTGACAGGCCGTTGGCAGACGGCCGAGGGTTTCGAGGCCGTTCCGGGCAGCCTCGCGAGGGCCAAGGGACGTCGGGCAGGAATGTCGGTCCGCAAACCCCCGTACGCGCGACTCTTCGGTCAGGGGCTGCTCGCCGCGCCGAGTGTCTCCCAGTGGAGCGTGCGCTCACACCAGCGGTTCAGGAGCGTACGGTCATGTCCTACGGCGAGGAGTCCCGCGCCGGTGGATCGCCGGTAGCCCGTCCACTCTCCGCGTTCCCGACCCTCGGGCCGGGCCGGTGTCTCCTCCTCGGCCGACGTCCTTGTTGACCGTCTCTGACTTCGTGGGGAAAACGGCTTTGTCGGAGACGGATGGGAGAGGGCCACCGGTCTCCGGCGCGGTGCTCTACGGAACCTGTCGCGCCGGCCCGGCTCTGCTCGCGGACCGGGCGGCCGAAGCGGTCGCCAGCGCTTACCGGCGACTGGCCGCCGAGCCGGTCATCCGTGACGAGGTCGACCGCCGCCTGCGCCTGCTGTACGCCGCGCCGTCGGCGGGCAGTGCCGCTCGAAGAACTCCGCCAGCTTCTTGCCGAGTTGCGGCGCATGGTCCAGCAGGTCTCCGACGGTGATCTGCGTGGTCGGCTGCTCGGCATGGCCAGCCGACTGGCTCAACCTCCGCCACGGCCTCGGTACCGGGCCCGCCCCTGGCACCCCGGGAACGCGACGTCCTGGCGCAGGTGGCACTGGGCTGCAACAACGCCGAAGCCGGTCGCAAGCTCTCGCTGCTGCCCGAAACGGTCAAGTCGTATCTGCGCAGCGCGATGCGCAAGCTGGGAGCGAGCGCCCGCTTCGAGGCGGTAGTCGCCCGCACGTCGATAGACGTTGCCTCCTCAGGGTGGGCGTAGTGGCCCCCCGGGCCGATGGGTGCCCAGCCATCGCCCGAGGACCTGCCTCACCGCCACCCGCACTGGTCGTCCCGCGACCGACCCGTGCGTTATCAGGAGCCTGCAGCCACGCTCACGGTCAGGTGCCTGTGCAACGAGGCCGGCCGCGCCCTTCTCAGGTGTGGCGCGGGCGAGGCAGCAAGGCGAACGCGCTCTCCGCTATCGAGGTCAGGCGGTCGGGGCCGTGGCCGTACGCGCCCACGACATCGCTCCCGCGGATGATGGTCAGAAGAAGGTACGCGAGGTCGTCGGGATCCGCGTCGGGGTCGATGTCGCCGTTGCGCTGCGCCGCTCGCACACACTCGGCCACCGCCGCCCGGACCACGGAGAAGCAGTCGTTGGCCAGGCGTTTCACCTCGGGGTCGGAGGCGCCGATCTCCAGGGCCATCTTGGCGGCGAAGCAGGCAGCCCCCGCCCGGTCAGAGGCGGGGGGTACGTCGGCGGCGAGTGGCACCCCGTGGACGGCGCGGAGCAAGTACTGGTGCAGTCGTTCCAGGGCGCCCTCGTCCGGTCCGGCGAGCATCTTGCGCGGACCCTGCGCCAGCCGGGCGAAATAGCCGGCCATCGCCTCCAGCAGCACGCCATGCTTGCCGTCGAACGCGCCGTAGAGACTGCCGCGGCCCAGGCCGGTGGCGGCACTGATGTCGTCGACGCTCGTGCCGTTGTAGCCCGAGGTGCGGAACTGTCGCTCGGCGGCATGGAGGACGTGGTCGCGGTCAAAGCTTCGTGGTCTCGCCATACAAAGACGGTAAAGGCGACCCACCCTTCTTGACAACTCAGTACAGAACTGCCTAGGTTTCGGACTGTTCAGTAAACAACCGGCCTGAGCTCGCCGGACAGGCTTGGTCCGGGCGTGCAGGACCGGTGCGGACCGTGTCGGCCTCAGCGCGGGCGACCCCGCGCAGCGCCCGACAAAGTCATGGCCACAACCGAAGGAACCACCATGCAGACAGCTCCCCGAGTGGCCCTCGTGACGGGCGCCTCCTCCGGGATCGGGCGGGCGGCGGCGCTTGCCCTCGTGGGCGCTGGCTTCGCGGTGGTCGGCACGAGCCGCAACGCGGCGAACGCCGAGCCGCTCGCCGGGGTGACGTTCCTCGATCTCGACGTGGCCAGCGACAAGTCGGTCCGCTCCCTGGTCGGGGAGGTGATCGATCGGTTCGGCCGGATAGACGTCCTGGTCAACAACGCGGGCGTGGGCGCGGTCGGCGCCGGCGAGGAGAGCTCGATCAGCCAGGCCATGGAGGTCTTCGACATCAATGTCTTCGGCGTGATGCGGATGGCAAACGCAGTGTTGCCCCACATGCGCGCCCAGGGCAGTGGCCGCGTGGTCAACGTCTCCTCGGTACTCGGTCTGATCCCAGCCCCCTTCATGGCCGTCTACGCCGCCACCAAGCATGCGGTCGAGGGCTACTCCGAGTCCGTCGACCACGAGCTTCGCGAGCACGGCGTCCGGATGCTGCTGGTCGAGCCGGCCTACACAAGCACGAGTTTCGAGGCGAGCAGCATGGCACCCGACTCGCCCCTGCCGATCTACGCCGCACAGCGGGAGGTCTCCCGAGACGTGCTGGCCACGGCCGTGCGCAACGCCGACCACCCGGACGTTGTCGCGAAGGTGATCGTCGCGGCCTCCACTGATTCGAAGCCCAAGCTCCGGTACACCGCCGGCTCGATGGCCAAACGCGTCAGCGCCCTGCGCCGGGTCGTGCCCTCGCGCGCCTTCGACAGAGAGATCCGCAAGCTCAACCGACTGGTCGGCTGACCCCGCAGTGCGGGGCGGCGCCCGAGGAGACGCACATGTCCGAACCAGAGACACCGAAGCCAGCATCAGCATCTCTCGTCCGACCGCTCTTGGACGCTGCGCGGACCGTCATCATGACGGTGGACGACGATCCCGGGGTGTCCCGGGCCGTCGCCCGTGACCTGCGACGGCGCTACGGCGCGTCGTACCGGATCGTGCGCGCGGAGTCCGGCGAGTCCGCGCTGGAGGCGCTGAGTGAGCTGAAGCTGCGCGGCGACCTCGTGGCGGTGATCCTGGCCGACTACCGCATGCCCCAGATGAACGGCATCGAGTTCCTCGAACAGGCCCTGGACGTGTATCCGGGCGCCCGGCGCGTGCTGCTGACCGCGTACGCGGACTCGAACGCGGCGATCGACGCGATCAACGTGGTCGACCTCGACCACTACCTCCTCAAGCCGTGGGACCCGCCGGAGGAGAAGCTCTACCCGGTTCTCGACGACCTGCTGGAGGCGTGGCGGTGCAGTGACTTCCGGCCGCTGCCGAGCACCAAGGTCGTCGGTCACCGGTGGTCGGCGCGCTCGTCGGACGTACGGGAGTTCCTGGCCCGTAACCAGGTGCCGTACCGCTGGTACTCCACCGAGGAACCCGAGGGGCAGCGGCTGCTCACGGCCGCGGGGCAGGACGGGCAGCGGCTGCCGGTGGTGATCACGGCGGACGGTACGGCGCTCGTCGAGCCGGAGGTGCCCGAGCTGGCCGCGCACGTGGGGCTGGCGACGACACCCACGGCCGACTTCTACGACCTGGTCGTCATCGGCGGCGGCCCGGCCGGGCTGGGCGCGGCCGTGTACGGGGCCTCGGAGGGCCTGCGTACGGTGCTGGTGGAGCGGTCGGCGACCGGCGGGCAGGCCGGGCAGAGCTCGCGGATCGAGAACTATCTGGGCTTCCCGGACGGGGTGTCCGGCGGCCAGCTCACCGACCGGGCGCGACGCCAGGCGGCGAAGTTCGGCGCCGAGATCCTCACCGCCCGCGAGGTGACCGGGCTGGAGAGCAGCGGGGCGGCACGGCTCGTACGGTTCGCGGACGGGTCGCAGATCGCGGCGCACAGCGTGATCCTGGCGACCGGTGTGTCGTACCGGCAGCTGGAGGCGCCGGGCGCCGACGAGCTGTCGGGCCGCGGGGTGTTCTACGGGTCCGCGCTCACCGAGGCCGCCGCCTGCCAGGGCCACGACGTGTACATCGTCGGCGGCGCCAACTCGGCCGGGCAGGCGGCGATGTACCTGTCCCGGGGGGCCAAGTCGGTCACCCTGCTGGTGCGCGGAGCGGACCTCACCGCGTCGATGTCGCACTACCTGATCCAGCAGATCGCCGAGGCGCCGAACATCTCGGTGCGGGCCCACACGGTCGTCGAGGCCGCGCACGGCGACAACCACCTGGAACAGCTGACGTTGCGCGACACGAGGAGCGGGCAGACCGAACGGGTCGACGCGCAGTGGCTGTTCGTGTTCATCGGCGCGGCCCCGCTGACCGGCTGGCTGGACGGCACGGTGCTGCGGGACGAGCGCGGGTTCATCCTGGCCGGACCCGACCTGACGGCCGACGGGCGGCCACCGGCCAACTGGGAGCTGGACCGGCCCCCGTACCACCTGGAGACCAACATCCCCGGCGTGTTCGTCGCCGGGGACGCGCGCGCGGAGTCCGCCAAGCGGGTCGCGTCCGCCGTCGGAGAGGGAGCCATGGCCGTGATGCTCGTCCACCGATATCTGGAGCAGTCGTGAGCGGGCGGCTGATGCCGTGCAGCGCGGCGGAGATCAGCTCGCTGTTCCTGTTCGAGAAGCTGGACTCCGAACAGCTCGGCAGGCTTTGCAGCGAGGGTCGGATCGAACTGTTCGACCCCGGGCCGGTGTTCGCCGAAGGTGACCCGGCGACCTGCTTCTACGTGATGATCGAGGGCACGGTCGTCATGTCGCGCCGGGTGGGCGGCGACGACATCGAGGTGAGCCGCACGTCCCAGCCAGGGGTGTACGCGGGGGCCGTGATGGCGTACGTCGGGGACGGGAAACCGCAGCGGTACATGAACTCGTTGCGGGTGTCGGAGCCGACACGGTTCTTCGTGCTGCCCGCCGAATCGTTCGCGAACGTCATGCACGAGTGGTTTCCGATGGCGGTCCATCTCCTGGAGGGGCTTTTCCTCGGTTCGCAGACCTTTCAGCGGGCCGTCGGGCAGCGCGAACGGCTGCTGGCGCTGGGCTCGTTGTCCGCGGGTCTCACCCATGAGCTCAACAACCCGGCCGCGGCGGCCGTACGGGCCACCTCCTCGCTCAGGGACCGGGTCGCGCACATGCGCAACAAGCTCGGCGCCATCGCCTCGGGCGACTATCACCACGACGCCCTGAAGGCCCTGGTCGACCTCCAGGAGCGTACGGCCGAGCGGGTCTCCAAGGCGCCGGCACTGAGCCCGCTGGAGGCGTCCGACCGGGAGGACGAACTCGCCGACTGGCTGGACGACCACGGTGTCCCAAACGGCTGGCAGATCGCGCCGACCTTCGTGCAGGGCGGTCTCGACGTCGACTGGCTGGAGCAGATCGCGGCGGCATGCGACCAGGAGGAAATCCTGCAGAGTGCCATCGGGTGGCTCACCTACACGGTCGAGACCGAGCTGTTGATGTCCGAGATCGAGGACTCCACCACCCGTATCTCGCACCTCGTCGACGCCGCCAAGCAGTACTCACAGCTGGACCGCGCCCCCTACCAGGTCGCCGATGTGCATGAACTCCTCGACAGCACGCTGCTGATGCTGTCGGGCAAGATCGGTCCCCAGGTCAAGGTCGTGAAGGAGTACGACCGTTCGGTGCCGAGGATTCCGGCCTACCCGGCCGAGCTGAACCAGGTGTGGACCAACCTGATCGACAACGCCGTCTCCGCCATCAAGGACGCGGGCGGCGAAGGGACGTTGACCGTACGCACCGCTGTGGTGCACGACCGGCTGCTGGTGGAGTTCCGCGACTCGGGCCCGGGGGTGCCGGCCGAGATCCGCGGGCGGATCTTCGATCCGTTCTTCACCACCAAGCCGGTGGGCGAGGGCACGGGGCTGGGGCTCGACATCTCCTGGCGGATCGTCGTCAACAAGCACCACGGTGACCTGAAGGTCGAGTCCGTACCCGGCGACACCCGCTTCCAGGTGCTGCTCCCCCTCACCGCCACCGACCCCGATACCGTCCCCGACCCGGCCCAGGAGCCGGCATGACCAAGGACACCGGAATCGACCGCAGCGGGGGTGACGTCGGCCAGGACGTCGACTCCAGAGCGCAGGCGGTGCTCTCTGAGACAGGACACTTCGGGCGACCGCACCTCTTTGCACCCGATCAACTTCACAGACCGGCGAAATAATCTGAATGCCTGTATTTCGGCATTCTCTTCACCGGAGAGGACAGAACCATGGAACGCAACGAGTCTCCCGACGCGACGTACGCGAGAACCTGGAGCAACGGCCGCGGCGAGGTGCGGTTCTTCACCCGGGCCGATGGCTCGCGGCTGCGCTACTACACCGTGGGCACCGGCCCCGCCCTCGTTCTGATGCACACCGTGCGCGGCCAACTCGACTACTTCCAACGGGTGATCCCGCTGTTGTGGGACCACTACACGGTCTACGCGCTGGATCTGCCCGGGATGGGATGGTCCGACATCGTCCCCGGCGCACAGTACGAGGAGCCGCAACTGCGGGCCGCGGTCGTCGAATTCGTCCGCGGACTGGACCTGCACGACGTCACCCTGTCGGGCGAATCACTCGGCGGCGCCCTGTCCCTGTCGGCATCGATCGACCTGAAAGACCGGGTCAGCCGGGTCGTGGCGTTCAACAGCTACGACTACCCCCAGGGCGGGGAGCGGGGAAACTGGCTTGCCCGGGCCATCATCTCCAGCGTGCGGATGCCCGTGCTGGGCCCGCTGTTCGCCCCCCTCGAGCCGCGGCCCGTCTTTCGGGCAATTCTGCAGGGCGGCTACGTCGACAAGACGAAGCTGCCCGAGGACTTCATCACCGAGCTACTGAGGAGCGGCCGCCGCAAGGGCTACGACAAGGTGTCCCGAGGGATCTTCCGCAGCCTCAAGGGATTCGACCGGGCCCGCGAGCGCTACCCGCGCGTGTCGGCACCCGTCACCCTCGTCTACAGCGAAAACGACTGGTCCAAGCCCGCCGAGCGAGACAGGGTGGCCAACGGGCTGGCAGACGTCCACCGCATCACCGTGCCCCGCACCGGCCACTTCTCCGCCTTGGAGCGCCCCGACGAGATGGCGCGGATCCTGCTCGACGCGGCCTGACCTGACCCGGCAGCTATCGGCACCCGCCGCCCATCCCCGTCAGGACATGAGGAAGCGCCATGACTCAGGCCGTCCCCCACCTCGTCAACCGCCTTGTCATCGACACCGAGGACTCCTTCGACGACGTCCGCCGGCGCTACGAATCGCTGGTACCCGCCATCGATTTCGCCGAACTCGTCGAAGTGATCGCAACAGGTGACCTCGCACGGGTGCAGGCATACACCGCCGACCGCACACCCCATTCCTTCGCCGTCTTCTGGACCCTGGACCCGATGCCGGCGATGCGGCTGTCGGGACATCAACACCGCGCCGTCACCTACATGATGGGAAACAACGTCATCGCGGAAACCATGTTCCGGCACGACCCCGGCGTCATCTTGTACGCCCCGCTGCGCACCGCGATCTACGAGACCGCCTCCGGCCGCGTGCAGTTCAGCATCGACCAACCGTCGAGCAAATTCGCCAGCTTCGGCGATCCCCGCATCGCCGAGGTCGGAGCACAACTCGACGCCAAAGTCGCTGAACTGCTCCGCCTCATGACACTGCCGGTACCACCGGAGCTGATCACGGCCTGACCCTTGGCACTCCAGCATCGTTTCGCTGTCTGACCTGGTCAGAGGCATCGTCGGGAGTGTAGTGGGCTGGTGGCCCGTCAGGGACGGTCTTGCCGGACCGCCCCTCCGATGAGAGGCATCGCCGCCGGTACAGCCTGCTCGGGTAGGACCGCCCCATTGCTGCGGGGGTCCCCTCAGAACCGTGCGGGCCCGTTGTCCGAGCACACGACTCAAGCAAGCCCTGATGGCTCGCGGGCGTATGCGGGTGCTGGCTTGTGTGTGCGCCGTTGTTCTCTCCAGTAGTCGGCAAGAGCTGGGGTGTCGACGGACGACGCGCCCTTGGCCATCTGGTGCCGGACGATCTGGTGACGTACGTGAACGCCGCCTTCGCGGCCCCCGCACTGATCGGTGCATTGCTGCTGCCGACCAAGCCCGTGATCACCAAGAAGCCCCTACTCGACATTCCGGGCATCGTCGTAGTGAGCGAGGGTCGACCTGCCGTACTTGACAACTTAGTACAGAACCGCCTAGGTTTCTGACTGTTCAGTACACAACGGTCCTGAGCTCACCGGACAGGCTGCGTGCACGCCTGGCGCGATCGAGGGCAACCCATGCCTTTGAACTCCTCCGCGCCGCCTGGCGTTGCGATGCCTTCCAGGCCGAAAAGGCACGGTCTGACCTCGCGATCCTGGCGACGGCGTTCATCGACGTACTGGATCTGTACATCACGAACGACCCCAGCAAACCGGGGCCGGACTCTTCACAACAGCCCAAGACGGTCGCCGCCCACATCCTGCGCTTCCTGAACGGCTGCCCCCTCCAACCACCCAGAACTCGAAGGATTGACCGAACCATGACTGATCAGGAAAGGCAGGAGGCCGTGACTGCGGCGACTCCTCCGTACGCGAGCGACGCTCTGCCCGAGGGGGCCGTCGACGCGGTAGTGATCGGCGGGGGCGCCGCGGGGCTGAACGGTGCACTGATCCTCGCCCGCTCCCGCCGCTCGGTCGTCGTGATCGACAGCGGCTCCCCGCGCAACGCGCCCGCGGAGGCCGTGCACGGCCTCATCGCCCTGGACGGCACCCCGCCGTCCGAGATCCTTCGACGGGGCCGGGAGCAGGTGCGCCAGTACGGCGGACGCGTCGTGTTCGGTGAGGTGGTCTCGGCCGAGTCCGCCGCCCCGTCGGCGGACGGGGACCTGAGGTTCACCGTCACCCTGGCCGACGGCCGCAGCGTCACCGCCCGCAGCATCCTGGTGGCCACCGGCCTGAAGGATGTGCTGCCCGAGGTGCCCGGCCTTGCCGAGCACTGGGGACACAGCGTGGTGCACTGCCCGTACTGCCACGGCTGGGAGGTGCGCGATGAACCCATCGGCATCCTCGCCACCGGCCCGGCCTCCATCGGCCACGCGTATCTGTTCCGCCAGCTGACCGAGGACCTGACCTACTTCACCCACGGCACCGACCTGGACGAGGACAGCCGCGCCCGCTTCGCCGCCCGCGGCATCCGCGTCATCGACACCCCGGTCACCGAGGTCGTCGACGACGCGGACGGTGCCCTCGCCGGAGTGCGCCTGGCCGACGGCCAGGTCGTGGCCCGCCGCGTCCTCGCGGTCGCCCCGCAGATGCAGGCCCGCACCCATGGCCTGGAAGGTCTGGGCCTGCCGGTGCAGGACCTGCCGACGGGCCGCACTTTCGCCTCCGGTATCGACGGCACCACCGAGGTGCCGGGTGTGTGGGTGGCCGGCAACGTCACCGATCCGGTTGCCCAGGTCGGGGCCTCCGCAGCGGCCGGCGCGCTGGCCGGCATCGACATCAACAAGGTGCTGGCCATCGCGGACACCGATGCGGCCCTCCAGGGGATCGCCGAGGGAAGCCGACAAGGGGCCACAGCGTGATCTTGAAGCCCGGAGATCTCAGTCCGTCATCCGCTCGCCTCACGGGCAGTCAAGTGATTCCGCGCGTCCGCCCCGTCCCCCTCAGGAGCTACTGATGTCCTTCCTTGCGAATACCCCCGTAGAGAAGATGCCCGGGCCTTACGCGCGGCGCTGGTGGGCACTGCTCGTGCTGTGCCTGAGCCTGCTGATCACGGTGATGGCGAACACGTCGCTGATCGTCGCCGCCCCCGACATGACCACCGACCTGGGCCTGAGCAGCAGTGATCTGCAGTGGGTCGTCGACAGCTACACCGTTCCGTACGCGGCGCTGATGCTGGTGCTGGGCTCGATCGGCGACAAGTACAGTCGGCGCGGCGCCCTGGTGCTGGGTCTGCTGCTCTTCGCCGCCGGTTCGGTGATGGGGAGCCTGGTCGACGAGACCTCGCTGGTCATCGTGGCCCGCGCCATCATGGGTATCGGTGCCGCGGTCGTGATGCCGGCCACGCTGTCCCTGGTGGTGGCGACCTTCCCTCGCAGCGAGCGGACCAAGGCCATCACCGCCTGGGCTGCGACCTCCGGGGTGGCGGTAGCCGTCGGCCCGCTCGTCTCCGGCTGGCTCCTTGAGGACCACGCCTGGGGCTCGACCTTCCTGATCAACGTGCCGATCGCCGTCCTCGCCGTGGTCGGCGCGCTCGCCCTGGTACCGCCGTCCAAGGCGGAGGGCATGGGCCGGATCGACTACGTCGGTGGTCTGCTGTCGATCGTCACCGTCGGCTCCCTGATCTACGCCGCCATCGAGGGCCCGCACTTCGGCTGGGGCGCCGGCCCCGTCACCGCCGCCGTGGTCGCCGGCGTCGGTCTGGTCGCCTTCGTCGCCTGGGAGCTGCGGCACCCGCACCCGATGCTGGACGTCCGAAAGTTCGCGCTGCGGCCCTTCACCGGTTCGATGCTCGCGGTGATGTTCTTCTTCTTCGGTATGTTCGCCGTGCTCTACTACTCGACGCAGTTCCTGCAGTTCGTCCTCGGCTACGGCGCCCTGGACACGGGCCTACGGCTGCTGCCGCTGGGCGGTGCGGTGTTCCTCGGGTCCGCGCTGACCGGGATGCTCACCCCGAAGCTGGGGGTGAAGGTGATGGCCGTGACCGGCTTGACCGTCGGCACGGCGGGCATGTTCCTGCTCACCCAGATCGACAAGGGGTCGACGTACGGGGACTTCCTGGTGCCGCTGATGATGCTGGGCCTCGCGCTCGGCCTGGCCATCTCCCCGGCGACCGACACGATCATGGGCTCCTTCCCCGAGTCCGAGCTGGGCGTCGGCGGCGGTGTCAACGACACCGCGCTGGAGCTGGGCGGGGCGCTGGGCATCGCGGTGCTGGGCTCGCTGCTGGGCACGGCCTACCGGGACGAACTGACCGACCTGGTGGGCAACCGGCTCCCGGCGGAGGCGATGGAGACCGCCAAGGACTCGGTCGGCGCCGGCCTGGCCGTCGCGCAGCGGGTCGCACAGGATCCCTCCGCCGGGCCCCAGCAGGCCCAGGCCGCCGTGGACGCCGTCCACCAGGCATTTGCCCACGGAGTCGCCCAGACCAGCCTCATCGGCGGGATCATCATGGCCGCCGGAACCCTGATCGTCCTCGCGGTCCTGCCGGGTCGGCGCGGGTTCGTGAGGAAGAGCGCCGAGCCGGGGGCCGGGACGACGGCGAGCGAGGCGGCGACTGTGCGGGAGCACACCGGGTCCCCCCGCTAGATCGCCGACGGGGCGTCCACCGGATCGACGAGGACGCGCCCGCCCGCCGGAGCGAGTGGCACCGCCTTCGCCGGATCACCCGCCAGGCGCGTCGGGCAGGAGCCCGGCGGCGCGAGACGCGCAGGGCGCGGGCGTGGTCCACGGTCCACGGCCACGGATACCCCTCGGGGCCGGCGCGGGGTATGCGCGGTGGAAGGCGAATCCGCTGCTCGCGCGTCCAAGGCTCATTGCCGAGCTGGAGCGATCGCCTCGGAAGTCGGCTTCACGTGTCCGTCCAGAACGCGTTCTGGACGCAGGTTGGACACAAGGATCGGAAAAGACTGACAAGGGCCGAGAAGGACTGAGGTGCCAAACCGCATCTGACCTGGTAAAACGGCCGAGATGAGCATTGATCGACAAGGGTCGCCAAGATCCTCAAAGGACTCATGATCCGTCGGCCGTGGGTTCGAGTCCCACCCGCCCCACTGTGCAGGTCTGTGACCTGCGGAAACGTCTCAGCGGGCGTGCGGGTTCAGGACTTTGGGTGAACGGACTAAATCCGCTGCTCGCGAGTTCGACAGCGATGTGGTGATCCGTAGTTGGGCGCTTGGTTGACCTGCGGTTATGAGTCGTTCGGTGGCTCTCGCGGGCTGGGGCGGATGGTCTGATCGGCGGGCGAGGGCGGTAGTTGGGACGTTGATGGGACGCAGGGAATCGGAAGTGGCTGCGTTCGGGCGTTCTGTTGATGTGATCAAATGCTGTCTAGCGAGGCGGCGCGCGGATGGGCCGGACGTCGGCGACGGTCTTGCCGGTCGGCCACCACCACGGTGACCTCGCCGTCGGGATCCAGCTCGCGGGCGCGCAGGGCCGCGCTGATGCCGGTGTCGCTGCCGCCGATGGCGACGATACGTCTGCCGGCCACGGGGCTCCTCCGTCAGATCTGTCGGAGAAGGAGCAGAAGATGAGCCGGTGGGGCGCTGGGGGCGCCCCACCGGCGTCGCGCGTCAGGCGAGGTGGTCGGCGAGTTCGCGTTCCAGGGCGGCCTTCGGCTTGGCGCCCACGATGGTTTGCACGACTTCGCCGCCCTTGTAGAGGTTCATCGTCGGGATGGACATGACGCCGATGGGGGTCCTCCCGCTCGAGCGAAGCCGAGAGTGGGGGAGGGCGGCGATGGCCGGGTTCTCGTCGATGTTCAGCTTGACGATCTCGATCTTGTCCGCGTGTTCGGCGGCGATCGCCTCCAGTGAGGGGGCGATCTGGCGGCACGGGCCGCACCAGGCGGCCCAGAAGTCGACCAGGACCGGCTTGTCGCTGTTCAGGACGTCCTTTTCGAAGGTGTCCTCGGTGACGTTCTTGAGCGCCATGACGTTGCTCCGGACGGTGGTCAGACGGCGGCCGGGACGGGTTCGCCCGCGGCTTCGGCGTCGCTGAGGGCGGCGAGGTACCGCTCGGCGTCGAGGGCGGCCGCGCAGCCGGAGCCCGCGGCGGTGATGGCCTGCCGGTAGGTGTGGTCGACCACGTCGCCGGCGCCGAAGACGCCGGGGATGTTCGTGCGGGTGGAGGGGGAGGCGACCTTGAGGTAGCCCTCGCCGTCCAGGTCCAGCTGGCCGGCGACCAGGTCGGTGCGCGGGTCGTGGCCGATGGCGACGAACAGCCCGGTGGCCGGGAGGCGGGTCGTCTCGCCGGTGGCGGTGTCGCGCAGGGTGAGCCCGGCGAGCTTGCCCCCGTCCTCGTGGATCTCGGCGACCTCGCTGTTCCAGAGGAAGGAGATCTTCGGGTCCGCGAAGGCGCGGTCCTGCATGGCCTTGGAGGCCCGCAGGGTGTCACGGCGGTGGACGATCGTCACGGACCTGGCGAAGCGGGAGAGGAAGGTGGCTTCCTCCATCGCCGTGTCGCCGCCGCCGACCACCACGATGTCGTGCTCGCGGAAGAAGAAGCCGTCGCAGGTCGCGCAGTACGACACGCCCCGGCCGGACAGCGCGTCCTCGCCCGGGAGATTGAGCTTGCGGTGCTGCGAGCCGGTCGCCACGATGACGGCCTTGGCGCGGTGGACCGTGCCGGCGCTGTCCGTCACGGTCTTCACGGCGCCGGTCAGGTCGACCTCGACGATGTCGTCGGGGACGAGCTCGGCGCCGAAGCGTTCGGCCTGGGCCCGCATGTTGTCCATCAGGTCCGGGCCCATGATGCCGTCGCGGAAGCCGGGGAAGTTCTCCACCTCGGTCGTCTGCACCAGCGCGCCGCCGGCCGTGACCGCACCCTCGAAGACCAGCGGCTTCAGCGAGGCGCGCGCGGTGTAGAGGGCTGCGGTGTAACCGGCGGGGCCGGAGCCGATGACGATGACGTTGCGTATGTCCGTACTTGTACCCGCGCTCATGCCTGGGGCTCCGGCGCGATCTCCTTGATCAGGCCCTCGACCAGCACCTTGATCTCGTCACGGATCGGGCGCACAGCCTCGACGCCCTGGCCCGCCGGGTCCTCCAGCTGCCAGTCCAGGTACCGCTTGCCGGGGAAGACCGGGCAGGTGTCGCCGCAGCCCATGGTGATGCAGACGTCCGATTCCTTCACGGCGTCCACGGTGAGCATCTTCGGGATCTCGGCGGAGATGTCGATGCCGACCTCGGCCATGGCCTGAACGGCGGCCGGGTTGACGTGCTCGCCCGGGTTGGAGCCGGCGGAGCGGACCTCGACGCGGTCCCCGGCCAGGTGGGTCAGCCACGCCGCGGCCATCTGGGAACGGCCGGCGTTGTGGACACAGACGAACAGCACGGAGGGCTTGTCGGACATCAGAGGTCTCTCTTGTCTCACGACGGCATCAGGTGCGAATGATGTCAGCACCCGGTGGTGTCAGCCACCACTGATGTGACAGTATCAGCCCATGATGACGTCAGTCGACACTGACCTGATCCGGGTACTGGCCGACCCGCTCAGGCTCCGGATCGTGACCCTGCTCGCCAAAGAGATGCTGTGCACCACCCACCTCGTGGAGGAGACCGGTGCCCGGCAGACCAACCTCTCCAACCACCTGAGAGTGCTGCGCGAGGCCGGGGTCGTGGAGACGGAGCCGTGCGGCCGGTTCACCTACTACCGGCTCAAGCCCGACGTCATCGCCTCCCTCGCAGGCCAGTTCGCCGACCTGGCCGAGTCCGCCCGCACCGCCGCCGACAACAAGCGGTCCTGCCCCTGATCCCTCGCCGCCGTCCCGCGACCGCACCAAGGAGTCCTTGTTGACCGCCACGCACGAGTCCGCCGCGGAGTCAGCCATACCTTCCGCCGAGCCGCAGCCCGCGCCGGGCGCCACCCCGCCGCGCAGGCCGCTGGCGGCCCGGGCCGCCGCCGAACTGTTCGGCACCGCGGCCCTGGTGGCGGTGGTGATCGGCTCCGGGATCCAGGCCACCGAGTTGACCAAGGACGTAGGGGTGCAGCTGCTGGCCAACTCCCTGGCCACCGTCTTCGGCCTCGGTGTCCTGATCCTCCTGCTCGGGCCGGTCTCCGGCGCACACTTCAATCCCGTGGTCACGCTGGCCGAGTGGTGGACAGGTAGGCGCGGTGGCGCGGGGGTGACACTCCGCGAGGCGGCCGTCTACGTCCCCGCTCAGATCGTCGGTGCGATCGCGGGCGCGATCCTGGCGGACGCGATGTTCGGCAAGCCGTTGGTGGAGTGGTCCACGCACGACCGGTCCGCCGGGCACCTGCTGCTCGGCGAGGTCGTCGCCACCGCCGGCCTGATCCTGCTGATCTTCGGCCTGGCCCGCACCGACCAGCTGCTGTTCGCACCCGTCGCCGTCGCCTCATACATCGGCGCCGCGTACTGGTTCACCTCCTCGACGTCCTTCGCGAATCCCGCGGTGACGATCGGCCGTACCTTCAGCGACACGTTCGCGGGCATCGCGCCCGGCTCTCTCGTGGGCTTCATCGGCATGCAGCTGATCGGCGGCGTGGTCGGGCTGGCGCTGGTGGCGCTCATCTTCCTGCCTGGGCGGGAAGCCGCCGAGTGACACGCGCCTCGCAGGTGGTGGTGATCGGCGGCGGCCAGTCCGGGCTCGCCGCCGGATATCACCTGCGCCGCCTGGGCATCGACTTCGTCATCCTCGACGCCCAGACCGCGCCGGGTGGAGCCTGGCAGCACACTTGGGACTCCCTTCACCTGTTCTCCCCGGCCGCCTACTCCTCCCTCCCCGGACGGCTCATGCCGCCGCAGGCCGGGGAGGAGTACCCGGACGCCAGCCACGTGATGGCCTACCTGCGCGATTACGAGAAGCGGTACGAGCTGCCCGTGCACCGGGCCGTTCGCGTGCTGGGCGTACACCGCGACGGCGAGCTCCTGCGCGTGGAGACAGACTCCGGCACCCGGCACGCCCACGCCGTGATCAGTGCGACCGGCACCTGGTGGCGTCCCTTCCTGCCCGCCGTCCCCGGACGCGGGGACTTCACCGGTCGGCAGCTGCACACGGTCGACTACCGCAGCCCGCAGGATTTCGTGGGCCGTCGCGTGATGGTGGTGGGCGGCGGCAACTCCGGCGCCCAGATCGCCGCCGACCTCGCCCACGACAGCGAGCTGACCTGGGTCACCCAGCGCCCGCCCCGCTACCTGGCCGACGACGTCGACGGCCGCGCCCTCTTCGATGCGGCCACCGCCCGCCGCCGCGCCCTCGACGAAGGCCGCACCGACACCGGCGGCGTCGCCTCACTCGGCGACATCGTCGCCGTACCGCCCGTCCGTGAAGCCCGCGACCGCGGCCTGCTCAAGGCCAGCCCGATGTTCACCCGCCTCGTCCCCGGCGGCGTCGAATGGGCCGACGGCACCCGCACTGCGGCCGACGCCGTCGTCTGGTGCACAGGATTCCGGCCCGCCCTCTCCCACCTCGCTCCGCTCCAACTTCGCGGCCGACGCGGCCACATCGCCACCACTGGCACGCGAGCCGTGGACGAACCGCGCCTGCATCTCCTCGGCTACGGCGACTGGACCGGCCCCGCCTCCGCCACCCTCATCGGTGTCGGCCGCCCGGCACGCGAAGCGGCCCGCGAGATCGCCGACCTGCTCGCTTAAGGTCCACTTCCTGACACATGCAACGCCCACACGAGGACCGGGGAGCAGATACCGCACCGGCCTTGCCGGCTTCCGTCCTCTCCCACGGCCCACGTCTGGCTCAGAAGCTGCCTAGTGCCGCGACAGGCAACGTTCGCCCCGTCGCGACGCCCGGCACGCCCTCTCGCCGCACCGGCCGAAAGCCCAAGTACATCCAGTACGAGGGCTTCCGGCCGGCACACCGAGAGCACGCACCGGACCCCGCTCCTCAACGGGCAAACGTTGCCTGCCGCGGCACTAGCGAGGATCATCGTGCTGCCAGGCATTCAGCCGTAGCCGATGCGGAAACGAGCGGGACGGGGTGAGCGCCCTGGACGAGCGACGCCCACTGGACCGGCAGGCCGTTCATGCCGAGCTGGAACGTGTCCGATCCGACTTCCACCAACTCCTTGCGGAAGCGAGCGCCACCGATCTGCACCGGCCGACGGACGGGACGCGGTGGACCAACGAGCAGCTGCTGTTCCACATGCTCTTCGGCTACATGCTCCTCCGCGCCCTCCTGCCCCTGCTGGGCGCCTTCGCCAGGCTGCCGCGCGCCGTCAGCCGGACATTCGCCGGTCTGCTGAACGCTGCGGCCAGACCGTTCCATGTCATCAACTACCTCAGCTCCGTGGCCGGCTCGCGCTACTACAACCACCGCCGGATGGAAGCGAAGATGGACCGCACTCTCGCTTCCCTGCATCGACGCCTGGACCGCGAGAACGCCGCCTCCCTCAGCCGCGGCATGCACTACCCGCCCCGCTGGGACCCCTTCTTCCATGACTGGATGACCCGCGCGGACCTGTATCGCTACCCCACCCAGCACTACGACTTCCACCGCACCCAGCTCACCCTGTGACCTGCGCACCACTGAGGCAGTCGATACTCAGCGCGTTCCTGGTCGCGGTCAGGCCGCGGCCGGCGCGAAGGTCAGCAGCTTGCCCATCGCGGCCAACACGGACGGCTCAACCCGGTAGTACACCCACGTGCCGCGCCGCTCGGAAGTCAGCAGCCCGGCCTCCTTGAGCTTCTTCAGGTGGTGGGAGACGGTGGGCTGGGACACACCGACATCGGAGATGTCGCACACGCACGCCTCGCCGCCCTCGTGCGAGGCGACCGCGGAGAACAGCCGCAGCCGCACTGGGTCGCCGAGGGCCTTGAACATCCGCGCGGCCGTCTCGGCCTCCTCCGCGGTGAACGGGCGCTCGGTGAGGGGCGGACAGCACGGCGCCACAGCATCCGACTCGGACTCGAGCAGCGGCAGCACCTTGGTGTTCGACATACGTCTATGTTGACATACGTCTAACCAAGCGGACCAGGGGCGGATCGACTCAGCCGCGAGCGAGGTGAGCCGCAAGGTGTCGCGCCACGCGAGCGGCGTCCCGGCCGACGCCGCGCAGCGAGTTGGACGACAGGCTTCGCTGCCACTCCAGCCCGACGAATGCCAGGCCGGGGTGCATCAAGGAGATGCCCTCGCGCTGCCAGGGACGGCCCGTGTCGTCGAGCGCACCGTCCAGGCCGGCGAGGAAGGGCAGGTCCGGCCGGTAGCCGGTGGCGAGAAGGATGGTGTCGACCTCCTCACGCCTCCCGTCGGGCCAGCTCACCTTGGGGCCGTCGATCCCGGTGAACAGCGCCTGCCGGTGCGGCGCACGCTGGGCGAGCGCGGCACGGTAGCGGCCATCATCGATCACCGGCTGCGTCGGTGAGGTGCGAAGGAGGCGGCCCAGCGGGGCCCTGTCCAGGCCGGTGCGGGCGAGCCAGAAGTGCAGGTCGCGGCCGAGGATGCGCTGCCTCGCCAGCCTCACCGGCCTCCGGCTGGCCAGTGTCACCCGGGCCACCTGGGCGAGTTCGGCGGCGATCTGCACCGCGGAGTTCCCCGCTCCCACCACGACGATCCGCTGCCCGGCGAACGGAGCCGGACTCCGGTAGTCGGCGGCATGCAGCACCGTTCCCGTGAAGTCTTCCAGGCCCGGCAGCGCCGGCCGATGGGGGCGACCGAACGTGCCGGAGGCGGCGACCACGGCGCGCGCCGCCAGTCGGCCGCCGCCCACCAGCTCCACCTCGAACCCCTCGTCGGCCCGCCGGACCCCGGCAACGCGGCAGCCGGTGCGGACGTCGGCGTCCAGACGCCCGGCATACGCGGTCAGATAGGCGACCACCTCGTCCCGGTGCGGATAGCGGTCCGGATCCTCGCCGGGAAACGGCATCCCCGGCAGTGAGCTGTACCGGGCGGGCGAGAAGAGCGTGAGGCTGTCGTAGTAGCGCGGCCATGAACCTGCCGCCTGCTCGGACGCCTCCAGCACGACCGGCCGCAGCCCCTGTCCCCGCAGTGCGTACGCCGCCGCCAACCCCGACTGGCCCCCGCCGATCAACGCTACGTCGATCCGCTCCATGCCTCCATCTCCCTGATTCGGTGAATGTCTATGTTGACGCTCATCAATACAGGTGCCATTCTGGACCGCGCAAGACATCGACAGACGTCGAAACAAAGGGGAACGCTGTGAACACGCCCACCACCGACCAGCTGCCCGTCGTGGTCATCGGAGCCGGCCCCATCGGCCTGGCCGCCGCTGCACACCTCGTCGAGCGCGGCCTCGAACCGCTGGTCCTGGAGGCCGGCCCCTCCGCCGGCACCGCCGTACGCGACTGGGCGCACGTCCGGCTGTTCTCACCGTGGGCCGAGGTCACCGACCCCGCCGCCGAGAAGCTCCTCGCCCCCACCGGCTGGGTCCGCCCCGACGGGGCCACCTACCCCACCGGCGGCGACTGGGCGGAGCACTACCTCCAGCCGCTCGCCGACGTCCTCGGCGAAAAGGTCCGCTACGGCGTCACCGTGACCGGCGTGGCCCGCGCGGGACGGGACCGCATCGTCGACGCCGACCGTGACGAACAGCCCTTCACGGTGCACGTCCAGCTGGCCGACGGCCACGAGGAGCGCCTCACCGCCCGCGCCGTCATCGACGCCTCCGGCACCTGGACCATCCCCAGCCCGATGGGCGCCGACGGCCTGCCCGCCCTCGGCGAGAAGACAGCAGCCGACCGCATCTCCTACCGCGTTCCCGACCTCAAGGACCCTGCTGCTCGCGCCCGGTACGCGGGCAAGCGCACCGCCGTCATCGGCTCCGGTGCCTCCGCCTTCACCGCCCTGGCCTGTCTCGCAGACCTGGCCAAGGACGAACCGGACACGCACGCGGTGTGGATCCTGCGTCGGGGCATCGCCGCAAACACCTACGGCGGCGGCGAAGCCGACCAGCTCCCCGCCCGCGGCGCCCTCGGCCTGCGCGCCAAGGCCGCCGTCGAGGCCGGCCACGCCAGCGCGGAGACCGGCTTCCGTACCGAGGCTGTGGACCGTGACGGCGACCAGCTCGTGCTCGTCGCCGAGGACGGCCGCCGCCTGGACCCGGTCGACGAGATCATCGTCCTGACCGGCTTCCGCCCCGACCTGTCCTTCCTGTCCGAGGTCCGCCTCGGCCTCGACGAGCGCCTCCAGGCCCCGACCGCCCTGGCCCCGCTCATCGATCCAAACGTCCACTCCTGCGGCACCGTCTACCCGCACGGCGTCAACGAGCTCTCCCACCCCGAGCAGGGCGTCTACCTGGTCGGCATGAAGTCCTACGGCCGCGCTCCCACGTTCCTGGCGATGACCGGCTACGAGCAGGTCCGCTCCGTCGCCGCTGCCCTCGCCGGCGACCGCGAGGCCGCCGAACGCGTCGAACTGACCCTGCCGGAGACCGGCGTGTGCGGTGGCGCGGGCCTGTACGACGACCCCGACGCCACCCAGAGCAGCGAAGGCGGCGGATGCTGCGCGGCCCCGGCCACCCTGCAGATCGGCATTGGCGCACCTGCCGCCTCCGGCGGTTGCTGAACTCCCCACCATCGAAGGAGGTTCGTCATGTCCCGCGTACAGCTCGCCCTGCGTGTCACCGACCTCGACGCGTCCGTCGCCTTCTACACGAAGCTGTTCGGCACCGAGCCCGCCAAACTCCGAGACGGCTACGCCAACTTCGCCATCACCGAGCCCCCGCTCAAGCTCGTCCTGATCGAAGGCCCTGCGGGCGAGCCAACCCGCATGGACCACCTCGGGGTCGAGGTCGAGAGCACCGAGGCCGTCCACGCGGCCACCACCCGCCTGAGCGAGGTCGGCCTGGCCACGGCCGAGGAGAGCGACACGACCTGCTGTTACGCCCTCCAGGACAAGGTCTGGGTCCACGGCCCCGGCCAGGAACCCTGGGAGGTCTACGTCGTCAAGGCTGACGCCAACTCCTTGGCCAAGCAGCAGGGAAGCACCTGCTGCACCAGCCCAGCCGACGCCGATACCAACGAACCGGCAGTCGCGGGCGGCTGCTGCTGACCCCGCCCATGACCAACCTCCACACCAGCGAGGCTATGACCGGCACGGGGGACTGGTCGCGGCCTCGCGCCCCACTTCCCGCGCTCTGCCTGACGCAGATCACCAGCTGGGGAATCGTCTACTACGCCTTCCCCGTCCTCAACGCCGAGATCACCGCCGACACCGGCTGGCCCGCAAGCGCCACGACCGCGGCGTTCTCCCTGGCACTGGTCGTCTCCGCGGTCGCAGGCATCCGTGTCGGGCGGATTCTCGACCACAACGGTCCACGCACCGTCATGACGGCCGGATCAATCCTCGGTTCCCTGAGCCTGCTGCTCATTGCTGAGGCCTCGAACCTGCTTGCGTTCTTCGCCGGGTGGGCGCTGGCCGGGTTTGCCATGGCGTCTACCTTCTACCAGCCGGCCTTCGCCGCCCTGACTCGCTGGTGGGCACCGGACCACGTCCGCGCCCTGACCATCGTCACCCTCGCAGGCGGCCTGGCTTCCACGGTCTTCGCACCTCTGACCGCATTCTTCGCCGACCACTTCGGCTGGCGTGGCACCTACTTGATACTCGCCGTCGTCCTGGCCACGATCACGATCCCCGCCCACGCACTGGCCCTGCGCGCACCGTGGCCCGCGGCCCCACCCGCCCCCACGCCAGCGGCGGCAACCGTCGCCACGGTGGCCCGCAGCCGAGCGTTCTGGCTTGTTGCGGCCGCCTTCACCCTCTCGGCGTTCGCGATGTACGCCGTCGTCATTGCACTGGTTCCGCTGATGCTCGAGCGCGGCTACTCCAGCGGCCAGGCGGCATGGGTGCTCGGCCTCGGTGGTGCCGGACAGACCCTTGGCCGCACCGTGTACGCGTCCTTCGCGCGCCGCACCCGAGTAACTGCACGTACCGCTGCGCTGATTGCTCTCGGTGGCGCGACCACAGCCGCATTCGCGACCATACCCGGCCCGTACCCGCTGCTGATCGCCGTGTCCGTGACAGCCGGAATCGTGCGCGGCAACCTCACCCTGCTGCAGGCAACCGCGATCACCGACCGTTGGGGCACCACCCACTACGGCCGCCTGTCCGCACTGATGGCCGCCCCAGCGACCACGGCGGCCGCCCTTGCCCCGTCAGCCGGCGCAATACTCGCTACACCGCTCGGCGGATACCCGACGCTCTTCCTGACCCTGGCCTGCCTGTCCGCAACTGCCGCGGGACTCGCTGCAGGCAGCCGCGCATGCTGCTGAGCGGCGCGGCCGAACCAACAGTCCACCTCTGCTTACCAGGTCGCTCGCTGCGCCCCACCGCACGACTTGCTTCTGAACGGACACTGATCGGCAAGGGCCGCCAAGATCCTCAACAGACTCATAATCCGTCGGCCGTGGGTTCGAGTCCCACCCGCCCCCCCACGCACGTCTGTGACCTGCGGAAACGTCTCTTCTGGGGCGTCGGCATTCCAACTCGGGCTCGACGGATTGAATCCGCTGCTCGTGGGTTCAACTCCGTTGCCGTCGGTGTTGGTTCGATTCAGTCTGACCTGCGCAGATGCTGTGGCCCGGAGTGAGGGCGGAGCTCCGCGGGCGGCGATGAGGTAGTCGGCGACGGTCACTCGTCCGCTCCGGTGTCGCGGTCGTCGCGTGCCGCGCTCGCGCTCGTGGGGCGATATGCGCGCTTGTCGTCGGGCTGAGCGCAGGGGCGTGCGATGCGGGTCTGCCGTGCCGTCGGCACCGCTCCGGGGCCGGTGAAAGGGGCTGTGCCGTTTGCTTCGGAACCGTCACGGGGCTTGTCACTCGCGTGGGCGCTGTGCCACTCTCCGCCATGGTTACGTAAACATGGCCGGTTCTGAGGGGTCCAGGTCTGCAACCGGACCCAGGTTCATCAGGTTCATCAGTGCCTCGGCTCAGGTGACGAACCCGCACTCCGCCCTCCACGTTTTCCCGTCACTGGAGACGACATGACAAAGACCCCGACGAGGTCGAGAAGACTGGCCACTGTGCTCATGGCCGGCTTCGGCGCGACACTCATGCTGCTGACCACCCCCGGCCCCGCCCTCGCCCAGCAGGCTCCCGAGAGGCAGGCCGCCTCGCACGCGTCGGTGAAGCCCGCCCCGAAGGGCGGTACCAGTGACTTCCGCGGAGTGAACTGGGCCGACCCGCGCGACAACTACGCCAGTGACGCCGTGGTGCCGAGCGGGCTGTCCGTGACCGACGACTACCGCACCGTGTACCGCACCACGGACAGGATGGTGCGCGGCTTCAAGAAGAACTTGGGCGCCAACACGCTGCGACTGCCGATCAACCCGGCCACCGTGGGCACCACCTGGTGGAAGTCGTACCGGGCGACGATCGACGCGGCCACGGCCTACGGCGACAAGGTCATCGTCAGCTACTGGGAGGCCGACACCAGCAAGGACGGCCTGGTCGACGACACGGCCGCCTGGAAGACGATGTGGAACACCGTGGTGCGGGAGTACAAGCACAACCCACGGGTCTACTTCGAGCCCATGAACGAGCCGCACGGCTACACCCTGGACCAGTGGGTGTCCGTCACCAGCGGCTGGCTGGCCCAGCACAAGGACGTCCCGCGCGGCCGTGTCGTGATCAGCGGTACCGGCTACAACGACAACGTCACCGGCGTCGGCGCGGCACCCGAACTGCGCGGAACGCTGCTGTCGTTGCACTTCTACGGGTTCTGGAACAGCTACACCCAGCAGTCGGACTGGACCGCCGACCTCGAAGCCCGTCTCGGCGAGTACGCCGGGCGGACCATCATCGACGAGGCCGGCGCCCCGATGACCATCGGCCTGAACTACGGCGCGTGGAACGGCAACATCTACACCTCGTACCTCGCCTCCGTGGCCAACACCGCCCGCAGCAAGGGGATGGGACTGGTGTACTGGCCGGGCCTGCGCTTCGGCGACTCCTACTCGATCGAGTCGCTGGACTCCAACGGCAACCTCGTGGACAACAGCGCCACCGGAGTCGCGCTGCTGCGCTGGGGTTACGGCTTCGGCACGACCCCGCCGGTCAACGACCTGCCGCCCGCGCCTCCCGGCGAGGTCCTGCGCGGAGTGGGCTCGGGCCGCTGCGTCGACGTGCCCGGCTTCAGCACGGCCAACGGCACCCAGCTCGACCTCTGGGACTGCAACGCCGGCGGCAACCAGTCCTGGAACTGGAACGCGGACAAACAACTCACCGTCTACGGCAACAAGTGCATGACGGTAGGAGGCACCGGAGCCACGGCGGGAGACCCCGTGATCATCACCGACTGCACCGGCACGGCGGCACAGCAGTGGAACGTGAACGCGGACCTCTCCGTGACCAGCGTCGCGAACCCGGCGCTCTGCCTGGACGCGGCCGGAGCGGGCACCGGCAACGGCACCTCGGTCGACGTCTGGTACTGCAACGGCGGCAGCAACCAGCAGTGGACGAGGAGCTGACGCCGGCATCTGGCCGCCTCGGCCACCGGCTCTGAGCGCCGGCGCCGTCGCGCTTCGCCCCACGGCGAGGCCGGCGGCGCTCCGGTGCTCACGCGGACCATTGGCCGGGAACGTCAGGCGACCGGGACGGCCTAAGCGCCGGGGGCGTTCGCCGTGCCCTGCTGTGGTTCGGACCATGGTGGCGGGTGGGGGTCCCGGGGTGGGCGGGTGGCCTGCTAGGGGACGGCCGGTCCCGTCAGGTACCGGCCCTGCTCGTCGTACGGCCAGACGTTGGGCACGCACCCGTGCATGCCCTTGATCTGCTGCATCATCGCGGGAGCCGGTTGTCCCGGCCCGGGGCAGCCGACGTGGTTGTGGTGGAGGAAGTGGCCGACCTCGTGGTTGATGATCAGTGCGCGGTAGGCCGTGACGTCCTTGGCGTAGACGGGGGTCGCGAGCAGCCAGCGCTCGAGGTTCACCATCACGTTCTGTTGCCAGCTGCAGTTGTAGTCGCCGTGGGTGTCCAGGCCGCCCTCCAGGCAGATCTTGTCCACGGTTCCGGGCGTCGCGACCCGGACGACGAAGTCGGTCGTGCCGCTGGACACGCGCTGGAACGCCGAGTGGCCGTCCGTCGTCCAGCCGCGCTTGTCGGCGAGGATGCGTTCCACCTGCCGGGCCACGTCGGCGGCGGACAGGTCGAGGTTGTCCTCGACCTCGACCCGGTAGCGCAGGGGTGTTCCGGATCCCACCTTGGCGCTTCCGCCTGCCGCGACGGTGAACGTCCCCGGTCCCGTGGGCGGGATGTCGGGCTTGGAGGAGGTGTCCGGGCGCGGGGAGGGGGAGCCGGCGGACCGATGGGCCGACGGGGACCGGGAGGTGTCTGCCGATCCGGTGGAACCGGCGTCGGAGCCGGCCTTCCCGGCGGAACCGGAGCCGGAGCCGGAACCGGAGCCGGGTTCGGCGCGGCCGGCGGGGCCGGGGCTGGTCGCGGTCTCCTCGGTGGGCTCGGTGCGGGCGGTGTCGTGCGTGCTGTCCTCGCCGGACGTGGTCGCGTCCACGGCCGCGAAACCGGCGGCACCCAGGACGGCCAGCGCGACCAGGCCTGCCCAGAGCGGTCCCTTCCGCTTGCGCGGAGAGGCGTGCAAGGCGCCGCTCCGGTGACGGCCACGGGTGGGGCGTGCTGTGCGCGTGGTCATGTTCGTCAGGCTGTGATCGCATTGTGATCGGATCTGGCCCAAGCGATAACGAAAAGGTAACGGTCAATCCGTTGCAGGTTTATATGATCATCCGGTAACAAAGGCTCGGGCGGCTGGAGTTCGTGCGGATACTGAGCGCATGCCACGCGTTCTCCTGATCGAAGACGACCGAGCCGTGCGGGAGGGAGTCGCACTCGCCCTGCGCCGCCAGGGTCACGAGGTCGCCGCCGTCGACACCGGGGAGGACGGGCTGGAGCGGCTGCGGTCCTTCCGGCCGGACGTCGTGGTGCTGGACCTGATGCTGCCCGGCATATCCGGCCTGGACGTGTGCCGCGGGATACGCACCCTCGACCAGACCCTGCCGATCATCATGGCGACCGCGCGGGGCGACGACGAGGACATCGTCGTAGGGCTGGAGGCGGGGGCCGACGACTACGTCGTCAAGCCCGTGCAGGCCCGGGTGCTGGAGGCGCGCATCCGCGCCGTGCTGCGCCGCGCGGCCGGCGCGCCCGCCGAGGGCGGCATACCGAAGATCGACACGTACGGAGACCTGGCCGTCGACCGGGCCGGGCTCTCGGTCGCCCTGCGGGGCGCGCCGATCGCGCTCGCCCCGTCCGAACTGCGGCTGCTGCTGACCCTGTCCGCCTCGCCCGGCCAGGTGTTCAGCCGACAGCAGTTGCTGCAGGCGGTCTGGGAGCACAGCTACCACGGGGACGCCCGTCTGGTGGACGCCTGCGTCAAGCGGCTGCGCGCCAAGATGGGCGAGCCGCCGCGCGAACCCCGCTACATCCAGACGGTGCGCGGCTTCGGCTACCGGTTCGCCGCACAGTGAAGCGTCCACGCGTCCCCCAGCTGCGCGGACTGCGGATGCGGCTGGTCGTGGCGTTCGTGCTCGTCGCCGGCCTCACGGCCGCCACCACCGGCGCCCTGACCTTCCGTGAGGCGCGTACGGGTGTGCTCCAGCAGAGCCAGGACGCCGTGATCAAAGTGCTGCGCACCCAGGTCGACCGGCTCGCTCCGCAACTCGGCTTCCCGCCGGACGAGGCCCAACTGCGGCGGCTGGCGACCGACGTGGCCCGCGCCGAGCCCTCCGGGACCTGGCGCGTCCTGGCCACCTACGGCGACCTCAGGGCCACCTCCGTCGACGACGACCCCTTCGAGGAGCTGACCCCCGCCCTGCGCAAGGCGGTGGACTCCAGCATGGCCACCGTCTTCCAGCGGGTGGACAGCGGCGACCACACCTCCCTCGTCGTCGGCATGACGGTCACCTTCGCCGAGCCGCCCAGGAAAGGCGAATACGCCTCCGGGATCCATGTCTTCCTGACCGTGCCGCAGACCACGGAACGGGCCTACGTCGACGCCCTGGTCACCGCCGTCGAACGGGCCACCGTGCCCGCGCTGGCGCTGGCCGTGCTGCTGGCGCTGCTCGCCGCGCGCGGGGTGCTGCGGCCGGTACGGGCGCTGCGCCGCGCCACCCGCAGCATCGCCGAGGGACGGCTGGACACCCGGCTCACCGTCGACGGATCCGACGAACTCGCCGATCTGTCGCACACGTTCAACGAGACGGCCGCCGCGCTGGAGGAGTCGGTGGCCGAACTGCGCGGCATGGAAGCGCGGGCCCGCCGGTTCGCCGCGGACGTGTCGCACGAGCTGCGCACCCCCCTGGCCGCCATGTCGGCGGTCACCGACGTCCTCGACGAGGACGCCGCCCGCCTGGATCCGGACACCGCCACCGCGGTCCGCCTGATCAGCGAGGAGACCGTGAAGCTGGCCCGGCTGGTGAACGACCTCATGGAGATCTCCCGCTTCGACGCGGGCGCGGCGGTTGTGCACCTGGACGAGATCGACCTCGCCGAGTCACTGCGCCGCACCCTCGCCGACCGCGCCTGGACCGGCCTCGTGGACACCGACCTGCCGCCGCCCGACGCCCTGCGCACACGCGTCGACCCGCGCCGCCTCGACGTCGTCGTCGCCAACCTGGTCGGCAACGCCCTGCGGCACGGGGCCCGGCCCGTCGCACTCCGCCTGTACGAGGGCGGGGAGCCGGGTGTGCGGCGGCTCGCGGTCATCGAGGTGTCGGACAGCGGACCCGGCATCCCCGACAGCGTGCTGCCGCACGTCTTCGAGCGGTTCTACAAGTCGGACGCCGCCCGCACCCGCACCGAGGGCAGCGGCCTGGGCCTCGCGATCGCCGCGGAGAACGTCCGGGTGCACGGCGGCACCGTCCGCGCGGCGAACCGGCCCGAGGGGGGCGCCGTCTTCACGGTGGAACTCCCCTTGCCCAGCGACCAGTTTCCCGAGGAGAACCGCTGGTGACTCCGCCACCCCGATCCACGACCGCGCTCCGCCGCACCGCGCTGCTGTTCCTCCCCGTCCTGTGCGCACTCGCCTCCTGCGACATTCCCCCGACCGGCGTGGTGCAGGCGGGCGGTCCCGCCGGCGGGGTCGTGCCGACGGCACGGGTCTACTTCGTGCGGGGCGGCGCCCTGATCGGTGTGTCCCGCCCGACCGACGCGCCGGGCGACGTCGACTCGGCCCTGGAGACGCTGATCCAGGGCCCGACCGACGTGGAGCGCGGCAAGCAGATCACGACGGACCTGCCACCGCTCACCGGTCTGCCGACACTCGCCCCGGATACCGCGGCCACCCTGCCCACACTCGGCCCGGACACCGCGGCCACGGACGAGGCCAGTGGCGCGCCGCAGGAGAGCTTCTCGCTCTTCGACCGCGTGACGGTGAGAGAGCGGGACGACGAGATCGCCGTACAACTCTCCTCAGCGAAAGCCGAGTTGGGCGATCTCGCGGCGGCCCAGGTCATCTGCACGGCCGTCGCGGCCCAGCGCGTCGCCGACCCCGCAGCCGAACCGGCGCCGGTGCGCGTCACGGCGGCGGACGGCCGGCGCGTCGAGGCAACCGGCGCGGAGTGCCCGGCCGACTGAGCATCCCGGGCATGCCAGGATGATGATCCGACAGTCACTCATCCCGTCTCACGCGGTGGCGGGACCCGGGTCCAGGACGGAGCCAGGCAGGATGACCTCTTCTCTCAGCGGCGGCGCCGGCGGCGGTGCCGCCCAGCCCTTGCAGATCGACACGAGCAAGCCCCATCCGGCCCGGATGTACGACTACTTCCTGGGCGGGAAGGACAACTACGAGGTCGACCAGGAAGCCGCCGAGAAGTTCATCAAGGCTGCCCCCGAGGTACGGGTGGCCGTCCGTGCCAACCGGCACTTCATGCACCGCGCCGTCCGGCACGTCGTCGCCGAGGGCGGCATCCGGCAGATCCTGGACATCGGCACGGGCCTGCCGACCGAGCCCAACGTGCACCAGATAGCGCGCGCCACAGCTCCCGGGACCCGCGTGGCCTACGTCGACAACGACCCGATCGTCAGCGCCCACTCGAGGACTCTGCTGGACGACGACGACACCAGCACCTCCGTCGTCCTGGCCGACCTGCGCGATCCCCGGGCCGTCCTCGACCACCCCGACGTGCGCAGGGTCATCGACTTCGACGAGCCGGTGGCCCTGCTGCTGGTCGCCGTCCTGCACTTCATCACCGAGGCGGAGGACCCCGACGCCCTCGTCGCCACCCTCCGCGACGCGCTGCCCACCGGCTCCTACCTCGTGCTGTCGCACGCGACGGGCGACCTCCACGAAGACCGGCGCGAAGGCGCGGCGGCCGTCTACAACAACGCCAGCGCCACCATGAATCCCCGAACCCGCTCCCGCGTCCTGGACTTCTTCGGCGACTTCACGCTGATCGACCCGGGCCTGACCCTGGTCCCGGACTGGCGCCCCGACGAGCCCCTCGCGCCCGACACCCCGCCGATCGGCATCTACGGCGCGGTGGCCCGCAAGAACGGCTGAACCGGCAACGCCGCGCACGGGCCGTACCGGACCGCCGGGCTCAGTCCGCGTCGGCGACGATGGAGCCGACGCGTTCGGCCAGGGTCGGGTCGCGGCGGACCAGGAGGGCCGCGTAGCCGACGGCGGCGAGCAGGGCGCCGATCGCCGCGTAGGGGAACCAGTTGTACGGCGCGGGCTGGCCGGGCTTGGCGAGGTAGTACAGCGGGACCAGGATGGCCACCGTGCCGAGCGCGGGCAGCACCAGATGCCGGACCACCCGGAACTCCTGCGGGCGGTACCTGCGGTAGTACAGGGGCAGGGCGATGTTGGAGGCGAGGTAGACCAGCAGGATCAGGATGGCGCCGAGCGTCGAGGACTCGGTGAAGAAGACCACCGGGTTCATCGAGCGGCCGTCCGAGCCCAGCAGGTGCCCCAGACCCCAGCCGCCGATGATCAGCAGGGCGATGGCGGTGAAGGTGACGATCGCGTTGTTCGGGGTGCGGCGGATGGGGTGGACGTAACCGAAGAAGGAGGGCAGCAGACCCTCGCGTCCGGCGTTGAACACCAGGCGGGCCTGGGAGTTGATGCCCGCGATCAGCACGCCGAGGGTGGAGGTCAGACCGCCGAGGTAGGCGAGGAACGCCAGCACGCCGAGGGTGTCGTGGGCCACCTCGATGAAGGGGATCCGGGACGCCCCGAGTGCGGTCACGTCGTAGCCGAAGCCGGTCACCGTCGCGTAGGCGAAGAGAATGTAACTCACCGTCATGATCGCGACGGAGGAGAACACCGCGCGGCCCACGTTGCGCCGCGGATTCTCCGTCTCCTCGGCGAGTGCCGCCGAGTTCTCCCAGCCGATGAACAGGTACACCGCCAGCGGGAAGCCCGCCGCCAGTCCCTTGAAACCGTCGCTGATGTGGCTGGGCAGGAACGGGTCGAAGGACAGTTGGCCGCGGTGTTCCACCAGCGCCGCGACCGAGACCACGACCAGCACCAGCATCTCCGCGCCGAAGAAGTAGCCGGCCCACTTGGTGGAGACCACCACCCCGCGCAGCATCAGCACCACCGCCAGCCCGGTGAGCACCAGCGTCCAGATGATCCACGGCAGGTCCACGCCCGTGTAGTGGTGCAGGGTGATCTGCACGAACCCGCCGGAGATCGAGACGACGCCGGCCATCGCGATGATGTAGCCCAGCGCCGCCAACAGCGCCGTGGTCACCGCGCTGACCGGTCCGAACGTCCTGCCGACGAAGGTGATGAAGCTGCCCGCCGAGGGGTGCGCCCTGGAGAACTCCGCCAGCGTGTTGCCGAGGAGCGCGACCGCGACACCCGCGGCCGCGATGGTCAGTGGCGACGCCACCCCCGCGGTGGTGGCCAGGAAGGCGAAGCCGAAGAAGAAGCTCATGGCCGGGCCGACGTTGGCCATCGTCGCGGCGGCGATGTCCGCCATGCCGAGGACGCCGCCGCGCAGCCGCTGGGGCGCGCCGCCGACGGGACCCGGCGGGGACAGCGGACCGGCTCCGGGGTGGGGCATGGCGGCAACTCCTCGTGCGGTGTGGCGGCGTGGTGGGTGCGCGGGCTGTCGAGGGTCGGGCGGGCACGGGCCGGGCGTCAGCGGTGCCGGGAACGCTGGTGTGCCTTCACCGCCCGCACGGCCGGATCGGTCGCACCCCGCCCGAGTTCGGTGAGCAGTTCGGCGTGGCAGCGGTTCTGCGCCCGTACCGCCTCGGGCTGCGGCGCGGGCAGCAGCAGGCACAGGCGGCCGAGCAGATCGGCGGCGAACTCGCGGATTCCGGCGCCGCCGAGCGCCTCCGCGAGGTCCAGGTGGAAGCGGGTCTCCAGCTCGGCCAGGCGTGCCGGGTCGTCGGTCCGTTCCATCTCCTCGACCAGTGCGCGCAGTCCGTCCAGCCGCTCGGCCGGTACCTCTCCCGAACCGTGCGCCACGAGGCCGCACTCGAGCAGCAGATGGAAAGCGTCCAGTGAAGCCGCTTCCTCGGCGTCGTGCATCAGGGCGACGACCGTGTCCCAGCCCTGCGCGACGAAGGTTCCGCCCGCCCGTCCGCGCCGGCGGTCGAGCAGGCCGTCCTGGCACATGCCCTCCAGGGCGCGGCGCACGGTGATCTCACTGATCCCCAGCTCCTCGGCGAGGACCCCGGCGTCCGGCAGCCGGTCCCCCGGCTGCACCGATCGCAGGCGTACCCGCAGCGCGATCCGCGACCGGACGAGATCGGATCCGCTCTGGCCGCCGAGGGGCAGCGCACGGGCGTGTCCCACGCCGATGACCGAGGTCGTAGGAGCCGGGCCTGGCTGGTGGTAAGGCCCGAACTTGCCCGCTGCATTCACCACGGCGCCACCCTAACGGCCCGCTGATCGCGGCCGGGGTCCGCGACGAACACGGTTGCCGACGTCCCGGCGTGCGCCCCGCCGGGGGCGGGCTCGTGCTCGGTGAGCGGGAGGGGCCGGGGGCGGTTCCCGTGACGATGCCACGGTGTGCTGCATGGGAGCTCCCTGGGCGAGGGGGACGTCGGGAGGAGGTTTCCGAAGCGGCTCGGAACAGCTGGGGGACGGCACTGCGGGGGCGTCGCGAGGGGAGTAGCGGATCGCGATGGAGGAAAAATTAGAGCAAGGTGAACAGTTAAACAAGACCTCGCGGTGACCGGCCCGGAAGCTGGGGGAGGGTCAGGCCGGCGGCCGGGCCGCCATGGGCCTGAGCAGGGAATTCGCGCCCTGACAGGAGCGTCGTCGGGGTCCGTCGGCAGGGCGTGGGCGGGGCGGGGCGCCCTGGGTGGGCGGCGCACGGACGCCATGGGGCGGACGACAGGACCCCTTGTTTTTTTCGATCGTCGTGAACTATTTTCCTGACCGCCACCGGCACGACCGGTCCAGCAGGCACCGGGCCCGGAGGCCGCGGTCCACCATGCCCTCTCCACGACCGTGATCGCCACCCGCCCCGTCCCCCGGCACCTCGCACGCCCCGCCCGGCGGAATCCTCCCGGCCACCCCGACCGGTCCCGCCGGACCTTCCCTCGTCCCCACTCGCTCCCTGGATGTCGAGATGACAACACGAGCCCCTCTTCCCACCACCGATTCGGTGACCACCGGCCCAAGCGCCCCAGAAGGATCCGGCCTGCAGGCCGGGCTGAAGAACCGCCACCTGTCGATGATCGCGATCGGCGGTGTCATCGGCGCCGGCCTGTTCGTCGGCTCCGGCTCCGGCATCGCCGCGGCCGGCCCCGGCATCCTGATCTCCTACCTGCTCGTCGGTGTTCTCGTCGTCCTCGTCATGCGGATGCTCGGCGAGATGGCCGCGGCCAATCCCACCTCCGGATCGTTCTCCGCCTACGCCGACCGTGCGCTGGGCCGCTGGGCCGGCTTCACCATCGGCTGGCTGTACTGGTTCTTCTGGGTCGTGGTGCTCGCTGTCGAGGCGACCGCCGGCGCCAAGATCCTGGCCGGGTGGATCCCCGCGGTCCCGCAGTGGGGCTGGGCCCTGATCGTCATGGTGGTCCTGACCGCCACCAACCTCGCCTCGGTCAGCTCCTACGGCGAGTTCGAGTTCTGGTTCGCCGGGATCAAGGTCGTCGCCATCGCCGCGTTCATCGTGATCGGCGGACTCGCGATCTTCGGCCTGCTGCCCGGTTCGGACCACCCGGCATCCGGCTTCTCCAACCTCACCGCGCACGGCGGGTTCCTGCCCAACGGTCCGGGCGCGATCCTCACCGGCATCCTGATGGTGGTCTTCTCCTTCATGGGCAGCGAGATCGTCACCCTGGCCGCCGGCGAGACCGCCGACCCGCGGGCAGCGGTCACCAAGGCCACCAACAGCGTGATCTGGCGGATCGCCGTGTTCTACCTGGGCTCGATCCTCGTCGTGGTGTCGCTGCTGCGCTGGGACGACCCGGCCATCCTCAAGGACGGCTCGTACGTCGCCGCACTGAACTCCATCGGCATCCCGCACGCCGGCCAGATCATGAACGCCATCGTGCTCACCTCGGTGCTGTCCTGTCTCAACTCCGGCCTGTACACCGCCTCCCGGATGGCGTTCTCGCTCGGCCGCCGCAGCGACGCCCCGGCCGCCTTCGGCAGGACCACGGGCCGCGGAGTGCCGCAGGCGGCCATTCTGGCCTCGGTGGTCTTCGGCTTCGTCGCCGTCGCCTTCAACTACCTGTGGCCGGACACCGTCTTCCAGTTCCTGCTGAACTCCTCCGGCGCGATCGCCCTGTTCGTCTGGCTGGTGATCTGCTTCTCCCAGCTGCGGATGCGCAAGACCCTGCAGCGGGAGGCGCCGGACAAGCTGGTCATCAGGATGTGGCTCTACCCGTACCTGACCTGGGCCACCATCGCGATGATCACCTTCGTCCTGGGCTACATGCTCACCGACACCGCCGACGGCGGCGGCCGCGACCAGGTGGTCCTGTCCACCCTGGTGGCCGTGGGCGTGGTCGTCGTCGCACTGGTCCGCGACCGCCTGGGCCGCAACCGGTCGCACGACACCGTCACCCCGTCCTAGGGACGGGGCCTGCCGAGCAGCGGCTGCCCTCGACCGGCGGCGGTGGTGCGCCCTCCCCCCCCCCCCGCATCGCCGCCGCCCTCTCGCGGAGGCCGCTGCCCGCACCGGACGCCGCAGGCCACGGCGACCGGAGGCCCGCGCCGTGGACCGGGATGCCCGGCACGCCGGCGATCAGGCGCGGGACGGCGCCGGTTCCGCGGCCCTGGGCAGACGGCCGAGGCCTCGGTTGTAGCGGGTCAGGAGGAGTACGGCGGTGGTGGCGAGGCCGATGAGGAGGCCGAGCCAGATGCCGAGGGTGTCCCAGCCGAGGGCGAGGCCGAGGAGGACCGCGGCGGGCAGGCCCACGAGCCAGTAGCCGACGAGGGTGACCCGGAAGCCGCCCTTGGTGTCGTCGAGGCCGCGCAGCAGACCGACGCCGATGTTCTGGGCGCAGTCGAAGAACTGCAGCACCGCGGCGACCAGGAGCAGCTGGGTGGCGATCTCGACCGCCCTGTCGTCACCGCTGTCGAAGAAGGGGGCGAGCACCAGGCCGGGCACGGTCACGTACATCACCCCGACCACGGTCATCACCGCCGCCGCGCACGCCAGGGCCGTGGTCTTCAGCCGTTGGGCCGCGGCCAGGTGGTGCAGCGCCAGCTCCCGGCTGACGCCGATGGACGCGGCGTGGGAGAGGCCGACGGCTATCTGGAAGACGATGTAGACGAGCTGGTTGACGGCGGTGTGCGCGGCCAGCGCCGACGTGCCGAAGCTGCCCGCGAAGAGTGCGACGACGAAGAAGAAACCCGCCTCGGAGCCATAGGTGGCGGCGATCGGCGTACCCAGCCCGGTGAGCCTGCGCAGGGTGGCCGGGCGGGTCTTCCAGATGCTGAGCGACAGCACCGGGGCGAGCCGGGCGTCGCGCCGGGCGGAGAGGTACAGGGCCAGGCACGACAGGGCGTACACCAGGCTGGTGGACAGGCCGATGCCCGGCAGGCCCAGCTCCGGGAAGATCCAGGTGCCGTGGATGAGGGCCCAGTTGAGGCCCGCGTTGACGGCGATCGAGGCGAGGGTGATGCGCAGCAGGGCCTGGGGGCGGCGCATGCCGACGGTGAACTGCCGTATCGCCTGGAACCACAGGCAGGGGACCAGACCGGGCGCCATCGTGTAGAGGACCGGCTTGGCGGCGTCGACCACGTCCGGGTCCTGGCCGAGCCAGATCACGGCGTGCCCGACGAGCACCATCAGGACGGCGCCCGCGACCCCGACCAGGGTCGACAGCAACAGGCTCGCCCGGACGAGGTCGCGGACCTCCTCCTGGGCGGCCTCACCGTCCTCCGAGCCGGCGGACTCCGCCCGCGCGTCGGCCGCCGCGACCTGGTTGCCGACGGCGGTGACCATGCCGACGCCCATCGTGCGCAGCTGGTTGAAGATCACCATGGCGAGGCCGCCCGCCGCCAGGGCCTCGGTGCCGAGCAGGCCCATCATGACGGTGTCGGTGGTGGTCAGGGCGACCTGGGCGAGCTGGGTGAGCGCCAGCGGCACGGCGAGTGAGGCGAGGGCGCGGCTGTCGCCGAGGAGGCGGGCGAGGGCGGGCGGCATCGGTTCCGTTCCTGTGGGTGGGGGTCGGTACGACGGGAGTAATACTCAGGTTTCCCTGGCGATGTCCACGCCGGGCACCTTGGCGGACCCGCTCGTCCGGCCGGGGGTCCGGGGGTCGTCCCCCGGGGAGACGCGGTCCGCCCGGGCTCCCGGCGCGACGCGGCGGAGCTTGGCGAGCAGCTCGTCCACCTCGCGTTCGACGTCGGGGGAGAGCAGGTCCCGGGCGCCCATCCAGTCGTCGTCGAAGACGGTGTCCAGGTACTTCTCCCCACCGTCGTTGATCAGGGCGACCATGGTCGTCCCCGGCGCGAGCGAGGTCATACGGGTCAGCGCCTCGTACACCACCCCGCCCGCCGAGCCGCCGAGCAGCAGCCCGGTCCGGCGGGCCACGGCCCGCGCGGTGGCGAAGGCCTCGATGTCGCCGACCTTCGCGCCCTCGTCCAGCAGCGAGTAGTCGACCATGGCGCCGATCGTCGCGCCCTCCGGAGTGCCGGTCCCCGACTGGTGGTAGTCGTGCGCGGGCGGCCCGTAGGCGATGGAGCCCTTCGGCTCGACCCCGACGATCCTGACCCCGGGCACGGTACGGCGCAGCTCGCCCCCGGTGCCGAACAGTCCGCCGCCGGTGCCGACCGCGCCGATCAGGACGTCGATACGGCCCTCCAGCGCGGCGTCGAGCTCGCGGGCCACCGGGTGGTAACCGACCCCGTTGGCGAGGTTGTTGTGCTGCTCGGTGAAGTACGCGTTGTCCGACTCAGCGGCCATCCGCTCCGCCAGCTCCTCACGCGCGGCCGTTGCGAGGTCGTCGTCGCCCTCGTCGGCGACGTAGACGAGTTCCGTGCCCATGGCCTTCATGGCGCGCAGCTTGTCCTTGGCGGCGTGGTGGTCGACGACCGCGGTGAACGTGTAGCCGCGCTCCGCGGCGACGACCGCGAGACCGAGGCCGGTGTTGCCCGAGGTGGACTCGATGATCCGGCCGCCGGGGCGCAGCAGCCCGCGCTCCTCGGCGTCGATCACCATCTGCCGGGCCATGCGGATCTTCGCCGTCCCGGTCGGGTTGAACTGCTCCAGCTTCAGCAGCAGCCGTGCGTCGCTCTCGGTGCGGCACAGCTCGAACAGCGGGGTGGCGCCGATGAGTTCGGACACCTGGCGGACGACGGGCGGTCGGTGCAGGGGGTGGTCCAGAGGGTGCATGGCTGAGAACTCCCTACGGGTGGCGGTCGAGACGCCAGCGGGGACGGGCGGAGGCGGACTGGTCGACGGGATGCTCGATGACGACCTTGGGCGGTAGGGGCAGTTCGTGGAACGGCGACTCGTTGGAGTCCATCTGGTAGCCCGCCGTGTTGAGGTACACCAGCAGGTCACCGGCGGCCGGCCGGACCGGGAAGGGGACCTTGCGCCAGGTCAGCAGGTCCGACTCCAGACAGGTGGCGGCGCCCACACAGGCCGGGTACGGGCCGTCACGGTCGCCGTACGGCGTACCCGGCACCAGCACCGGCTCCGGCAGGTACTCGCTCTCGAACCACTGCTCGGACAGGCTCAGGCTGGTGCCGTCCACGGTGAGGATCGCGTAGCCCTCGCGCTCCTTGACGCCCTGCACGGCGAACACCGTGCACCCGGCCTGGTCGAGCAGCGCCCGTCCGGGCTCGACGAGCAGCCGAACCCCCGCGGACCTCAGCAGCCCGGCCAGGGACGCGTGTTCACCGGCGGGCGTGGCCGCCAGCACGGCGCGCAGGGCGTCGGCGCCGGCGACGGGGGAGTGGTAGGGGTAGAAGCCGGCGAAGGCCTTGCCCGCGTGGTAGTGCTCGGGCCGCTGCTCCTCGGAGAACCGCCGCCAGTCCCGCGCCCCCACGTAGTCGACCGCGAAGCCACCGCCGATGCTGACCCGGTCGGCGCGCAGCCCCAGCTCCCGGGCGCGCCGGCACAGTCGTACCGACTCCCCGGCCAGGTCCGCGCGTTGGCGGACGTCGTAGCCGGACAGATGGAAGCTGAAGCCCTCCAGGTCGACGGCGCCGTCCCGGTCGGCGCAGCGGCGCAGCGCCGCCTCGGTCTCGCCGGCGTCCAGCCCGAAGCGGCTGTGCGGCTGGACGGAGGGCAGTCGGCGGAGCAGCACCCGTGCCGTACGCCCGACGTCGCTCGCGACCGCCAGAACGCGGTCGAGCTCGTCCAGGGCGTCCACGGCGACCAGCGCCCCCTGGAGCACCGCGACCCGGAGCAGCTGCTCCGACTTGGCCGGCCCGGTGACCACCACATCGGTGCCGCGCACCCCGTGCGCCAGCGCCTCACGCAGCTCCCCGTGGCTCGCCACGTCCACGCCCAGGCCCAGCGCGGCGGCCCGTTCGACGTACACGGCCGCCTTGTTGGCCTTCTTGGCGAAGTAGATCTGCCCGTCGACCCCGGCCTGGGCCATCGCCGCGCGGAACGCGGCGGCGTTGGTGTCGAACCGCCCGGGGAACAGCAGGTGGTACGGGCCGCCGAGGCCGTGGTGCAGCTCCTGGAGCAGCGGGTCGGCGAGGACCGACCGCACCTCGTCCGTCGTGTGCGCGGGCAGCGACGGCGGGGCGCTCGTCGTCACGTCCACAACGGCACCGCCGTACCGAGCCCCTGCGCGAGCGCGAGCTGCGCGAACCGGTGACCGAGCGCGATGTCGGTGACGACCAGCCCGCTGTTGTACGCGAAGATCCGCTGACCGGGATCCGTACGGCCCCGCGCGCGGCCCGCCAGCACCTCGGGGAACTCGGCGTCCACGTCGCGCAGTTGCCCGTCGGCGTCCGCCATGTCGGTGCCGGTGACCCGCATCTGGGCCTCGCTGGTGGCGATGACGCGGTCGGCCGTGTGCAGGGTGGAGGGCGCGATGCCGTACCCGACCAGCACGGACAGGGCGGATGCCTTCAGCCACTCGGCCTCGACGGACGCGGGCGTGTTGGGGCCGGCGGTGGCGAGCACGATGTCCGCCTCCTCGGCGGCCGTGCGCAGATCCGTCACGATCTCCAGCTCCCGCTCGGGGAAGTGGTCGTGCAGCTGTTCACGGACGGCCCGGACGCCGTCCGGGTGGGTCCCGAAGAGCATCAGCCGGTCCAGGTCCGGCAGGGTGGTCAGCAGGAAGGGCAGCGCGAGCCGGCCCTGGACGCCGGTGCCGACGACGAGGGCGCTGCGGCTGTCGGGGGCGGCGAGTTCGCGGGCGAGGAGCGCGGAGACGGCCGGGGTGCGCAGTGCCCCGACGCGGCCGCAGTCCATCATCGCGACCGGCAGGCCCGTGGCGTCGTCGTAGAGGGTCAGCGTCGTGTAGTAGTGCTGCTTGTCGCGGTCCTCGTGGAGGCCGTACTTGTAGGAGGTCTTGATCGCGACGACCCCGCGCACCCCGTCCCGGCCGAGCATCGCGTACGCGACCGAGTGGCCGTCCTCGGGTTTCACGGTGAGCTTGCGCGGGTTGTCGGAGCGGCCGTCCGCCAGCGTGCGGTACGCCTGCTCCACCACGGAGACCACGTCGGACAGCGTGATGTCGATGCCGGCCACGTCGCTGGTGCTGAGGACGCGCAGTGTCCTGTCGTCGGGTGCCATGGGGTTCCCCTCGCTCGCCTGGACGTCGATGTCGGTTCCGGTCATGCGTACGCCTCCACCGCGGCCTGGCCGTAGCCGTGCTCCGACTCCTCGGCGGGCGGTCGGGTGCGGCGGCCCCGCACCCGCACGGAGGAACGTTTCAGCCAACGGTCCGTGCCGTCGTAACGGGCCTTGAAGGGGACCCGGCCGTGGACCACCAGGTCGTTGTCGACGACCAGGACCTCGCCGGGCTTCAGGCTCACCGCGACGCTGACGCGGGCGAGTTCCTCCTCCAGCCGGGCGTAGGCCGCGCGGTGGTCCTCGGGCGCCCTGTCCAGCGGGGTGTAGGCGGGGTCGAAGCGCAGGGTCAGGCCCTCCTCCGACTGCCACAGAGTCGGCACGGCGGGCGGCTCGCCCTCGTACCCCTGGGCCTCCTCGTAGGCGTCGTCCGGCAGGATCGGCAGGACCGGTCGGCTGAGCAACTCCACGTCGGCCTCCGAGAGTGCGACGTTGCGGATGCCGGCGGCGGTGGTGGCGACGGCGTCGTGGTTGCGCATGCAGCCGAGGACCAGGAGGTGGGCCCGGCCGGGATGGAAGGCGTCCTCGGTGTGCGGGCTGAGCAGCACGCTGCTGCTGGCGCCGGTCTGCTCCTCCTCGTGGCCGGGACTGGGCACGATGTTGTGCACGAACCGGCCGTCCTGCTGGCCCTCCCAGGCGATGGGGGTGCCCATCACCGTCGAGAGGAGGAGCAGGACGACGTCGTACACGGCACCGGCGTCACCGGCGGTCGACCAGTGGTCGGGGGTGGGGCCGAGCGCCGCGTCGTCGACGGGCAGGCCCCGCAGCACGAACAGCCCGTCGGCGGTGTCCACGGGGCGGCAGGCGTGGCGTATCCGGTCGCTCAACGAGGCGGCGGCAGCGGGGATTCGGGCCAGCAGGCCCGGATGGGTGGGTGAACCGTCGTACGAGGTGAGCAAGGCGCGGGCGGCGGCGGTCAGTTCGGCCACCGAGTCGGGATCGAGCGGGCGTACGGGTGCGATTCCCGTGGGCATGGGGGATCCGTCCGTTCCGGTGCGGGCAAGAGTGGGCGGTGATCTCCGGGCATGGCGACGAAGGCCTTCCGAGGTGGGCCCGCGTGGGTCGGACGCGGTCTCGGGCAGCCCGTCGGAAACATAGCCAGCCCACAGATGTCAGGGAAGGCTTACCTAAGTTAGACCTATGTCACATGGCCGGTGGTCTTGTCGCACAGGCCCGGCACAGGGTAGGTAAGGCTAAGCAAACCGGCCAACTGCGGGAAAACGAGGGACAAGTGGAGCTGACGCGACGTCACATCCTTTGGATGGGTGGGGCCATCGGGGCGGGTGCCCTGCTCACTGCCTGCGGAGGCGGCGACGAGGAGCCGACCGGATCCGCCACGGGCGGCACGGCCAAGCCGCGCAAGGGCGGCACCCTGCGGGTCGGCGCGCTCGGCCGCGCAGGCGCCATCACCCGCGACCCGCACGGCAGTCAGGCCAACGAGAGCGACTACCTCATCATCAGCCTGCTCTACGACACCCTCACCGTGCCCGGCGCCAAGCCGAACACCGCACCCCGTCTCGCCGCGAGCTGGAAGTCGTCCGAGGACCTGAAGACCTGGCGGTTCACCCTGGCCAAGGGCGCGAAGTTCCACGACGGTTCACCGGTCACCGCCGAGGACGTCGTCTTCTCGCTCAAGCGCCTGCGGGCCACCCCGGCCGGCGCCTCCCGGCTGCCGGGCATCCAGGAGAAGAACATCAGCGCCGAGGGCGCCGACACCGTCGTCCTCGTCTCCGACTACGCCAACGCCGAACTGCCCCTGCTGACCCGGCTCACCACGTTCGTCGTCCCCAAGGGCACCACCGACAAGGACATCGCCAAGGCGCCCGGCACGGGCCCCTTCAAGCTCGACTGGTTCCGCGGCGGCAACGCCCGCCTCGTGCGCAACGACGACTGGTACGGCGGCGAGGTGTACCTCGACGCCATCGAGGTCAAGATCTTCGAGAGCCCGCAGGCCATGGCGAGCGCCCTCCTCGCCGGGCAGATCGACCTCGCCTCCAACGTCGGCGCCGTCGCCGCCCGCACCGCCGAAAGCCGCAAGGACATCCAGACCGTTCGCCGCCCCAACGACATGGCGATGCCCATCGTCATGCGCACCGCCGACGGCCCCTTCGCCGACGCGAAGGTCCGCGAGGCACTGCGCCTGGCCGTCGACCGCGAGGCCATGGTCGAGCAGGTCCTGTCCGGCTACGGCACCGTCGCCAACGACATCCTGGGCACCGGCGACCCGGCCTACGACAAGAGCGTCCCGCAGCGCACCCGCGACCTCGCCAGGGCCAGGGAACTGCTGAAGGAGGCGAAGTTCGACACCTCCAGGACGTACGAGCTGTACACCACCGAGGACATCTCCGGCCTCGCCGAGTCGGCCACCCTCTTCGCCACCCAGGTCCGTGAGGCCGGCGTCAAGATCAAGGTCGTCAAGCAGGAGTCGGCGACCTTCTGGGACAAGACCTGGCTCAAGGGCGACCTCTACACCACCTACTGGGGCACCAACGACTCCGTCGTCTTCTTCGCCAGCAAGACCATGGTCTCCGACAGCGGCCAGAACGAGGCCGGCTGGAAGGACTCCGCGTTCGACGCGGCCTACCAGAAGGCCATCGGCACCGCCGACGCCGCCCGGCGCACCCAACTCCTCAAGGAACTCCAGCAGATCGAGTACGACAGCTCCGGCTACCTGCTGTGGGGCATGGCCGACGGCATCGACCTCGCCGGTCCCAAGGTGAACGGACTGCCCACGCTGCCCGGTTACGGCAGGGTCCAGGTCGAACAGGCATGGCTGGCCCGTTGATTCCGGACACGGCCACGCCGGCCGGGCCCTCTCCCACGGTGGAGAAGGCCCGGCCGGCCCGTGCGCCCGCCCTGCTGATCACCGCCCGGGTCGGCCTCGTCGTCCTGAAACGGGCGGTCCTGCTCGGCGTGCTCCTCGCACTGGTCTTCGGCACGGTCGAACTGCTGCCGGGCGACGCCGCGGACGCCACCTCCGAACGCGGCGAGAGCGCCGCCGACACCGCGGAACGACGACGGCTCCTCGGCCTCGACCGGCCGGTCCTGGAACGCTTCTGGAACTGGATGAGCGGCCTGCCCACCGGAGACCTCGGCACCTCGGCACGCGGCGAGAAGGTCACCGACCTGCTGTCCACGGCGTTCCCCAACACCCTCCTCCTCGGCGGCCTCGCGCTGCTGCTCACCACGGTGGTGTCCGTCGCCCTCGGCTGCTGGGCCGCGCTCCGGCCCGGCGGACGGGTCGACCGGGCGGTGTCGGCCACCGCCACCGCGGTCCTCGCGCTGCCCGAGTTCGTGGTGGCCGTCGCCCTGGTCCTGGTGCTGTCGCTGTGGACGGGCTGGCTGCCCGCCGTCACCCTCACCGACGCCGACGGAACCCCCTCCGACTGGACCATGCTGATCCTGCCCGCACTCGCCCTGACCGTCCCGCAGGCCGGCTGGAACGTACGCATCGTGCGCGCCGCCCTCGCCGACGAGGCCCGCGCCCCGCACGTGGAGACCGCCGTCCTCGACGGACTCCCGCCGCACCGCGTCCTCACCCACCACGTCCTGCCCGGCGCCCTGCCCACCATCACCGCCGGCCTCGCCACCTCCACCGGCATGCTCCTCGGCGGCGCCGTCGTCGTGGAGACCGTCTTCAACTACCCCGGCGTCGGCTCGGTCCTGGCATCGGCGGTCACCGACCGCGACAGCCCCGTGATCGCCGGCGTGACGGCCCTCGCCGGCGCGGTCATCACCGGCGTGCTGCTCCTGGCCGACCTGGTACGGGACGTGACGGCGGGAGGCAGCCGATGAGCCCCCGCCTGCGCGCCACCGCCGTACGCGTGCTGCCCGCGCTGCTGCTCGTCTGCCTGGCCGTCGTCGGGCCCGCGATCGCGCCGCATCCCATCGACGCCCCGGTCACCGCACCCTATGCGGAACCCGGCTCGGACGCCCTGCTCGGCGGCGACCAGCTCGGCCGGGACGTGCTCAGCAGACTCCTGGCCGGAGGCCGCGACCTGGTCCTCTCCGCACTGCTCGTCGCGGTGCTCGTCACCGGCAGTGCCGCGGTGCTCGGCGCGATCGGCGCGCTCCGGCCCCGCGTCGGGCGCCTGGTGGAACGCACCGCCGACGTGGTGATGCTGCTGCCCGCCGTGCTCGGCATCCTCCTCGTCACCCTCTCCTGGCCGGACGGCGGCCGACTCGCGGTGATCGCCGCCGCCGTCGTCCTCGGCGTGCCGTACGCGGTGCGCCTCGCGGCCGGCGCGGCCGGCCCGGTCGCCGCGTCCGGCTACGTCGAGGCCGCGGCGGCGGGCGGTGAACGGCTGTGGCACCTGGTTCTGCGCGAAGTGCTGCCCAACCTCCGGGCCACCCTCCTCGCCCTGTTCGGCCTGCGCTTCGTCGCCGCCGTCTACCTGGTCGCCACCGCCGGCTTCCTCCAGGTCGGTCCCCAACCCCCCGCCGCCGACTGGGCGTTGATGATCCGCGAGAACTCCTCCGGCATCCTGCTCAACCCCTGGGCCGTGGTCGTCCCCAGCGCCGCCGTCGGCCTGCTCGCCCTGAGCGTCAACCTCGCGGCGGCCGCCCTCGCCCCGCAGACCGGCCGGAAGGCGGTGACCGTCCTGTGAGCCACACGACCGACCGGTCCCGGAAGGACGACTCCCCCACGCCCGCCGCCACCCCGGCCGCTCGGATCACGGACCTCACCGTGGCCGCCCCCGACGGGAGGATCCTGCTGCGGGATGCCCGACTCACCCTGCGGCCGGGCCGGCTGGTCGCCCTGACCGGCCCGTCCGGCTCGGGCAAGACCACGCTGCTGCGGGCCCTCACCGGCCTCCTGCCGCCCGGCACCGAGCGCACCTCCGGGCACGTGGAAGTCCTCGGCCGCGACGTGTTCGCCCTGTCCGAACGGGAGCTGCGTGCCCTGCGCCGCGAGCGGCTCGCCTATGTGGGTCAGGACCCCGGCTCGGGCCTGAACCCCCGGATGCGCGTGCGCTCCCTCCTGCGCGAACTCTCCGCGGACCGCACCCCGGAGGCGGTGCGGGCACTCCTCGCCGAGGTGCGGCTCCCGGACGACGGCCGCCTCGCCATGCGGCGGCCGGCCGCCCTGTCCGGCGGACAGCAGCGCCGCGTGGCCCTCGCCCGCGCTCTGGCCCGCCGCCCCGGGGTTCTTCTCCTCGACGAGCCGACCGCCGGGCTGCACCCCGAACTCCGGGACGAGATCGGCGAGTTGCTGTGTCACCTCGCCGGCGAGCACCAACTGGCCGTCGCGCTCTCCTGCCACGACCCCGAACTCGTCGAGCGGATTGCGGACGAGGTGGTGGAACTCGGCGCGCGAGTCCCCCGGCCCCGTACCTCCGGCAGGACCGAGGCGCCGGCCGAGAGCCCGGCGGGGCGCGGGCCGCAGGACCCCGGATCGGCGGCCGTACCCGTGCTCGACGTGTGCGACCTCCGTGTCACCTTCGGCCGACGCTCGGACGCCCCGGCGCTCGACGGCGTCACGCTGACGGTCGCCCCCGGATCGGCGACCGGCATCGTCGGCGCCTCGGGTTCCGGGAAGACCACCCTCGTTCGTGCCGTGGCCGGGCTGCAGCCGATCAGCGCGGGCACGATCCGCCTCGACGGGGTGCCGCTGAGCACCGGGCCGCGCGGCCGCAGCCGCGAACAGCGGCGTCGCGTCCAGCTCGTCACGCAGAACCCGCTCGGCGCCCTCAACCCCAGCCGCACGGTCGGCGCCGCGATCGGCAGGCCGCTGCGGCTGCACCGGCGGTGCGCGTCCCGTGAGGTGCCGGCCAGGGTGGCGGGCCTGCTCGAACAGGTGGGCCTGCTGCCGGAGTTCGCCTCCCGCTACCCGCACGAACTGTCCGGCGGACAGCGTCAGCGGGTGGCCATCGCGCGGGCGCTGGCCGCCGACCCGGACGTGCTGATCTGCGACGAGGTGACCTCGGCGCTGGACTCCGCCACCGCCGAGGCGATCATGGACCTGTTGTTCCGGCTGCGAGAGGAGCGCGGCACGGCCCTCGTCCTCGTCAGCCACGATCTCCCCCTCGTCGCCGACCGCACCGACACGGTCACCGTCCTCGACGGGGGCCGCACCGTCGAGTCCGGCCCCACGTCCACCGTCTTCACCGCCCCGAGCCATGCGGCGACCCGGGCTCTCCTGCGGACGCCGGCGGGGATGCCGTGAAGTACCCGGTCTCCTCCGCCCGGGAATCGAGCAGCGACGTCAGTCCATCAGTTGAGCGTCCACTTCTGGTTGGTCCCGCCGTTGCACGTCCACAGGTCGATTTTCGTCCCGTTGGCGGTGCCGCTGCCCACGGCGTCGAGGCAGAGGCCGGACAGGTTGTTGGTGAGGGTGCCGTCGGTGTTGACGGTCCACTTCTGGTTGGTGCCGCCGGTGCAGTCCCAGATGATGACCTTCGTACCGTTGGCGGTGCCGTTGTTGTCGGCGTCGAGGCACTTGTTGCCGTAGACCACGAGCTCGCCGCGTGAGGTGTACGTGAAGGTCTGGTTGTGTCCGCCGACGCAGTCCCACAGGGTGAGCTGGGTGCCGTTGGCGATCGCGTTCTTGGCGATGTCCAGGCAGCGGTGGGAGGCGGTCCCGATGATCTCGTTGCCGTTGGCGCCCGGGATGCCCTGAAGGAGCACGGCATCGAGGTTGGGCGACCAGCCCCCGCTGTTGGAGAACTTCATGGTGTTGGCGCCCTTGGCCATGCCGACCAGCACGGAGACGGTGCCGGGGGTGGTCCAGGAGCCGGTCGGCGGGAACGAGACCACCGTGGGCTGCTGGCCGTTGACCTGGAGCGTCGCCGTACGGGCGGTGCTGTCGCCGTTGACGTAGGCGAGGGTGGCGAGCTTCACGCCGGAGGCCGAGGCGTTGACGTTGTTGAACGTCAGGGTGTTGGCGGAGCCGTTGCCGATCCAGCCGACCAGCGAGCCGCCCGAGCAGGTGGCGCAGGTGGCGGTGGCGGCGCTGCCCGCACGGGTGTTGGAGGAGGACTCCGCCTCGTAGGTGGTGCCGGAGGCCTCGGTGCCGGAGACGGTGAGCAGCACCGCTTCGCCGGCCGGGACGCCGGTGGTGTAGCTCGTGGCGAGGCTTCCCGCGTCGGTCGCCGTCCACACGTTGCGTACGTGGGCGGAGGCCGTGGTCAGACCCAGGTCGGCCCAGCGGGCGGTGATGGACGCGGCGGAGGAGGTGCGGTTGAGCAGCAGCACGGCACGCTTGCCGGTGCCCGACAAAACCTTGCTGTAGACCTGCAGGCCCTTGGTGTCCTCGGCGACCTTGACGCCCTGGAGGCCGCGGGGATCCTGGTCGATGGCGATGACCTCGGGGTTCTTCAGGATCGACGCGGTGGTGGAGCTCATGGTGGTGAGGTTGTTGCCGGCCAGCAGCGGGGCGCCGGAGATCGCCCACAGGCTCATGTGCGTGCGGTTCTGGGCGGCGGTGAAGCCGTTCATGCCGACCATCAGCATGTCGGGGTCGTTGTAGTAACCGGTGTGCTGGGACGACGGGTGCAGCGTCTTGTCGAAGTTGGCCAGCATGTTGGCCGTGGACGGGCTGTTGCCCCAGAAGATGATGTCGGTGCTGGTGCGCCACATCGGGGCCGCTCCCGCGGCCCAGTTCCAGGGCCTGCCGGTGCCCCACTCGCAGAACGACAGGACCAGCTTGCGGCCGGTGACCGCGGCCGCGGCGTCGTTGGCGGCGCTGATCGCCTTGTACGTGGTCTCCTGGTCGAGGCCCTCGGCGTTGCCGCCGCACCAGTCGATCTTGACGAAGTCGAAACCCCACTCCTGGAAGGTCTGCATGTCCTGCTGGTAGTGACCCTCACTGCCGGTGTTGGGCGCCGCGGGCCTGGTGGTGGGGAAGTAGTAGCCGCATCCCTGCTTGCCCGCGTCGGTGTAGATGCCCGCCTTCAGGCCCTTGCTGTGGATGTAGTCGGCCATGGCCTTCATGCCGCCGGGGAACAGGCTCTCGTCGGTGACGATCTTGCCGTTGCTGTCGCGGGCGCCCTGCCACCAGCCGTCGTCGATGTTGACGTACTTGTAGCCCGCGGCGGCCATTCCGGACGAGACGAGTGCGTCGGCCTGGGCCTTGATGGTGTTGAAGTCGATGCTGCTGGCGAAGCTGTTCCAGGACGCCCAGCCCATCGGCGCCGGCGGGACCGCGACCTGGTCGGTGGTCACCGCGACCGGCTCGGTCCGGCCGAGGTCCGCCGACGGTGTCCGGCCACCGCCCAGGGCCACCAGCCCGCCGAGAGCCAGGCTGAGGGCCAGCGCCTGGACGGCGATGGGTCTTGTCCAGTGGGGCAGGGCGGTTCTTCCTGATGGCATGGGGCCAACCCTTTCGGTCGGGGAGTCCGGAGCGCTCCCTGCCCGCGGTGTTACCGTTCACATTTCTGCTCTGCGGAATTCGGTAGCTGGCGGTACTGGAGTGCGCGCCGGTGAGGCAGGAGTAGTGTGAGCGGTAACATTTTGTCTCGCAATACTCCGCGGGGAACTTTCTCCCGGCGTCCCGTCAGGCGAGGCGGTTGACGGGCCCCGACTCTTTGTGATGACTTCGTGGCCCGGCTGGGAGAAGTCACCGCCCGGCCCATACCGACGAGGAACCGCCCCCGCCATGCAGGAAGCGACCCCTGCCCCCCGCCCCGGCGGAGGACCGCAGGCTCCGAAGACCGCCAGCATCCGGGACGTCGCCCAGCGGGCGGGCGTGTCCCACCAGACCGTCTCCCGGGTCGTCAACGGCCACCCCCGGGTCAAGGAGTCGACCCGGGCCCGGGTCCTGGAGGTCATCGCCGAGATGGGCTACACGCCCAACCGGATGGCCCGGGCGCTGGCCGGCGGTGCGGTGCGCTCGGTGACCGTGCTGACCTCCGACACCTCCCTGTACGGTGCCTCGGCGACCCTGAAGGGCATCGAGGAGGCGGCGAGGGCGGCTGACTTCGCGGTCGGGATCAGCGTGCTCGACGCCGGCTCGGCCCAGCAGCCCGCGGATGTCACGGCCCGGGTCAGCCGGCCGGGAGAGGCGGTGCTGGTGATCGCCTTCGACGCACCGGGCGTACGGGCATGGCAGGCACTGCCCGCCGGGTTCCCGGCAGCGGCGGTGGTGGAAAGGCCCGAGGACGGCCGCCCCGGCGACCGGCCCCAGCTCTGGCTGGACGACCGGGCGGCCGCCGCCCAGGCCACCCGCTATCTCCTGGGCCTCGGCCACGAGACCGTGCACTACCTGGCGATCCCGTCTTCCACCACCCGCGTCGGCCAGCGCACCGAGGGCTGGCGCGACGCCCTGCGGACGGCCGGCAAACCCCTCCCGGAACCGCTCGACGCCGGCTGGAGCCCCCGCTCCGGCTATCTCGTCGCCCGCTCGCTGCTGGCCGACCCGTCGGTCACGGCCGTGCTCTGCGGCAACGACGACCTGGCGCTCGGCGTACTGCGCGCGGCCAGGGAGGCGGGCCGTGATGTGCCGGGCGACCTGAGCGTGGTGGGCTTCGACGACGCCCCCCACGCCGCCTACGCGCATCCCGCCCTGACCACCGTCCGCCTCGACTTCGAAGGCCTCGGCCGGGGCTGCTTCGGCCTGCTCCACCGGCTCCTCGAACCCGACACCGCCCCGGCCCTGCCCCTGTGGGCCGAGCCGGAGCTGATCGTGCGGGAGAGCAGCGGCCCGGCTCCGCTGCGGCGGGACCGGCCCAAGGGCTGAACCGCTCGCACCAGAAGAAGTGGTAGCCGCCGCGGCCGGTGAGGGTGCGCAGGATCTGGGGGACGGCGGTGACCAGCCGCCCGCGGGCCACCAGGTGACGAACCGGGACGGCTCACGGGTGGGATGCCGGCGCGTTGCCGAGGGCGGCGGCCGGCGGGCGCGCCGTGAGGGCGCCGGCATCCCTGTCGGTGCGGGTCAGCTCGTCACGCGGAAGGTGGCGTCGCTGCGCCCCGTCGCGGTGGTGATCGGGTCGAGCCGCAGTTGGTAGGCGTAGTGCCGGACGTAGCGGTCCGGGTAGTTGTACGACTGGAACGACGACCACGTGGCATCCGCGAGCCCGGCGACCTGGCGGAACGTCGCGTCCTGGGCGAACTGGCCGGTGCCGTCGTCGTAGGCCAGCTGGAAGTCGAAGTCGGAGTGCCGCAGGAAGTAGCCGGGGAAGTTCACCGACTCGAAGGAGACGGTGCCGGAGCCCGCCAGGCCGGGCCTCAGCCGGAACTGGGCGTCCTGGGCGGGGCTGACGTTCGGGTCGATGCGCACGTCGAAGTTGGTGTGCCGCACGTACCGGTCCTGGTAGTTGTACGACTGGAGCCGGTTGATCGCCGTGTTGGGCCAGCGTGCGAGCACGCGGCTCTCCTCGGCGGCCGTCAGGTTCAGGATCCAGCCGTGGCGCTTCTTCGTGCCGCCCATGTCGTAGCTCGTCGACGTCTGCTTCCGGTAGGCGGCGGGGTTGGACGGGTCGGCGGTCAGGACCGGCATGTAACCGCCGCTGGTGGCGTACTGGTCGAGGTAGAGGGCCCACTTGTCGGTGCCGTTGAACTTCATCCACATCGGGCCTTCGACCTGCGAGCCGGTCAGCCCGATCCCGGAGAGGTTGCCGAGGCTGGTCCACGTCCCGAGGATCGAGTTGCTGCCTTCGAGGGTGATCTGCCCGTCGCCGGAGGCCCGCACGTAGCGGTAGTCGCCGACACCGGACGGCACCTCGATGATCTGGGTGTCGATGATGCCCTGGGTGCCGGGACGGTCGATGTACAGCTGCGGGGCGGTGATGGTGCGGAAGTCCGTGGTGCGGACGTAGTAAATACGGTGCTTCAGTACGCCGTTGAGGGTCGCGTTCGTCGCCCAGTACAGGACGTAGTCGTTGGTCTCCGGGTCCCAGATCGCCTCGGGCGCCCACGCGTTGCGGCCGTCGGGGATCGCGCCGGCGACGTTGAGCAGCCACGGCTGTGACCAGGTGACCAGGTCCGTGGACTCCCACACCACGAGGTTGCGGCTGCCGTTGTTCTGGGCGTCGTCCCACGACTGTCCGCAGCTGATGCACAGGTCGGTGGCGATGATCCAGTACTTGCCGCCGCCCGGGGCGCGGACCAGGGCGGGGTCGCGCACTCCCCTCGTGCCGACCGTGGAGCGCAGGACCATGCCGCCGCCGTTGAGGTCGTTCCAGTGCAGGCCGTCGGTGCTGTGCGAGAGGTACATCTGCTGGTTGGTCGCCCCCTCCCCGGTGAAGTGCACCATCAGGTAGCCGGGGTCGGCGGCGGCGGCCCGCTGAGGTGTGGCCAGGGCCTGGGAGGTGAAGAGGAGGCAGGCGGCGACCAGTATCGCCGCGAGCCGGGAGAAAACCGCGGGCATGTGCGTTTCCTGTCTCTCTACGGGTGCCACGAGCGGGTGACGTGTTGTCACGTGCGTGACCACTGGTAGCCGCCCGCGCGCCGGGCGCGGCAGTGGCGGACGACAAGGCCGTCCGCCGCGGTCGGCGCAGGTCGGATGCGCGAGTAATGAGGGGGCCGGCAGCCCCAATTGTTCGAGATATGGAACGACGTCCGGAAATTCGGCCAGACGCTATAGGCGTCATGAGGAGGTGTCAAGACGGCCGGGGAGACGGGCTGATGAGTTCTGGAACGGCGTCCGCGCGGCCTGCGGCCCCGGGCCTCACCCACGTTTCCCGGCGGGCACGAGAAATTCGGCGCGAGGCGTTGACAGTCGTCCGGGTTACTCCTAACTTCACTGCACGCGAACCGGTTCGACGGTGGATACCTGACCGACTTCATGGAAAAGTCGAACCGATTCGACCGCTCACAGCAAGGAGTGCCCGTGAACATCGGTGAGATTGCCCAGCGGGCTGGTGTCTCGCGGAGCACGGTGTCGTACGCGCTCAGCGGCAAGCGGCCCGTGTCCGAGGACACCCGTCAGAAGATCCAGCGGGTGATCGACGAGCTGGGTTACCGGCCCAACGCGAGTGCGCGGGCGCTGGCCAACGGCCGGACCAGCACGATCGGGCTGGTCTTCCCGCCGGCCGGGAACCACTACACCGGGATGCAGCTGGACAGCTGGACTTCATCGGCAGTGTGGTGGAGGCCGCCGCGGCCCACGACTACGACGTGCTGCTGTCGCCGAGCGGGGTGGACAGCGACCGCTCGTTCCAGCGGCTGCTGGGGGAGCGGCGGGTCGACGGGGCGATCCTGATGGAGATCAGGCTGGCGGACGACAGGGTCGATCACCTGGCCGCACTCGGCTTCCCCGCGGTCGCCATCGGCCGTACCGCCCGCCCGGAGGACGGCTGGTGGGTGGGTCTGGACCACACCGCGCTGGCGGCGGCCTGCGTGCACCATCTGGCGGATCTCGGCCACGGCCGGGTCGCCTTCGTCAACCGTCCCGAGCAGTTGCTGCGGGCGGGGTACGAGTCCGCGCACCGGGGCCTGGAGGGCTTCACCAAGGCCGCGGCCGAGCGCGGGCTGACGGTGCGGACGTACTGCTGCGGGGACGACGCCGCCTCGGGTCAGGCGTGCATGGAGCGGATCCTGCACGACGACCCGGCCACCACCGCTGTGGTCACGCTGAACGAGGCCGCCCTGGGGGGCCTGTACCGGGGGCTCGCCCAGGCCGGCCGCCATGTGCCGCGCGACTTCTCCGTCACGGGGGTCGTGGCCGGCCGGTGGGCGGAGACGGTGACCCCGCAGCTGACCGCGGCGGACGTGCCGGCGGAGGAGATGGGCCGCCGAGCCGTCGACCTGCTCGTCGAACGGCTCGACCATCCCACCGCGCCGCCCCGGCACCACCTCCTCGCACCCCCGATCTCCCTGCGGGCCAGCACCGGACCCGCCGGCGG